>CAZMSC010000017.1:0-34395 GCA_964568845.1 uncultured Candidatus Bathyarchaeia archaeon | reverse complement strand
GGCCTCATACTAAAACCCAAAGCAAAAGTAACCATTTAGAAGACAGTAAATCCAAATACATGTATTGGAAGGGGCGCTTCACGAGAAAGAGCCACTGTAATCGAAGAGCTTGAAACAGAAATGTTATCACTAAAAAGGGTGAGGGTAAAGTCAGAAGAAGCATTGCTAAAACTATTAAACGGGAGATTTAACGGCTTTTCGAACTCTAGCTCCTCTACCAGCCTTCTTAGCGGCTATAAGTCCAACTTTAGCACCCGGTGGAGCAGTCTTACTTACAGTCGTCGGTTTACCTGGATGCTGATGCCTACCGCCGCCATGCGGATGGTAAACAGCAGCCATAGCGACTCCCCGAACAGTTGGATACTTACGGCCTCTAGCCCTCATAAGCTTAAGCTTTACACCAGCTTTTAGAAACGGTTTCTCAGTCCTACCGCCTCCGGCAATAACACCGATTGTCGCTCTACACATACCATTTAATACCATTGTTTTACCCGACGGCATTTTAACTACAACGCCGGCATCTGTATGCGCCAGAACTACCCCATAACTTCCAGAAGCCCTTAGAAGTTTACCCCCATCACCGGGGTTTTTCTCAACGTTGCATATTACGGCACCATCAGGTATATCGGAAAGGAATAGAACATTTCCTGGTTTAAACGAAGCCTTTGGCCCTATTTCAACTACTTCATTAACACCTAAACCTTCACATGCAACCGTGTGATAGCGTACACCATTTTCAAGCTCTATCAATGCCAGTGGAGTACCCCTGCCAGAGTCATGGAGAAGATCGACAACAATACCTCTAATAACACCATCCTTAGGTGATGCTGCTAAAGATGGATATTTAGAGGGGGCTACTCTCCTATGGGTCGGCGCTGTAAAAACTTGGGAGCCTTTACCCCTTCTCTGAGAGAGAATCCTTTTACCCATTTAAGATCACCACTATAATATTCCAAGTCTAACTGCGATGTCTGAGGCGCTGTATTCGGGGCTGAGCACTATATATGCTCTCTTACGTCCATCAGGCATCACAACAGTTCTAACTTTAAGCACTTTAACGTTGAAAAACCTCTCGAAAGCCCTTTTAATGTCACTTTTTGAAGCTTTAACATCAACTATAAAGGTTAAGGTATTCTGAGATTCTATTAGATTTACTGCTTTCTCAGTCATAAGAGGGTATAGGAGAATATTAGCTAATCGTACGCTATCCATAAATTTTACATCTGTACTTTTAACCATTATTACGATACCTCCTCTTTAAACATAGACCTTAAAGCCACTATGCTGGATCTATCCCATATTGTAAGCCTACCTGGACTACCTCCAGGTGCTAAAACCTCCACATTAATATTTTTAAGCTCTACCACGTCAACACCGGGAATGTTTCTAGTAGATAAACCTACACCATCGTCTTTAGCAACCACTATAAGTGGACCTTTACCACCTTTATACTTCCTACCCCTCATCTTACCTTTACCAGCTCTAATCTTACCCATATTATCTTTAACCCTCAAAACGTCATCCCAAACTCCTAGGCTTTTAAACAGATTGACAACATCTTTGGTCTTCTTTAAAGACTGAACATCATCTACAACCACTAATGGAAAGTATTTGACCTTCTCAACTACATGCCCTCTAGCTTGAACGTATTCCTTAGACGCTGTAGCGGCTATAGCTGAACTTAGCGCTAGAAGCCTCTCCTTCTTATTCACCCTTTTATAGATGTCTTTTTCAGGGCTAGGTGGATGTGTAAGTCTACCGCCTACGGCGAAGGGGACGAATGAAGCCCTAGTGGTACCCTTAAGCCTCGGAACTCTTGAAAGACTCCTACCTACACCTAAATATTCGACGACATGCCGCTTGCCAGCCAGCTCATCTCTACCCTTCCTCTGAAGCCTATGAGTCTGAAGCGCTACAACAACTCTACGTATTAAATCCAGGCGAACATCCATCGCAAAGACTCCCGGAGCTTTCACCCTACCTGCAACTTTACCATCTAAACCTAAGACCCTTAAGAAACCCTCAGAACCAGCTTTAGACAAGATAGCTAACCTCCATTAGACTTTAACATACGTTATCTGCGGCGCTGTTTCAGGAGTACCCTTATGCAAGCGTGCAACCACCCTAAGTCTCACCAGCCTTTTAACAGGTCCAGGTATGCTACCCTTAATTAGAACGTAGTCTCCCTTAATTACACCATACCTAGTGAAACCGCCCTTAGGTGTAATTTCTTCCCCGTTCACACCTATTTTCATTATACGCTTGTTATGTTCAATCCTTTGGAAGAAGCCCATTTGACCTGCTCTAGGAACCGTATGCAGAACCGTCGCCGGAGACCAGGGTCCAAGTGTACCAACCTTCCTAACACCCTTCCTCGATTTGTGAGGGCGGCGTTTAACACCCCACCTCTTTACAACTCCTTGAAAGCCTCTACCCCTAGTGATGGATGAAACATCGACGTACATCCCATCCTTTAAAACATCTCTAGCTTTAATTTCCTTACCGAGAAGGCTTAAACAGTATTCCAACCTCTCTTCTACAGAGCCACCTCCCACACCTATCTCAAATAATTCAGGTGTCTTCTTTCCAAGACCAGAGAGACGGGGTTGAGTACAAGTTAGAACCCTAATCTCTGATACCCTATCTAAGCTACTCTTAATCTTTTTAATCATTTCATCACGGTTAAATTTTTCAGGGATCGTAAGAATCCTTTCAATATCCTTGGGGGGTTTATCAACCCATACTTCTCCAAGCGTCCTTAAACCATAGGGGGTGCTTTCATAACATCTCACAGCAACTACGTAAAGAGGAGGGGTATCTAAAACTGTCACAGGTATGAGAACCTCTTTACCATAGTACGGAGAGTTGCGAGTATCATTAATAGTTAACACATGCGCCATACCAGCCTTGTAACCAGCGAACCCCAACAGCCTAGGCTTATCATAATCTACACTAGGCCAAAATCCAATTTTCCCAACTATTGAGCTGGCTCTAACCTTGGGGATATATGCTAATGAGCCTCTCTTCGGCGCCCTCTTTTTTCTACGACCCATCAGTTAACCCTCTTTCTAAAGATATACGTAAGAACACAACAACAAGAATTTAAATAAAAGGTTTTCGACATTTACTTCCATAATCTCTTAAAAGCCTGGTCTAAGATCGGCTGGCTAACATTACCCGTAGGTTTAAAGAAGAAGTTGACGGAGTTTATGTAGATGCAAACTTGGATCGTTTAAACATTTTGAATCATTAGTTTAGCTGCTTCCAAGTCTGCTTTAAGCTCCTCGATTGAAGCAACCCCTAGCATACAGTGTCTAATGTTATTATGGGTGAGGAAGTTAAAGGCTTCATATGGGTTAACCCTTCCCCCGGCTAAGGGTTTAATGGCAATCGTCTTATCAGCGACTGGTTTAATTGCTTTTAACGCATCTTCAGTTGTCGGAAGCATTAAAGCACCTATAGGATTCACAGGCGTGGCATATCCATCTACTTTTAGACCTGAGCTTTCGATAATCGGTATTGTAGACCCAGCGTGATGTGAAGATATAAGAATACGGTTAAAACCTCTAGACTTCAACCATTCAATCAGCATGGTTAAAATATCCAGTCTAGCCGCCATCACTAGGAAGTCGCACTCTGAACCTAAGTTTATGAATGGCCCTTCAAATCCTTTAAAAACATAGACCCTTTTTTCCAGCAGCTCAAAGTCAACCTGAACCTCTTTAAAATCCTTCTGTTTGTACGGTTCTCCTCCTTCCATCATCTGAAGAAATCTTTCCCTCCAATTCGGCCTCGTTAGCAGTATTGGATCGTTTAGATACTTCTTCTCAAGCTCCTTCGAATTAAAGAGCCTACGCTCATAATGAAAGTAAGTAAGCCATCTTCTATAATCGTCAATGGGAGAGCCGTTCAATTTCAACGGTATGCTTACACAGGGTGTGACTTGGAAAACAATACCCTGCTCCTTGAGAAGTTTTAAAGCCTCCAAAAGCTTCTTAAACAACTCGCTATTCAACATACTCATGATCGATATTGTATCTAAGCCGTCTTCATACGCCGCCTGCAAAAGTTTAACCGTGTAGCTTATACTTGAAAACCTAGCTCTATACATCTTGTTCTTCTCTTCACCTTGGTAGGATTCTCCAAGCAGTGGTTGTGCGCCCAATATTATCCTCGGCACTTCCAGCTTCAAGCTTAAACTTATAAAGGCTAAACATGTTTAAATGGATTTTCAGAGCGAAATGAAGCGGATCATGATTGTTGCTACATGGGACTTCGGTTTTAAAGCCGTCGCAAGAGGCTTAGCCGTTTTAAAGTCCGGAGGAGTAGCACTGGATGCCGTTGAAGAAGGCATAAAAGTAGTAGAGGATGATTTAAGTGTTTTAACCGTCGGTTTAGGTGGGCTTCCAAACTTCAAGGGAGAAGTCGAACTAGACGCATCAATAATGGACGGAGAAACGCTTAGATGTGGTGCTGTCGGAGCCTTAAAATACATAAAACACCCAATATCTGTAGCTAGAAAAGTTATGGAACTTACACCGCACATCCTACTTGTAGGAGAAGGTGCTTTAGAATTCGCTTTAAAATGCGGTTTTAAAAAGGAATTCCTCTGGAAGCCTAATGCGAGGGAAAAATGGGTTGAAATGCTTGAGAAGATTAAGTCGGAGGCTTTAGAGAAAGGTTCATTTTACGATAGGGTTTTAAAGGTTATGCGAGATTCCTGGAGAGAAACGGTAAGCGCTATAGCTTTAGATGCAAGGGGCACTATGGCTGCAGGAAATTCTACAACTGGACTCTTCATGAAAATGCCTGGTAGAGTTGGCGACTCCGCCGTAATAGGCGCTGGTATATACGTTGACAATAGAGTGGGAGGTGCCGTTACAACGGGGGTTGGTGAATTAGCTGTGAACTACTGTCTCTCGAAAAGAGTATGCGATCTTATGAGTACTGGTTTAAATCCTCAAGAAGCCTGTGAGAAGGCTATACTTGAAACCCTCTACCGTAGGAACTTTGTAAATGGGATAGCCGTTTTAGCATTGAGCAATAAGGGCGAGGTGGGTGCCGCGGCAAGCCTTAAGGAGTTTACATACGTATATCAAGATGGTGAAATGGATCATCCTGAGCTAAAAAAGATTAAAGGAATTTTGAGTTAGATGTTTGTCGAAAGTCGAATTACTAATTCTCTACAAACCGAGCACGTATTGTCCAACGTTATTTCTCCACCCTCTTCTTTAAATCCAACACTTTTTCCATCCACTAAGATGGACTTGATTTTACGACCTTTTAGGAATGGAAGCTTCAGCCTCTTCAGCTTCAGTTTTCCATACTTAACTTGGATTAAGACTTGAGATTTACTTGATTTAAAAATTCCCCACCCCGATCCGAGAGACCAGAAGCATCTAAATTCATCCCTTTGATTTAAACATGGATTGAAACCCATGTATTCCTTAACCGAATCGAATTCAAACCCACTTAAAGCCAATAAGAGGGTGTATGAAGCCATAGAGCGGGCGTAATTGCTTCCACACTCAATTTCATTCCAAGGATTCCGTTTCTCACCATCATACCTATCTCTGACGGCTTTTACTATTTCCAATCCCTGCTCAATAAGCCCCTCCTGTATCATATGGCTTGAAACAGCATATTCAAACCCACTCATAGTTTCTTCAGCATAAGGTACAGGTATCATAGGTTTGCGTCTTCCCTCAGGCCATTCGCATATGACAACACCAGCTTCGTCATTTAAACTAAAGATGCGGCATGGATTTATAAAATTCCTTAAACTCTTCTTGAAATTATATCTGTATATGGATTCCAGCGCTCTTTTCACCTTCAGTTTATCGAATATTTCTCCAAGTCCTGAGATATTTGCATGCCATTGAGCTACCACTTGATCTATTTCACAACCCTCACCTATCTGATACTTGATCTCGCCGTGCTCCCCATTCCAATAAGTATCCACAACTCCGCCATCTACGTGTTTAAACCGCTCGAGAATGCTTTTATCGTTTAAATCTATAAGTTGATGGTAGTACTCCCCATTGAAGAGGTTTTGATCCACCCATCTCCTGCCCTTTTCAAAAATCTTCAAATACTTCTCGGCTGTATACTCATCTCCCAAGTACTTCGCCATCTCCGCCCCTGCTTTAAGAGCCGCCAAGTAAAACCCTGTAAGCCACGAGTTCGGACCGAAAAGTTCCATGTCTAAGGTGTGATGCTGCCTTCCCTCGATTACACCATCCATATTTAGATCCCACATGTCTTCATTTGTTTCAGCCCAAGCGTATTCGATTGCCTTCTTAATATAGCTCCATGTGGATTTCAGCCAGGAAGAATCTCCGGAGATCTTCCAGAACCTGTAAGCTCTGATTACGCAACCGAACTGCCCATCTACTGCAGCATGTGGAAACTTCCACAATCCTCTGCCTAAGGGGAGCTGAAGACGGAAGCTGAGCCTTCCATCCTGACGTTGGCAATATTTAAAATAGAGGTCTAACATGGAACGTTCGAGGTTGGGAAATAGGAAGGCTGTTGCAACAGCATAATTCCACACGTGCATACAGCTTCCCTCACAGCATCCAGATGATGGATGGCATCCCTCAAACCCATATAGTGATCCATCTTCTAGACGTAGTACTGTTGGTGTTTTTAAAATCGATATATTCGCCGATATGGCATCTATCACGAAAGATGGGAGTGATGAGGAGAATAACGCTTCTTTAAACTCTAACGTTTCCTTGTACAGCCTAATCCAGTTCTTCAGTCCATAAACTGCAACTTCAGTAGAATCTTTAAAAATAGTGGCATAGTAGTTTCTCCAAGCCCTAACTTTTCCACTCTCTTCAGAGCTCCAGTAGTTGTAACAGTTCGGAAAATACCAACCTATTATAAATCTAACGCTTTTTTCATCTCCAGAATCTACCTGAAGATGAGCCGCTAGTGAGCAGTGGTCTTGAACATTATGTTTACATTCATCATAACGTCTATTTCTAAGTCTACCTAGGTTGGAGAAGTCCCTCCAATAAACTGTCAACTCGTCAAACCATGCTCCACGATACCAGTACTCCTGGTAGCTTACATCCACGGCGTCTGTAGCTATGGTTAAATTGCCGTAATTTAAGTCGTCTTCTTTAAGCAACTTAGAACTGAGCCTTATGAACTTAACCTCCCCAGTCTCACCGTACATATTTACCGTCGTACCTGGCGGTAGGGGATTCCTCACAGAGAGGCAGATGGTGTATGTTATTTTCTTCTCAGTTGTATTACGTACTTTTATTTCGAAGAATGCCGCTGGTATGCTAGAATCTTTATCGTTAAGCGGAATAAATGGGTTGAATGCCACCATTTCTACCTCTCCCGGGAAAACATCGTCTTTAAATACTACTCTCGCTATGGGGAAAGCACCTTCAAACCTACTTATTTTAAAGTGGGGGAAACCAGCCATATATTCTCTTGGAGGGCCAAAGCCAAACGACTGAAATGGCTGTTTGGAAAATTCTCCACTGTAAGGAGGCGGTAGATCACCGTTTAAAACCCTAGAGTCTAATACTCTTCCATCAGCTTCAGCTTTTACGGCGAAATGTGAAAAACCGTTTAAACCTCCCTTATTAGGTCTATTGAAGATCTCCCAGTCTATCAACCTGCCATTTCCAGCTAAGCCAATACAGCCAGTTCCAATACCACCTAGAGGGAAAGAGATTTGCCAGGTTTTTCTACCATCATAGATAAAAGACTGACTCATGTTAAGTAAATAGTTAACAAACTAAAATATATTTAACATTATAAGCAGAGATGCCCATATAATCTCATGGATGATATCGAAGTGAAGGAAACACTTTCATATTCATCCATGGAAAATTCCGACGCACTAAGCATGGGATAGATTTTTAGGACTACTTACAGGTTTCACGTTCAGTAGAATACCTTAAAGCCTCCATCAAGACTAAATAGATTTAGGTCTACCTACTCTGAAAAATACTAACTACGACTTTATTTTCGAGTTTTCAAGAAGACTTTTAAAGACTGAAATTATGCTCTAAACTTAGGGTTAAACGTCAGTACATAGGGAAGATGGTAGTATTGAATGGCACGAAGACGGCTCTAATAGAGCTTGTAAACGTCTGTAAAGAGTATAGGGTAGGCGAAGTTGTCACAGCGGCTCTTAAAGATGTAGACTTCAGAATATATGAGAAAGACTTAATTGCGATAATGGGGCCGTCCGGCTCCGGTAAAACAACATTGCTTAACATGATCGGGCTTCTCGACAGACCTACTAGTGGAAAAGTAATATTTGATAATACAGACGCTTCAAAGTTAAACGATAAGGCGCTTGCCAACCTGAGAAATACAAAGCTGGGCTTCGTATTTCAAACCTTTAACTTGATCAATAGGTTAACCGTTTTTGAAAATATAGAACTTCCATTGATACCTAAGGGTCTTCCAAGGGGTGTAAGGATTGAAATGGTTAAGGAGGCTTTGATTAAGATTGGAGGAGAATTGGAATGGTTGAAGAAGAAGCCAAATCAGCTTTCCGGAGGACAACAGCAGAGAGTTGCCATCGCAAGGGCTATTGTTGGAAGACCAGCTGTAATACTGGCCGATGAACCTACTGGAAATCTCGACAGGATGTCGGCGAAAATAGTAGTTACGACTCTTCTAGAGCTGAATAAAGAAGGGCATACCGTGGTGATCGTAACACATGATCCTGAAGTTGCAAATTGCACCAAGAAGATATATGTGATCAGAGACGGTTCAATAGTTGGAGAGTATAATCCTAACCCGGACGAATCGCTTATTAAGAAGCTGTCATAGGGATAAGATTAGTATTTGAGTCTTACGAGAAGGTGTATTGGTCTTGAAAAAGAAGCTTAAAAACTTCGAAAAAAGAACTTTTCCATTCACAATACTTATAACACTACTAGTATTGACTATTCCCCCCTTTAAAATAGATATCTACTGTCAGCAGGAGAGGTTTAACATAGTTGGGGTAAATGTCAAATCTTCATCGGGTTCTTCGAATATATACCCTGGAAGTAAAAGAGTTAGTCTGAAGATTGAAGCTATGTACATAGATATTACTGAAGTAGAGGCGGTAATGGGGCAGTTGAAAACTGTTCCAGGCATAGAATTTAGTGCCGGAAGTGGTTCATTAGCGCCGGCAAAGTTTCTAAACGGGTCTTTTGCTTACGAAGTAAAAACTGGAGAGCACGTAACTTTCGACTACTTGCTGGATGTATCAAAGTCGCTACCACCTGGTGTATACGATTTAGTATTAAACATAACTTATCGCTACGGCTCGCTTATCTTATATGAGGAGCATATAATAGAGCTTAGTGTTTCTAGCTACCCTGACATTGTACTGAGGGCTCTTGACGCCTATTTATCACCAGCCGCCTATCCGGGTTCAAGCGATACGAACTTTTACATTCTACTGGAGAATGCAGGCGATTCCGTGATAAACTCAGCTAGCTTCAACCTTTTATTGCCAAGAGGTTTCACGGTTAATAATCCCAAATCAACAGTTGGACCAGTTGATATAGGCGAAAGGTTCACTCTAACATTTACAGGAATTTCAATACCCATTAATGCGTCAATCGGTGTTTATAAAGCTGAAGTTTATGTAGATGCAAGTATGAGAACCGATGACGGTGTTACTTATACTACTACGACAACTTTAGATGTACAGTTTAGCGTAACTAATCCACCGCGTGAAGATCCCATAGTGATTTCATATGTTTATGTGATGTATCAGGGTGAAGAGGCGCCGCTACTTCCATCGGCAAGAGGAGCCACCATTAGAATTGGCTTAATGAATAGACTTTCCGACGTTATAGGCGCTATGAGCATTATACCTGTACTCCCAGATGGAATTGAGGTGAGAGGCATCTCCGGAACGTATGCTAATGGGATGGGGGCTGGAGGATCCTCTTTCGTAGAAATAACGGTTGACGTAGATTCTACAATAAAGCCAGATCAATATGACTGCTGGCTCAGCATATCTTACGTCAGAGTTATCTCCGGGGCTTCTTTCATAGCGTATCAGAACACGAGGTTTCAGATTACGGTCGAAAGCGTCTACAGTTATGTGCCAGAGCTGGTAATTTTATCAGCTTATTGGGGTTCTCCGAATCCAAACCCGGCATACGAAAATTCACGATACACACCATTAACTTTAAGCTTTATCAACAAGGGGCGATATGATGTAGTTGGAGGTTTTGTTAACGTTAGCTCAAAATACTTAAGACCTATTAAGAGTTCGGAAACATTGCCGGCTAGGCTGATGCCGGGTTCCTCCGCATCAGTTACTCTATATTTCGATGTAAACTCTTCCGTTGAATCCATCCCCATTGAAGTTTCCGTGAGCTATATCTTTGATGAATTTGGAACATATGTCGAAGTAACTCGGAGACTTACGGTAAATCTTCCAGTTGAAAAGTATCCTGCGTCAGACAGTAAGCTTTCGATAGTTGACTCCAGTTGGCAGAACAACTATAGCGTTTTCCCAAAGACAGATAATGCAACATATCAGGTGACTATTGCAAATCGAACACCATTCTCCATAGGCGGAGTAAACCTCCTACTTAAATTGCCTAAAGGTATGACTTCAAATGGACGGGAGGAGGCGAGCACATACGCCGAAGGCCCAATAAGAAGTTTAAGCACTTTTACGGCTTCGTTTACGATTTCCATTGGTGAAGTCCAGCCTGGGAGGTATAATGCAACTTTAATAGCGGATTTCATGATTTCATCCGGCGGACCTGGAGTTAGATGCGTTGAAGCATATAACTTAACGATCAACATATGTGACGATAGACAGGCGGTGGAGTTTATAGATAGCAGATGGTATGAAGGGACAACTGGACCCAATACTTATGGTGCGCATTTGCTGGTGTCTATTAGAAACAACTACGTAGACAGTATGAGGGGTGCTGTTTTAGAGTTGAATTTGCCGAGCGGCATCTCTAACTCTCACGATAATTCCTCATATATTAAAATTACTCCAGTACCTGGTGGAACTACCGGACTGATCCAGCAGATGCAAATCCCGATTTCGGCTTTAGAGGAGCTCTTAAGCACATATCAAACTGAAGCTTCTCAAACCTTTTCCAGAGGTGATATTTTAACGTTTGTTGCAGCTCTCAATGTATTTGATCTAGATGTTGGACAGTATAACGCTGAAGGTAGGCTCTCCTATGTAGATCAATGGGGTACTAGAAGAACGGTTAATGTTGAAATCCCGATTACGATTTTAGGGAGGACGGAGTACGTTGGAATATACATGAATGGGAGCTTAAACGTTAGGAAACGCTTTACAGATGCATCATTAACTATTGTAAACTTTGGAAGCTCTCCAATGTATGACGTTTACATAATGGTTTCACCCTATCGAGGGGCTGCTACTCTGATACCGTCGCCTTCAGTGGTCTACGTTAAGAATATTTCCCCAGATGAGAGACGTGAAATACCGATTACATTAGCATATAACCCCCTTGGTTCAATAACACAGCTTGAAGGATCAACGATGATCACATATGGTCCTGTACCGCTTATGATTTCGGTGATTTATAAGGATGCAAGCGGTATGCTTAAAAGCTTTAACAATACTGTAACCATTATAGTTGAGCCGTTTATAGACCTTCGGATAAGGGATATTAAAGCCACTGGCACAAAAACATCCTCAACGATTTCAGGTATCGTTGTAAACTACGGCTCTGCTATGGCTTACAGGGTTGAAGCTAGCTTGGAAGTAGACAACGTAACTAGATCAACTCTCATCGGTGACGTTGACCCAGGCTCGGAAGTAGCATTTAGAATAGATGTCCCTGAATATAACGAAACTGGAGTGCTACGTATAAGCTATTATAATGTTTTCAATGAGTTAAGCTGTAGTGAAATGGTTGTTAAGATAGTTCTACGTGAGGAGGAGGAGGCTATTACACCGGTTCAAAAAGAGGGGATCAGTATTGAGACCTGGATAATAGTAGGTGCAGTCGTGGTTTTTCTAGCTGTTTCAGCATTTCTAATTTATAGGTTTTTAAAGACCCATTCAACTGGCAGAGCTTAGTGGGAGTGTTAATGAATCCATATATAATCTTAGATTTCGTCAGACTATCATTAAAGGCTTTAAGTGAGAGAAGGATTAGAGCACTCTTAACTACAGTCGGAATCTCCATAGGGCCTTTAGTGCTAGTTATGATGAGCTCTGTAGTAGGAGGATATTCAGATTACATAGTTGGAAAGGTGACGTCGCTTGGACAGAATGCAATAGCCATCTTTCCAAATGAAAACTATAAGCTGAGCGAGGAAGATCTGCAGTTCGTGAGGACTCTGTCGGAGGTTGCGAGGGCTGAACCATTCTATTCAACACAAGGGGTGCTTAAAAGAGGAACCGAAGATGTTAAAGTTTCAATTTTCGCCGTAGACTATACGTTGCTTTTTGAAGCGATAGGAAGCTTGAAAATAGGTGAGGGAAAAATCCCATCTAAGACAGAAATATTATACTCAATAGCTGGTAGGAAAGTCGCCTTTAAAGATAATGGAGAACGGTATTTTGCCATAGACGACGTTTTAATGGTAGATATACCTAAAATAGAGGGGGGAAAGATGACTGGTAAGAAAAGTATAAACATAGTTTTAGGTGCGATCCTTGAAGAGTACGGTGGAGCCTTAATAGTCGATCCAGATTCAACGATTTTTCTAAGCCCAGAGGCTGGTAAGAGGCTACTCGGTATGAGAGATTGGTCGGGGATATTTGTACTCGCCAAAGACCCGTCATTCGTTAAGACTATAGTCTCAACATTGAGAAACAAGTATGAAGATAGATTGCGGGTTATAGCATTCAGCGCAATAGCCGAAACGATATCTAGCGTCACTGACGCAATAAGTTTCATAAATTTCTCAACTTCACTCTCCGCCTTCGCCGTCGCAATAGCAGGTACTGCCGCAACCATGATAACGGCCGTCATGGAGAGAACGAGGGAGATAGGTGTGATGAAGGCTATAGGCTATACGAATGGCCAAATCCTATTCATGATACTCTTAGAGTCGATAATGATGAGTTTAATCGGAGGTTTAGTTGGCATATCGCTGGGAGTGCTAGGTGCACATGTACTGTCTTCTAGGGGGTTAAGCATAAGAGGAATGGGGTTAACGTTTGTAGTAAGTCCGAAAATAACGTCCACTCTAATCGGGCAGACGATATTACTGACGATTACGGTGGGTTTAGTTGGTGGAGCATTACCAGCATACAGAGCCTCAAAGATCCCACCTGTAGTAGCTTTAAGATACGAGTGAAACACGTTTTCCTATGAGAATGCTTAATTTAACCTAAAAGGTATTTAAGAAAAAGGATGGAATAAGTCTTACCATCGTTATACGTTTAAACGTCGTATCTGCCAATCCATTCCCTCTTCCTCTTTAAATAGTATAAGTATGTTTGATACGAGACCTCTGGCGGACATCTGTGATCTACCATGGGTATGTAGCCTCCATCTTTAAGTAGCGGTGTAAGCCTTTCAAGCTCTTTATCTATGGCGTTGCCACCAGCTATTAAAGCTCTTTTATCCACACCGCCCATGAGCAGAACCTTATGTCCGTATTGCTCCCTAAGCTTATATATGTCTGTGCAACGTGCCTCCAACGGAAACATACAGTTGATCCCTCCTTCAAGCCATCCAGGAACCAAGCGGGTTATATCTCCATCGCAATCGACTATGTTGATCGTGACTCCGTATTCTTTGAGCACATCCGTCACTTTCCTATATCTTGGAACCATGAATTCTTCAAAGTGGCGGACCGATATCAATGGGCCTTTATTATAGCACATATCCTCCCACCAAGTCGCAAAGTCTACTTTAATGCTCCGTAGAGCTCTGCGGATAATAGATATCCATAGATTGACCAAAGTATCCATCATTTCGGCAACCCAATCGGGGTCCCTGTAGAACGCTATGGATATCCCTTGAACCCCCATTAAGTTTCTAAGCCACCCATACAGGCTTCCGACGTTTATCCCTAGAGGAGCCTCACGCTCCCTATATGCTGTAACCACTTCATCCCAGTTCAGCGGGAAACGTCCCGGCGTGTTTGGGTCGAAGAAGGGCTTAAGCCTCTCCCAATCCTCCCTAGTTCTTAGAGGATATTTGATATAGTGTGGTGGAGACGATGTACTTTTCGTGGCGAGGTATATGCCTCCCATTCCGTCGTAGATAAGCATCCTATCCCTTTCCTCCTTAATTATTCTACTTGGCAGAGGTGGCCATAGCCCAGTCACCACGGGTAGCATATCTATAAAGTCCCATCCTTCAAGATTAAGGTAGAGCTCAACATCTCTATTGGTCTTCATCTCAAGTGGGAGGCCTTCCCTATGCCACCTATCAATCGTCTCATCCCAGTATCCAAACTCGTAGTCTGGAACCCTATCGACCTCCTTAAACTGGAAGACCCTATGGAACCGTTCTAGATGGTTCAAAAGGCAACACCCACCTATAGCTGGTAAAATGAGTCTAATAAAATCTAACCCTAGAAAGTAGTTCATTAAAACATAGCCTATATAGACATTATACTAGTATTATATAAGATGCATATGTAGAAAACTTTAATAATACGTCAGTCGGTTTTTGATAATGTGAGCCGCCATGGTAAGGTTCACTACGAAGCTACTAATGCAAACAGTGCTTCTGATGGTTCTAGCTTTCTGGCTCTCTCTAAAATTGGAGATGACTAACAAGGTGTTTTGCGCAACGTGGAGCGTTTACGGTACTGTTGTAGATGAGATGGGTGTAGGGCTGAGCGATGTTTTAGTCGAAGCTTATTCGTCTAATGGGGCTTTTATAGATTCCACTCGTACACAATCAGATGGATACTTCATGCTATCATTGGAAGGCGGCCAATACAAACTTTGCTTTTCAAAACCAGGCTACGTTAAAGTTGAAAAATCACTAAATGTTCAGAATAACATGAATATAAGCGCTATAGTTTTAAATAGAGCCATAAAACTGTACAGTTCAGCTTTAAAGTTGACTGCTAGCTCAGGAAGCAGAGTGGTCATTCCATTCACCATAAGTAACATCGGTGATTCCGACGAAACATTAGAGCTTATAGTATACAAGCCGAGCAATTGGCTTACGAGGGTTTTAGATCAAAGCAATCATGAGGTTTCCGAAGTTTACATACCAGCCTCTACTAAGCAAAACCTTCAACTGGAGATATCTATCCCCTCAACGGTTCCGGTAAATAGCGAATACGGTATTGCTGTAGTAGCTATTGGAACGTTGAAAACGTATATGACGATTACTGTGTACGTTAAATCCGCCGTCACGGTTTCAGGTAGATTGGTGGATGAGTCTGGCAATGCTGTTGGAAACGCTAACGTTGACGTGTACTCTTCCGACGGTTTACCAATCACTAGCGTGAGTAGCGACTTCAACGGGTACTTTACGGTAGAATTAGAGGCTTCTAAAAGCTTTACACTCCGTTTTTCAAAACCTGGCTATACTAAGTGTACCAGAAGCATTACGATTGGCAATGAAGATATAAACATTGGAGAGATAACTCTGCAGAAGACCATAAAATTATACGGTTCCATCTTAACGCTAACGGCTGAGCCGGGTCGAAAACTACTCATCCCTTTAACTGTCACAAATAATGGTGAAGAATATGAAACAGTTGAACTATCAACCGTCAGCCCTAAAGACTGGATTATGCGAATAATAACTCAATCAAACCAGGAGGCTTCAAAATTCACACTAGCTCCTAAAGCAAGTTTAAACCTTCAATTAGAAGTTACCATCCCATTCTCCACGGCTATTGACGACTACCCGCTTAAAGTGATTGCCATAGGTTCGTCAGACTCCTCACTAGAGTTTACGGTTAAAGTGCAACCTTTAAGGGAAAATGTTATATTTTGCCAGTTTCCGGGGAAAACCATTACACCCGGAGGTACTGTTAAATTCCAACTGAAAATCAGGAACCCTACGGATGTAGAGCAACGTTTCAGTTTCTCAATCAACCCGCAGCCTCCCGGCTGGCTCATATCAGTCAAAAGCAGTAGTGGTGAAGCCGTATCAGACGTAGAGTTGGATGGGGGTGGGTCTGTGGATTTAATGGTTGAAATCTCCACACCGTCGACGGTAAATGATGGAGAATACAACTTCACATTCCTAGCTAAATCTCAGAATATTTCCGAAAGCCTTCTCTTACGTCTAATAGTGGAGAGACCGAAACCATGCGTTGAATTAACGGCTACTCCACCTTATCTTGACGCCTATGCAGGTTCAAGTGCACGCTTCAAGCTTGTAGCGTTAAACACCGGAGGGTATGATCAGTTGTTCAACCTTGCTGTTGAAAGCTTACCTGAAGGATTGAATATTCGGTTCGAGGATGTAAATAAACAGGAGATAACGAAGGTATACGTTGAGGCTGGCAAATCGAAGGAGTTCTATGTTGTAGCTTCTATACCGAAGGGGTTTAAATTGGGAATATACAACTTCACGGTTTCTGTGTCAAATTCGGATGTGAGAAAGTTTGCAAGCCTTACCCTGAACGTGCTAGGAGTCTATGAAATTACCGTGACTAATCAAAACTTCTACACGTCTCTAAACGTTGGAGGAGAGGGAGCGTTCGACCTCACAGTTAAAAATACTGGGACTCAGGATGTTACGAATGTTAGAGTTGTCGCCGTAGCTGGAAGCATACCCAGCGGCTTCTCCGTAAATATCGCACCTAGCCATATTACATCTTTAAAAACAGACGAAGGGGCCACTTTTACGGTCACGATCACAACGGAGGCTGACGTAAACGCAGGCAACTATTATATCGACTTTAACGTGTTATCTGATCAAGCTGAAGTTAAATCTTTCACATTGAGAGTGGAGGTTTTCCATGAAACCAGCTGGATTATTTATGGAGGTATCCTTATCATGGCGGCTGTGATAGGCTTAATCATAGTATATAGGAGGTTTGGAAGGAGGTGAAAAAGTTGAGCTATGTAATTGAAACATATGACCTTACGAAGATATATAGGTCCGAGGGAAGGAGCATAGTAGCCGTAGATCATCTAAATCTTAAAGTTGAGAAAGGCTCAGTTTTCGGATTGCTTGGGCCGAACGGTGCCGGTAAGACTACTCTAATTATGATACTAACTGGACTTACCCTTCCTACAAACGGCTCGGCTAAAGTTCTCGGATACGACATAATTAAGGAGTCTATACAGATACGGAGAAAGGTGGGGCTTCTACCCGATCCATTTGGATTCTACGACCACCTTACAGCTGAGCAAAACCTCGAATATATAGCGGCTTTGAATGACATTCATAAAAGTGAGAGAAAGAAGCTTATAGAAGATGTATTAACAACAGTTGGACTGTATGAAGTGAGGAATAGGAAGGTTGGAGGCTTCTCAAGGGGGATGAAGCAGAGGCTCGGTATAGCTCAAGCTCTACTCAAAAACCCAGAACTTCTGATATTCGATGAGCCTACGGCCGGATTAGACCCCGAGGGGGCTAGAGCCTTTAGGGAGTTGGTCGTTAAACTTAGCAAGGAGGGAAAGACCATAATGCTCAGTACCCACTTGCTTTTCGAAGTAGGCCCTCTATGTAGTTCAATAGGTATAATAAATAGAGGAAGGCTTATAGTTCAGGGAAAGGTTAGAGAACTTATAGAAAAGTTAATGGCTGAAGAAGGTTATAAGATTCGTGTTAAGGGTAAAGGAGACGTGCAATCGCTAGCTTCAGCTATAATGCAATTAAGCGACGTGAATAAAGTTGAACGTGAAGATGACGCTGTGATCGTGAGGGCGAAGAGAGACGTTAGAGCTGAAATAAGTAAACTCGCATTAAGCTACGGCGTGGAAATTTCAACGCTTCAAGTGGAAGAGCCAACACTTGAAGACCTATTCATGAGATATTACCGTATGGAGGAGGTTGAACATGCCTAGCACGTTTACAGTAGCCTTGAAAGAGTTTTCCGACATAGTGAAGGGAAGACGGTTTATAATTTTAGTGGTCGTTTTTGGATTGTTGCTTACTGTAGCAATAGCATCTGTCTACCTCACAGTAGTCCAGAATATTCCCGGAGTTGCTATGCCACGGGGCTTTCTAGGTAGAGCCGCGTATACATTAGTTTCGATGATGTCGTACTTTGCGCCGATAATAGGTTTAGCTTTAGGCTTCGACGCCATATCTGGTGAGCGGGAGAAGGGTACGTTGAAAATAGTCCTCGCTCAGCCAGTATATAGGGATATCGTAATAAATGGGAAGTTTCTCGCGGCGTTATTAGCGATTACTCTAGCAACCTCTATAGCGTCGGTCGTAAGCATAGGAGGATCTATACTTGTTCTGGGTGTAACACCTACAAGTGAAGAAGTGGCTAGACTTGCCCTATTCGTAGTGTTTTCCATACTCTTCGCCATGACATACTACGGCATAGCAATACTACTATCAACAGTTTCAAAGAGGACGACGCAGAGTATGATCGTCGGAGTCGTACTATGGGCGATCTTCTCCTTCGTCATACCAATCATAGCTTCCTTGGTAGCTTTCACCATAAGGCCGATGCGCTTTGCTCAGAATATAACCTCCCCAGAGGAGAGGCAACGTTTAATCGAGGAGATGAGGAGTCGTACAGCTATAACTGAGACAATAAACAACTTTACGCCGAACCACCACTTCAGCAGAATAGCACAATACGTACTGAACGTTTACACTGAGATCATGATTGGCCCCAGACAGGCCCCTACAGATATTAGAAATATCTCCATAATGGAGAGCTTGACTTCAGCATGGCCAAATATTCTAGTGTTAGTGTTGGTTACGGCTATAACCTTCATCGCATCTTACATGATATTCATGCGTCAGGAAATCCGTTGAAAAGCTACAGCTGTTTCCCTAAAGCCTTAACATTTTTCTTAAATAGTTTAAAACCGAAGCCTTGTTGAATAGATCTATCTGAAATTCTGCTTATTAAAAAGACCTTGTTAGATAAAGCTTTCAAATATTACAGCCGTGGATTTTAGATTCACTCTGAAAAATGTAGGCTCTCACAACCTCACCACCGATCGACTTTGTCGGAATTAAAGGGCTTAGAAAGATGTTTACCCAAACAACTTCAAATTCCTCAATTAATCCAATATACCTGTATCTATAAGGAAAAGTGCCAAGCAAGCTTGCAAGCGAATATTCCGAAGATGACGGAGACAAAACCGGGGAAGTACATTGTGAGGTTTACTGACGCGATCATGGAAGCCGTTTTCCCCAGTCTACATTCTAAAAACCTCATGAAGATGAAGGTGAGCTTGGCTAATCGGCCTTTTCCAGTTGAGTATTTAATAGTCTGTGGAGTAGAATAAATGATTGCCGAGGTCGATTTTATGAATGAACGTGTAAGATTTGGATACGTGGGATGTGGTTTTATGGCTCAAAAAGTTCATATTCCAAATTTCAAGAGCATCCCTGAATGCGAGTTCCTAGCGATAGCTGAGGTAAGGGAAAAGCTGGGGAGGAAGGTTCAAGCGAGATATGGAATCCCACGCTTTTACAGAAGCCACTTAGAACTGGCCGATGACCCTGACATAGATGCTGTGGGTGTTTCAGCGCCTTTTACGCTACAGGGGGAAATTGCAAGAGATTTGTTGAAAGCGGGGAAGCACGTTTTCATGGAGAAGCCTATGGCAGTCTCCGTCGAGCAAGCTGAGAGGATACTGGCAGCTAGTAGAGCTCGAGGAAGCCGGCTTATGGTTGCTTATATGAAGCGTTATGACGCTGGGAACGAGCTAGTTAAAAGCCTCATATCGAATTACACTAGGACTGGTGAACTGGGAAGGATAATTCTAGCGCGTAATCACGGTTTCTGCGGCGAATGGGTGTGTAACATAGATATACCTATGGAGGTGACAGATGAAAAGCCGCCTGAGCCACCGATCATAAAGCCTAGTTGGTTGCCAGATGAATACTTAAACTCGTATATAGGTTATTTGCAGCAGTATACGCATAACGTTAACTTGTTGAGGTGGTTTCTCGACGCAGGCGATAGGGTGGCTGTAAAATACGTAGATTTTGATGAAGACGGTATGACGGGTATAGTAGTTTTCGATATGAATGGTGTAAGAGCCACGGTCGAATCTGGACAGATGTCGCATTACCGTTGGGATGAAGTGACTGAAGTATATTTTCAACATGGTTGGATAAAGACTTGGGCGCCTCCACTGCTACTGAAAAATACTCCAGCTGAAGTAGAGGTGTATAAGGCCGGTGGGGTTCAAGAGTTTATACGCCCCATACCTAAGCCGATGTGGACGTGGTCTTACAAGCGAGAGGCAGAACACTTCATACGTTGCATACTAAGTGGAGAGCCGTTCCGTTCATCAGGTGAAGACACGCTGACAGACGTCAGGGTCTTCGAAGACGTTTACCGTTTATACTTGAAGAAGGGGATGATTTAGGGAGATTCTTACCGCCATATCTATGGACCCTTTGATCCAACAACGTTGCAAATTAAGCTTTAACAACTAGTACGTTTACTAAGTTTTAATACACTATGAATGTTTCAAGACCTTCTATGAAGATTTCTAGAAAACCTTAAATAGAGTAATTTTAGACTTTGCATTTAAAAGTGAAGATGGGTTGAGTTTAAACTTTACCCTTAGGAGTTTTAAGCCTCAGGATTTAGATGCAGTTATGCGTATAAATTTGACGTGTCTACCTGAAAACTATACGCCATCATTCTACATGAGCCACTATGAAAGTTTCCCCAAAGCTTTCTATGTCGCTGAAGCTGATGGTAGGATTATAGGTTACGTGATGTCTAGAGTTGAAAGAGGACTGTCCAACCACAAACCGATAAGCGTAGTTAAGAAGGGCCATATAATCTCCATAGCGGTTTTACCGGAGTATAGGCGTAAAGGTGTTGGAAGAAACCTCATGATCAATGCTTTGAAGGGGCTTAAAAACTACGATGCTGAAGAATGTTACCTTGAAGTCCGCGTTTCAAACATACCAGCCATAAAATTATATAAAAGTCTGAACTTTGAAATTATCCGTACAATCAGAGGATACTATTTAAACGGTGAAGATGCCTACCTCATGAGTAGAAGATTAGACTCAATAGACATCTAACCTTCTTTTTTCCCAAGCAGGGACCAATTACACGTCGATCTTAAAAGGGAAAACACTTTTCAGAAAGCAAAAACGAGTATAAATGCACGTGAATAGGAGCAGACTTACAGGCGTATACTTAGCTTTTACATTTTCAAGTCTAGGCTACTCATTATGGTACTCCCTATTTCCAATTTATCTTAGAGGATTTGGGTTTGAAGCCTGGCAGATAGGCTTCGTATTTTCACTTTTAAGTTTGGCGACAAGTTTATCCTACTTAACATTAGCCTCATTTTCAGAGACGGTTGGTAGAGAAAGGACGCTTATTATAGGCTTCAGTCTCTCAGCGGCAATACTTTTGATCCTAGCTCTTGTAAAAAGTCCAGCGTTTATAGTAGTCTTAGTCGTTCTCTACAGCCTCCTGGGAGGTTTGAAGACGCCGATAGGTGAGGCGACTGTAGCGGATACCAGTAGAAGTTTAGGTTTATCCTTGTCGATATTTTACGTAGCAACCACAATGGCAAGCATAGTAGGCTCTGCGCTTTCAGGTTACCTAGCAATGTCTTTAGGCTTTTCAATAATCTTCATAATAGCCGGAGTTTTAACGGCTTTCTCAGCCATATCTATAACTTTTACATACGGCTACCCTAGTAATACCAACTCTAAAGTAGCTAGGCAAACCCTCAGAAGATCTTTTGAAAACATAAGATTAATACTTTCAGATGGAAGCATGATGAAGCTTACAATCGCTTTAGTTTTTCACAGTCTAGGTTTTTCCATAATAAATCCATTGGTTCAGCTTTACGCTAAGGAGGCTTTAAACCTAGACGAGCAGAGTATAGGTGTAATAATGGCTATGTGGAACGCAGGCCTCCTAGTAGCGCAAATACCGTCGGGTGAATTTACAGATAGGTTTGGAGGGGTAACCATGTTATCAATGCATATCGCTCTTTCATCCGCCTCATGGATTCTCTACTGTTCATCGAAAACGTGGAGCGGAGCCATATCTTCAGCATTTATACTTGGAGTCGTAGGAGCCTTAGACATGCCCGCTAGAAGAACTATAATTGTTCAACTTAAGAAGACGATCGACTCCGCCTCCATCATAGGGTATATGGATGCTTTAACGAATTTAGCTTTCATAGTAGGCTCCTCTCTCGGAGGAATCATATGGAGTGCTTTGGGATACAGTATGCCGTTCATAGTAGGCTCGATTATAAACATGTTTGCTCTGATACCACTCGTAATCCTTATCTCGTCAAGAAGGCGATTTCCCAGCATGTAGGAGGGGATTGTGTGGGGCTTTTAATATGCGGTGGAAGCGTAGTTACGATGAGTGAGAGAGGCGTAGTGAGAGATGGGGCTGTATTAATTGAGGGAGATAGAATAGTTGAAGTCGGCAAATGCGACGATGTTAGACGTAGAAATCCAAGAGGTTATGAAAAGTTAAATGCTAGGGGTAAAATAGTTCTACCTGGACTCATCAATACGCATCACCATCTAGCCATGAGCCTCCTCAGAGGATACGCTGACGATATGCCTCTTAAAGAGTGGCTTGAGGAAAAGATATGGCCGATAGAGATGCATATGACGAGCGAAGACATATATCTTGGTGCAAAACTCACGGCGGTTGAATCCGTGCTTGGAGGATGTACAACGGTAAACACCATGTATCACTATGCGCCGGAGTTCAATGAGGCTAAAGCGATAGCTGAAGTCGGCATTAGAGGAGTTGTCGGACATGTATGCTTCTCTTGGCGTAAAGATGAGGATTTAAGACTTACAAGGTCGCTGGTTGAAGCATGGCATGGAGCAGATAACGGTAGAATAAGGGTTAGCGTAGACCCCCATGCGCCTTATACAGTAGATCCAGACTATATGGTTGAACTTTGGAATTTAACGCTAGAGCTTAATGAGAAGTATGGGGAGAAAAGCCCGATCACATTGCATACGCATTTAGCCGAGACTGTAGATGAGGCTGACAAGATTAAGCGTACATTTGGAGTCGAGTTAGACGGGGGAATTGTAGAATATCTCGATAGGCTTGGGGTTTTAGGCAGATTGATGTTAGCCGCTCACTGCGTTCATCTCTCAGAGAAAGATATAGTGATTCTCGCTTCCAGAGGCGTTAAAGTTGCCCATAATCCCGTTTCAAATCTTAAACTCGGCTCTGGGATAAGCCCAGTGCCTAAACTTTTAGAGGCTGGCATAGACGTTGGTCTTGGAACGGATAGTGTATGTTCAAACAATAGTTCCGACATGTTTGAAACAATGAAGTTTGCAGCGTTGATACATAAAGGTGTAAGTATGAACCCATCTATTATGAATGCTTGGAAGGTTTTACAGATGGCTACGATAGGTGGTGCTAAGGCATTAAATTGGGATTACGAACTAGGCTCTATAGAGCCTGGAAAGAAGGCGGACATAATATTGGTTGACGTGCAGACCCCACATGCAATACCTATGTATAGTGAGACCAGCCACTTAGTCTACGCGGTTAAGAGTAGCGACGTTGAAACAGTCATTGTGGATGGTAGGATAATCGTAGAGAGGCGTGAGATTAAAACAGTTAGAGTTGAAGAATTAATTGAAAAGTTTTTAAAGGCTAGAGATAAGCTTATGGAGAGAGCTGGTTTGACGTAGAATACCTGGGGGAAGTTGAGAGTGGAAAAGCTACTTATAGAAGGCTTGTTCAACGTCGCATGGTGAAGCTAGACCTAATATTGTTGGAAGAGCGGATTAGTTTGCCAGATTCATGTTTAAGAGCTAGCGGGTTGAGGCATCTTAAGTACAAAAAAATAAATAAAAAAGTATATATTTTTGTATCCACTCATAAGAGGAGTGATTCTACTTGAAGCCGACTGTTTATACAACTCCTAACTGTCCAAATTGTAAGCTTTTGAAGAGCTTCCTAGAGAAGCTTGGAATTGTATATGAGGAGAGGAACCTGTTAGATCTAGACGTTCAGACGGAGCTTATAATGATGGATGTGTTTACCATGTCAGCTCCCATTTTAAAAATCGGTAAACGTATACTAACGTTTAAAGAGCTTTTCGACGGGGGTAAATTAAACGAAAAGTTTGTAGTCAGCATACTGGAGGCTGAAAGGGGTGGTTGAGGCGGTTAAACCTCTTCCAATGGTTAGGTCTTCTAGCGGACACTTTATACCCTGGAATAGACAGAGCATCATAAACTCTCTACTTAAAGAGACGAAGCTTGCAACAATGTTTTTCGGCGTCAGACCGATGATGGAGGAGGAGGCCGAATCCATAGCTTTAGAAGTCGAGGAGAAGATAAGAAACATGGATTTGAAATTCGTCTCCGGACCTTTGATAAGGGAGATAGTCAACACAGTTTTACTTGAGAAGGGCTCCATCAACCCTCTATACAGGATATACCGTAACGTTTACACCCGTGTAGGAACACCCGTCTACGATGCATATGAAATAGACATTGGAAAGGGGTTTGAGGCTAAGGAAAATGCCAACCTTCAACCTAACGCAGAAACATCTCATAAGAAGAAGGCTGATAAAACCTCTAAAGAGGAGTACTTACTCTTAATGCCGATAGACCTTGCAGATGCCCATTTAAAGGGGGAAATACATATACATGATCTAGAATACTTTGGAACAAGACCGTTTTGCATGTCCTCAGATAACGTCTTAGTGGCTAGGGTTGGAGGCTCTGTTAGGCTTGCAACAGTTGGTGATCTGTTTAGTCATCTAAACTACGAATCGAGCGGAGGATTTGAAGTTGCCAATTACGATGGAGTAGAAGTTTTAACTCCTGAAGGATTTGTCAGAGTCGTCAAGGTCTCTAGGAAGAAGAGCAATAGCATTATTAGAATAACCACCGAGAGAGGTTTTATGGTGGAGTTGACGGAGGAGCATAGAATTCCATTAGCAGATGGTAGACTGGTGGAGGCTAAGATGGTGAAGCCCGGAGATAGACTCAAGGTCATATCAACTTTAAGTTATGATGAAATCTCTCCGAAAACTTCAGAGGTGAACGGTGTAACCGTTACCTCCGAGCTCGCCAGACTTGTAGGATACTTCATAGCAGATGGAGATTACGACGTGAAAGATGGAGATTTCTACAATGTGGTTTTCACATTCGATAAATCCTCAGAAGCTCTGATAGAAGATGTCTGCTCAACGATTAAAAAGTTAGGTTTCAATTACACGGTTTATGATCACTCTAAACGTAATATGAGGGAGGTCCAGATAATAGGCTCTAAGAAGAGGCTCTACGAACTCTTCTACGATGGGCTTAAAATAGAAAAAGCTAAAGCCCCTGATAAGAGGCTTCCAAACTGGGTTTTAAACCTCCCAAGAGAGCTACTCGTGGAAGTCTTAAAGGGGCTTATAGCTGGAGATGGGACTATATACGCCAGTCGGGAGAGGGGAGGCTTCATCCAGATCTCATCGACGTCTAAAATTTTAATAGAGCAACTTCAGCTAATCTTCGCTCTCTTAGGCTTAAAGACGAGGACATACATCAGGATACATAAGGGCTCTACGGGAGTTAAAAAAAGCGGCGAGGTCGTAGAGACTAGACATGATGTATGGTCCATAGTGATCGAAGGCAAAAGGGAGGTCAAGAAAGCCTTAGAGCTTGGCCTTGCACCACCTGGCTTAGAAGCTAAGTTAGCCGAAGCAGCTGAGGTTAAAGACCATTACCACCCTCTAAGGACTAAGACGGATACTGTTAAAACAGTAGAGCCCATTCCCTACAACGGCTACGTTTACGATATTTACCTAGAGAGAGTTCACGTCTTTTACGCTGGAAGCGGTGTACTGGTTCACAACTGTCAGGATTGGGATCTTAGGTACTTCTTCTACTATGGTTTTATGCCTGACGGCATGGGCATTAAAACTTCCGTAGCTAGAGCCGCTCAGAGGGCTGAGGTTGCTGTTCTACATTCGGTTAAAGTTTTAGCGGCTGCTCAGACGAACTTCTCTGGCGGAGAAGGCTTTTACAACTATCTAGTCTTCCTTGCTCCGTATGTACGCGGTTTAAGCTATGATAGTGTTAAACAGCTTATGCAGATGATGTTCTACGAGCTTACCCAAATCTACGTAGCTAGGGGAGGCCAGCCTGTTTTCTCAAACATCCAGATAACTCCTGGTGTTCCAAAACTGTGGGAAGATGTTCCAATAGTGGCTAGAGGTAGGATTGGCCCTGATAAGTACGGCGAATACGAGGATGAGGTTAGGACGCTCTATAGAGCGTTAAACGAAGTGGCGCTCCAAGGAGATTACTGGGGCAAGCCTTTCAACTTTCCAAAGCTTGAAAATGGCATAGTACCTGAACTTTTTAACTCTGAATACGATGAAGAATGGCTTCTAGCCCATAAAGTCGTTGCAAAGTTTGGCACACCATACTTCGACAACATGATGCCAGAGTATAGAGGCTATGGTAAAGGTGTTTCATGCTACCAGTGTTGTGCATACAATTTTGTTGATACGCCTGATAGCGACCCTGAGTTTGAGGAGAAGCTGTATTTCGTAGGTGGTAGACACTTCAGTATGGGCTCATGGCAGGTTGTTACGATAAATCTTCCACGGGTTGCATACAAATCTAGAGGTGAAGATGCAAGACTTTATGAGGAAGTAAAGAAGCTTATGGAAGTCTGTGTAGACGTATTTAAGACTAAATATCAATGGATGAAGTTGATGATTGAAAACAATAGAATACCTTTTGCGACGCAGAGGCCGAGAGACCCTGTTACTGGTGAACGTGGGCCGCCGCCTGTAAACTTCGAAGAATTGGTATGGACGATAGGGATAGTCGGAATGAATGAAATGGTTCAGTATCATACGGGGTATCAGCTTCATGAATCTGATGAAGCTGTTAGAGTAGCTGTTAGAGTTATACTTGAGATGAAGAGCTATCTTAGGGAGCTTGAGGAGAAGAGTGGCTTTAAACTTGCACTAGCCCGTACGCCAGCTGAATCTTGCGCTCAGAGATTGGCCGTCTGCGATTTAATAGATCCAGAGTTTAGAGAGGCGGCCAGGAAAGTGGTTAAAGGTGACTTAGAGGCTGCTGAGAGGCTTTTAGCTACGGGTGAACGGGACGTGCCGATCTACTACAGTAATGGTACTCACGTTTACGTAGGCGCTAGAATACCTCTATTGGAGAGGGCGAGAGTAGAGAACAAGTTCTTCCCTATTTTAAACGGAGGAAACATGTTTCACATCTGGCTGGGTGAGGCGTCGTCGGATCCGGAGGCCCTCTATAGGTTCACTAAACGTATTGCTACGCAGACTCAAATAGGATATTTTGCATACACTAAAGATTTAACGATATGTGAAGATTGCAATAGGGTTTCAGGAGGGTTAAACTCCTATTGTTTAGAGTGCGGTTCAACGAGGGTTAGGTGGTGGTCTAGGGTTACTGGGTATTATCAAGAGGTCAAGGGGTGGAATAGAGCTAAGAGGCATGAGTTCTTTGAAAGATACAGGGTTTCGATAACCTAGCCTTATTTTTTATCTGGGAGGCCTCACGTGATCGTTAAGGGGTTTATCGATTTAAGTTTCGTAGACTGGGATGGACATGTAGTCTCCGTCATCTGGACTCCGGGATGCAACTTTAGATGCCCATTCTGCTTCAATAGAACTCTAGTATTAAACCCTGATTCACTACCGAGTGTTTCTGAAGAATACGTCATAGACTTTCTAGAGAAGAATAGAAGGTTTCTAGACGGCTTATGCATAACTGGTGGAGAGCCAACCCTTCAACCAGATTTAGATGAATTCTGTTCAAAGGTTAAAATGCTCGGTTTAAAGGTTAAATTGGACTCCAACGGCTCAAACCCGGAAATCCTTAGACGCTTAATTTCAAACGGCCTCGTAGACTTCATAGCTTTAGACATTAAAGCGCCTCTTGACTTGGAGAGTTATAAAAAATCTACAGGTGTACAGTTTGAAAACGTCGTTGAGAAGGTCGTGGAGAGTATAAACCTTCTGATGTCTTCAAATATCGATTATGAGTTTAGGACTACGATCGTACCCAGCTTACATGGGGAAGTTGACGTTGAACATATCTGTAAAGCCATAAGAGGGGCGAAGAAGTATGTTTTGCAGGCTTACAACCCCAGAGACCCGATCGACCCGGCGTTTAAAGAGGTTAAACCTCCCAGTCAAAGCTTTATGCTTCAGTTGGCTGGAATAGCTTCAAAGTACGTAGAGAAAGTGTTCGTTAGAGGATTATCTTAGGGCAACACTCTCTCAGGGTCTCTAGGTATTAGTGTAGCTTCTCTTACGTTTTCGATTTTTAGTATGGCTGAAGTTAATCTTTCAAGCCCTGTTCCGGAGCCTCCGTGGGGTGGTATCCCACATTTGAAAAACTCTAAGTAGAAGCTTAGGTCTTCAGGGTTTAAGCCTTTTTCAACGCACTGTTCAAGCAGTTTATAGTATCTATGTTCCCTCTGGCCTCCGGTTGTCACTTCTAAGCCGTTCCATATGAAGTCAAAGGATCTAGTCCATTCTGGCTCTCCTTCAATCCTCATTGTGTAGAATGGTCTAGGCTTCCAAGGGAATTCTGTTAGAAAGAATTGCTTATAGCCGTATTCCCTCTCTACGATATTTGAAAGCCTTCTCTCGCCATCAGGGTTTAAATCTTCCATATACTCTGGTTTGAAGCCTTCAGCCTCCAACAGTCTGTAGGCTTTGCGCATCGGTATTCTCGGTATCGGTGTTCTAATGGGCTCTACTTCAACGTTTAAAATTTCAAGCTCTTCTTTACACTTTAGTGAAACAGCTCGGCAGACGTTGCTAGCCATCTCTTCAACAACTTTCATAATGTCTTCATCGCTCTCTATGAAGCTCATTTCGAAGTCTATGCTTATATACTCACATAGGTGTCTAGGTGTGTGGTGTTTTTCGGCTCTAAAAACAGGGCTGATTTCAAATACTCTTTCAAAGCCAGCCGCCATAAGCATCTGCTTATAGAATTGGGGGCTTTGAGCGAGGAAGACCTTTCTTCCGAAGTAGTCTACTGAGAAGACGTTAGCGCCAGACTCCGTGGCCTGAGCTACGAGTTTAGATGTGTGGACTTCTCTAAAACCCCTCTCCCTGAAGAAGTTATCTAAGGCTTCGCAAATAGTGCTTTGAACCTTGAATATTGATGCGACCTTCGGGTTTCTGAGGTCTAGAAACCTGTATCTAAGCCTCTTATCTAAACCGGTCTTGATCAGGTCTGTTTTGTAGAATTCTATAGCCGGTTGCTCTACGGCTTCACATAGGACTTCAACATCCCTGGGTTCGATCTCTAGGCCTAGTTTGGCAATATTACTTTGGAACGCGTTGCCTTCAACCGCTATGACGCTTTCACGTTTGATTTTCCTAAGCAGTTCAAATAGCTTATCAGGTACGGAGCCTCTTTTAGCCGTAACCTGTATAAGTCCTGACGCGTCCCTCAATATGAGGAAAACTATGTTTTTCAGCTCTCTAACTTCATGTACGAATCCTGCAACTACTACGTCTCCTTTAGCGTCTTTGATTAAGACTCGTTTTCTAAGATCAATCAATCTAAATACACCTTTAAACAGTTCGGCTTTTAACCGCTTCGTTTAACCTGTTTTAGTATCGTCTTATACTGCTCTTCATCCAATGTGCCTAGCTGGTAGAGGATTTTCGAGGCTTCTCTTATAGTTAAGAGGCTGAAGAGCTGTATACCTGATTTAGCTAAAGCTTCTCTTCCGCCTTCCTCTCTATCTATCAGGACAAGCGCCTTATCTACAATACCTCCTTCAGCCCTAACGATAGAAGCCGCCCTAAGAATACTTCTACCCGTTGTTATGAGGTCGTCTATAAATATCACTCTATCTCCGGAATTCAGCACACCCTCTATGTTCCTCCCCGTACCATGAGCCTTCGCCTCTTCCCTAACGTATAGGAATGGTTTTTCAACCCTGAAGGCGATGACTGAGGCGAAAGGTATGCCAGCTGTAGGTATGCCAGCTATCCTATCGAAGCTATTTAAGCCTACATCTTCCATGAGCATCCGCACGTATATGTCGCTTATCTTTTTAAACGCCTCGATATGGCTTGGTATGAGCCGTAAATCGATATAGTATGGGCTTACTTTACCGCTCGTAAGCTTGAAGACTCCAAACTTTAAAGCTCCAAGTCTGACAAGTACATTGCAAACGTACTCTTTAGCTTCAGCCTTCCAGCTCAATCCCATCAACTAGAAGAATAGCCAGAAATACTAAATAAACTTAGTTTTTTCAGTTGACAATTCTACGGCTTAAACCTGTGAGATTCTCTGGAGTTTCCCATACATTTAACCCCATTTTTATTTTTTTCCTTTAGAGCTGTTATAGTGTGCTTGGCTGAGCGTTTTTTATGCTAGGAGTTACTACAGCTGAAATCCCGGGGAAAAATATTTCAACTGTAGTAATATGGATGGTTGATATAGGCGTCTCTGAGCGCTACTGTAAATTCAACGGCTCATTTAGACCTTTAAAGCAATTTTAGTCTAATAGACTGTATCCGACCGTAGTTTTGCAGATGTAAAGCTTCTTGAATCTTGAAAATCGCGTTGCTTTAAACCATACGGATGGGAAAAAAGAAAGTTTGAATTTAACCCATGGGGCACCTGTTTCCAATAGTTGGATAGACGGCTCTATAGACGTGAGCCGCCTCGACTATAAGCCTGTTTCCCGCTAAGCGTGTTAAATCAGACTTCTCAAGTAGTTTACACACTTCGGTAGCTCCCTCTCCGGGTCTCCTGGAATACCGCACTCAAGCGCCATAAAGTTCTTGTAGCCGATTTTCTTCAACGCTGTGAATCCTGATTTAAAGTCTGTGTGTCCATATCCGGGTAGTAGGCGGTTGCTATCTGCCAGGTGTACATGTAGTATATATCCAGCCGCTTCCTCTATACTCTTAGAGATGTCTGCCTCTTCGATATTCATGTGAAAGAAGTCGGCCATTATTTTCACGTGTTCTCTCCCCGAGGCTTTACATATGTCAACCGCCTGTTGAAGCCTATTGATGAAGTGGGTTTCATACCTGTTTAAAGGCTCTAACAAAACGTAGGAGCCGACTTCTTCAGCGTAATCGCCTATAATCTTACACTCTTCTATCAAGACCTGCCTTTCAACATCTCTAACATTTGGATGCCAAGGATATAGGTCTGGAATTTTAGGCCCACCAAACGTCGGAACAGTTATAACGCCAACGCCTCCGAGCTCGGCACACATCTTAAGCCTCTCCTTCAACCCTTCAATAGCTATTTCCCGCGTCTTCCGGTCAGCACCCAATAGGTCTCCACCATAACCTGCACAAACCGTTGACAGCTTAACCTTCGAGGTGCTCAATGCATCTTTAACCTCTTTAAGCCTCTGAGGTAAGTCGCTTCCCCATACCTCCAAACCCTCAAAACCATATGCCTCTATTCTCTCAAGCTTCTCGATCAACGTTCTACCTGGAGCTAAATTCTCTTGAATAGCCAACCTCATAGGGACACCATACTCAACTTAAAGCTATAGAGTATTTTTGCTTTTCCTATCCTATACTAGTGGCTGCCGTAAAAGGTTAACGTAAATAGGTTTCTTCAAGCAGTAGATGAAATAGATCACCGCCCAGAGTCCGACTACCAGTCACTTCTTAATGGGATATTTTCCGTATTTTTCAGCCGTCATATACATAGCTAGTGCATTTTCAGGAGGAACGTATCTAGTTAGTACGTTTGTCGTACTCAGTATATATCCTCCTCCTGGAGCCACCTCCCTTATCAGCCTCTCGACTTCTGCTTTAACATCTTCAGGCTTCCCTAGAGGAAGCAGGTAGTCTAGGTCTAGGTTACCCATTAAGCATATAGTATCGCCCCACTTCCTCTTTATAGAGACTATGTCTACGCCAGCATTGGGTTGTAGACTGTGTAATCCATTGAATCCGGCTTTTACGATATCATCCACCAGCGACGTCACGTTTCCATCGCAGTGGAATATCACTGGTAGGCCGAGTCTATGCGCCAATTCAACCTCTTTAGCCAGGTATGGAAAGACGAATTCCCGTAGGTGGTTTAGAGATATGAATGGACCCTTATCGTAGGCTAGATCATCGCCTAAAAGTATCACGTGTGCGCCTGATTCGGCATACAGTTTTATAACTTCCAGTTCGAATCTAAAGACTTCTTCAATCACTCTTCTAAGTAGATTTGGATACTTATACATCGTTTTTATATAGTTCTCTAAGCCCATCAATGGGTATACTGAATCGAAGGCTCCACCTACCTGAGCAAAAACGCAGAAGTCTGTCTTTTCAGACCACAATTTGACGCTGTCGGCTTTATACAGCGATATATCTGGCATTTTGAAGTCTCTGAAATCTTCAGGTTGAGACAGCCCATGCTTTAAATACGTTCTTGTTTTCCCACTTTCAACCCATTCATTACCAAAGTAGTCCCTATATATTGGATAGCCTTTCTCAGTCCTACCGATTACCTCTACTATAGGTCCACCTTCAAGCCCAACGTTTACTAGGTCCATTTTTAATAGATTTCTCACCTTGACATGCGCCTTAAACCAATCCTTCAAGGGTTCATTTAAAAGGGCGGATACGAGTTCATCGTGTATTTGAAGCTCACCTTTGGGCAATCTATCGGGCTCTTCAAGACTTAAAGCCCTGTAGACTCTATCAACCCTATCCATCTACCTCATCACGGTAGTCGAAATTTAGACTAGAAAATTCTTAAACGTTACTCTCAGTAGAAATCTTTCTGAAGATTCATTATGGATAAGTTTAAAGTATTAATCGCGGTTTTACTGGTGGTGGTTTGCTTGACCGGTCTCTACTACTCGTTTTTCTCTAAAAAGGGTGAGGGGAGACTTTTCGGATTCTACCTTCCATGGGACGACTCCGTAGACTCCATTACAAACCTAAGCGGTTTTCTCGATAAGCCAGCTGGGCTGTTTGGTTATGTATACGTTGGAGAAGATGGGCATTTATACGCTGGAACAAAACGTATAAAGTTTCTCGGAGTCAACATATGCGGTAGAGCGGCCTTCCCAGATAGAGAAGATGCTGAGAAGATATCAGCTAGACTTGCAAAATTCGGCGTGAATATCGTCCGATTCCACCACATGGATGCTCCATGGGAGAGCTTCAACATATTCGACAGGTCTACTGGTGGAACTAGGGTTTTAAACGGTCAAGCACTGAATAGGCTCGACTACTTCATAGCGATGTTGAAGGAGAATGGAATATACGTAGACTTGAACCTTCTAGTCTCCAGACAACTATCAAGTGCCGACGGTTTACCGGTAGAGGTAGAGTCCATATCTTGGAAGGATCAGCAGGTTCTAGGCTTCTTCGTCGATGAAATTATGCAACTCCATAGAGAATATGCAAAAACCTCTTAACCCATTACAACCCATACACTATGACCACTTACGCTGAGGAACCGAGTGTAGCGGTGGTAGAGATAGTTAACGAGCAGGGTCTTTTACAGGGTTGGCTTGGAGGAGCGTTGGATAAACTGCCATCGTTATTCAGAAATCGGTTGAGGTATAAGTGGAACGAGTACCTATTGGGAAAATACGGTTCAACCGGAAACCTTGAAAAAGCTTGGGGTGTTACTGGAAGAGGTAGACTTGAGGAGCATTCGTTGGAAATAGTCTTGTTCAGCAGGTTTAAAAGCGAGTCTTCGACTGTGAAGAGAGATTGGGTTGAATTTCTATGGAAATTGGAAGAAGAATACTTCAAAAGCATGTACACTTATCTTAAGAACGAACTTAAAGTCAAATCGCTAATAATAGGAACTATAACCAGCTGTAGCACTATAAACATACAAGCCCAGCTCGACGCCGTAGACACCCACAACTACTGGAGCCACCCCGTTTTCCCCGATAAACCATGGGATCCTGAAAACTGGTATGTGGTAAACGAGCCTATGGTAAATCACCCAGAGGGCAGCACCATACCCGATATTGCTCTTAGGAGGGTTTACGGTAAGCCCCACTTTGTAACGGAGTACAACCATCCAGCACCGAACATGTACGATGCTGAGGCGGTTGTAACGTTAGCAGCGTATGCTGCACTTCAAGATTGGAATGGGATCTTCTTCTTCGACTATGGAAGTTATGGTGATTGGGATTCGAAGATGATCAGAGGATACTTCGATGTAGATCAGCATCCGGTTAAAATGGCCAGTCTAATACCGGCATACATGATATTCATTAGAGGCGATGTCAATCCATCTGATGAGCTCGTGGTAGCCCAGCTCAGTAGAGAGAAGGAGGTAGACGTGATCGTTAACGGTATGACTTGGGCTTGGAGGTTAATAGACGGTGTAC
>CAZMSC010000016.1:0-37551 GCA_964568845.1 uncultured Candidatus Bathyarchaeia archaeon | reverse complement strand
CACCATAGCCCATGTCATCTACGTCTGGACCGGTATGCGTATGCGTACAGCAGATCAAAAGGTTTGAAGGCGCTATTCCAGTACGCTCGTAAACAATACGCTTAACCCCATCTAAATACTTACGTTCAACACCGATCAGGTCGCAGACGACAAACGCCAACGTCGTATCCCCATCGTTTAAGACAAAAGCCTTTGCGAAAAGAGGATCATGAATATCCCTCGCAATTCTCTCTTCAAAATACCCTGAGATTTTAATATCTAGAGGAGGGGTAATATCAACAGCGGCAACTCCAGCCTTCAAATAACCACCTATAACATGGAGATTTCCCTCCTATAATTGATTTAAATCTTTATGTTAACTATTATTCTGATACTATGATGGTTGAAATAGCGAACCAGATTATAGAAGAGTATGCGCCTACCATAGATAAATCTCTAGAGGTGTCTCGGGAAGAGTATAGGCTTAGGTGGCGGAGGGTTCAAAACGCTATGGCAGATAAAGGCTACGACCTCCTATACGTCTGTGGAAGCGAGCTTGATCGAAGCGATGCCGCTTGGCTGGCTGGAATATTCGACCCTATGATTGAGAGGTATGCCGTTATACTGCCTCTTGACGGGAAGCCTGTTGTCTTAGCCGGGTCTGAGGGCGGCCATGTTCTCGAAGAAGCCGCTGAGAAATCCGGCGTAGATATAGCTCTGCTTAGAGAGTTTCAGATCTCAGATGAAGAGTACCGTTGGGCTCGCTTCTCAAGTTTTGAACAAGTTTTAAAAAATATAGGCTTAACTAGCAGCGGAGTGAAGGTCGCCGTCGCCTCAGCCTTAGAGTTTCTGCCATGCTCACAACTCTTTATGCTTCAGTCAATCTTTGGGAAGGATAACGTGATGGTGGACCCTGAGATTTTAAGGTTGATAAAGTACGAGAAGTCCGACCTTGAGCTTGCCATCATGCAGGAGGCTAATAAGATTGCTGAAGCCGCGTTGAGAGGTATGCTGGCCGTCACGGCTCCGGGTATTACTGAGCTTCAGGTGGCCGCTGTGGGAGAATACATAATGAAGTCTTTGGGTGCTAGGAGGACGGGCTTCTGTACAATAGTTACCTCAGGTGAGAGGAACTATACGGTTATAGGACCTGCAACAAACAAGGTTATTGAAAAGGGTGATTTCGTCTCGCTTGGTGTAAGCCCGACTTTCAACGGCTACCATGGCGTTATAAGACGTACGGTGAGAGCCGGTAAGGATCCAAGCCTAGAACAGAGGGCTTTCATAAAAGCGGTTGAAGACCTATACGTGGTTGTTATGGAGGCTGTTAGGAAGGCCGCCGAGGAAAACCTTCCATCAAACTACATAGACAAGCAAGGGAAGAGCTTCCTAGAAGGGGTTAAACTTAAGACTCTAAGTGGAGACCTTCATACGCCGAAGGAGCCCTACACTTTCATACATAACATAGGCTGTTCGGAGTGTCAGGAGGGTTACGGCGCCGTCACACCGCATACTGAAACCCCACTCGGCCATCAAGTCGCTCTTGCAATAGACGTGGCGTTATTAGGTTTTGAGGAGAGAGGTAAACCCATCTTTCCAGTCCTATACGCTGTTGTTGAAGACGCATTCTGGAAGAAGGGCTCGAAGATAGGTGTTTACAATAGGCTTCCGCTGAACGTACAACATCTCGTCGGCAATATTGAACCATTCGGAGAACGGATAAACCCATACTACTCTCCATTTAAACCCTAGAGTGCAAGGTGGAGTGTACGGCGATGTCTAACGGCGATTTTATCTACTACGACCTATCGAAGGGCTGTAAAAGCGATAATATAAGCCTCGTCTTCAGCGACTGGTATGAGGGGGATGAGAGAGTCGCGTTTCTAAGCCCCCACGATGACGATGCACTACTCGGCGCAGGATACCTTATCCTAGCGACTTTAGAGAGCCACGGAGAGCCCTACATCATAATCTACTGCGATGGAAGGGGAGGATATAGCGACACAGATGTGAAAGATAGAATTGTTTCCATTCGAAGACGGGAATCTGTGAACGCTTACAGAAGGCTTGGAGTGAGGGAGGAGAACATCCTCCACCTAGACTACCCGGATTTCGGCTTAAGATCATACATTGGATGGGTTCTTCCAAACGGCGTTGAAGGGACTATCTATAAAACACTTAGACTCTTGAGGGGGATTAAGCCGACCAGATTAATCATACCGAATGAGTATAGGGAGCACATGGATCATGAAGCCCTCTCATACATAGGCTCCTATGACGGACCGCAGGTCGGAGACCCCGTTATGGTTGACCTAGGTCAACCGTTTACGGTGAAAAGCTATCTGAAGTACTGCGTCTGGGGCGATTTCTCCCCTGAAGACGCATTCCTAGCCAATAGAGACCCAAACCTACGTGGAAACGTCGTAGTTAAAGTGAAGAGTGAAGTTGAGGATAAAGTTGTCCAGGCGATTGGAGAGTTTAAATCGCAGAAGGACATAATAAAGGGGATTCTGGAGAAGAGAAGGGGTAGGCGTTTGAACGAATACTACATAGAAGTCTACCAGAAGTTTAACCCCAGACCTGGAATAGACTACCAACCGTATAAAAGGAAAATAGCAGATATAGACAGTTGCTGTAGCAATTAGCCGGAGTTTATGCAGGCTATTAAAGCCTTATCCATCACTTTACAGCCCTAATGTCGCTCATTGAATGGGGATTTTCAACCCATCCGAACCGCGTTTGTAGATGCCTAGTTCCGGCATTTTAGCTAGTTGGTTGTTTGAGAAGACCGGTCCATCGCTACAAACTCTATAGGGGCCTAGACAACAGCTCCCACATATTCCTATTCCACACTTCATGTATGCTTCTAGACTCGCCTGAACTCTATAACCTACTTTCTCGCAGTTCTGGAAGATTTGACGTATCATGGCTGGTGGTCCACACGTATAAACCATATTATATCGAGGCTTAGAGTTTTCAATGTATTCTCTAAATACTTCGCTTACTAAGCCTTTAACACCTAGGCTTCCATCGTCTGTTGAAATTATAAGCTTGCCGTTGACAGCATCAGCTAATATGTTGGTCCAGAATGCGTTGGATGCGCTTCTAAAGCCTACGAACGCGTCGATTTTACAGTTTAAGCTGTTAAGTTTTTTAATCAGGGGAAGTAGTGTAGCTAATCCAATTCCACCCGCTACGACGGCTATAAGACCTTCTACTTCTTTAAACCCATTACCGTAGGGCCCCCGCACATATAGCTTATCTCCAACCTCCAACTTGTGCATGGCTTCCGTAGCCTCACCGACTTTAGCAACCGTTACACCGCACAAATCTCCTATCCTTGAAAAGCTCAGTGGAATTTCATCTACGCCAATTATCCATACCATTAGAAACTGACCTGGTTTAGCCTTAGAGCAGAGCTTTTCTCTGAATAGGAAGGTTTTAACCTTCGGGTTTTCTTCTATAATCTCCTCGATCTTGACAAGTCTTCTAACGTTTTTCATAGTAGTTCACTTTTTATGAGCCAAACCTCTAATTTCTCCTAAGGATTTAAACCCCCTAAACTCCATAAACTTCTTCAACTCCGTTGAGATTTCTCTGAAAACCCTTAAACCTCGTCTAGCTATAGCTGAGCCCATTTGAACGGCTACAGCTCCTGCCATAATAAACTCTATAACGTCTCGCGCCGTCTCTACACCACCACACCCGAATACAGGGATATCTAATGCTTCAACTATCTCGTAAACACATCGTAAAGCTATGGGTTTAATAGCTGGTCCAGATAGCCCTCCAAATACTCCAGCTAATACTGGCCTACCAGTTTCTACGTCTATAACCATAGATTTAACCGTGTTTATCGCTGTTAGCGCATCGGCTCCTCCGTCAACCGCCGCCTTAGCTATTAGCAATATGTCTGAGACGTCCGGCGTAAGCTTCACTAGAACTGGCTTATCGTTCAAACTCTCCTTAAGTGTTTTAACGTAGGATTTTACGAGTTCAGGGCTCTTACCTATCTCAGAAACTCCTCCTACATGTGGACATGAAACGTTAAGCTCCACTGCTGACACTGTCTTGAGCTCTGAGATCATTCTACCCATAGTTGCTAACTCTTCCTCGGAGAAAGCATAAATGCTCAATATGAGAGGAGCCTCCAGCCCTTCAAGTTCCTCCAACTCCTCTACGAACGCCTGTAGCCCGGGGTTGGGCAGACCCATAGAGTTTACGAGTCCAAAACCCAAGTCGACTATCGTAGGATTTGGAAACCCCTCCCGTGGCTTAAGACCTACGGATTTTGTGACGACACCACCCGCACCTGAGTCTACAGCCCTCTTAAGTGATGGCGCTGTTAAGCCGAGTATACCAGCGGCCAGGATAAGTGGATTCGGAAACCTCAAATTTAATGTTTTAACCTCTAAAGATCCATTATACTGTCTTATACTCATCAGCTTTAGAGAATAAATTTTCAACATATAAATGCCTTAGGGTTATTTTCCACCATTCTCTGCGGCGATAAAAAACTTCTTAAGCGACGTCGATATAACCTACAGTGTCTAATCTATGTAATTGACTATAATTGCTTTAACGGTTCGAAGTTTTATAAACATATGTCCATATAAAACCGCATAAGGTTCTAACCGTATGTGTTAGGCTTGATTTGGCAGCCTGAGGATTGGACTTTGGGTTAAGTTTTTAAATCTCCAGAGTATTCTTTAACTAGGTGTAGAGTATGCCGACTCACGGAAGTCTTACAAAAGCTGGTAAAGTTAGAAGTCAAACTCCTAAAATACCCGCTAAACCTAAAAGTTTTCCACCACCTAGAATTAGGAATAAAAGCAACTATACTAAACGCTTTGTCCTAAATAGAAAACTGGGTCAAAACTGGGTAGTGGGTGCTGGTAGCTAGCCTTCCTTTCCACCTTCAGATATAGGCGGTGGGGGAGCCTTAGTAGTTGCCATAGCCCAACCAATCCATATCAAAATAGCCCAGAATACTAAAACGATTATGTATACTGGTATTGCTAGAGCCCACCAACTGATTTGCTTATCCATAATTTCCCAGTTAGATGGTGATAAGAATAACATCCACGTATAAACTACTACTATTATCACGCTTAACAGACACAGTAGAAAGCCCATACTTCTCTCGCTCATAATAAACCCTCCGGCTGAACAGCAGAGTTTTAAATTGATATTAATCTTAAGCTTCCGCCCTTTAAATAGTTAAGTTGTACTTTCAAAGCTTCAATTACCTAGCTATACTTTAAGTATACAGCTAACGCTTGGTGGATTTCAACCCTTCCGGTCTAGAGACTCTAACCGCTATAACCCTCACTTGATCGACTGTATTTTCACACCAATCTGCGATATTTTCAAGAGCGTCTAAAAACTGGGCGATCATTATCATCTCACCAAGCGTGGCATCTCCACAAGAGCCTGTTTTTATAAATGTTTTGCGACACTCTTCATAAATGTCGTCTACCTCTTCTTCCAATCTCTCGACTCTATCAGCACTTTCAAGAGACTTCTCAACATCAGAGAGGAGTAGTGCGACAGTACTCCTCACGTTATACGTACACTCCTTAATCCTCTCCACCATTCTGAGAACCATGCTTTTCAATTCTTCATCAAGCCCTTCTATACGGATAATAGACATAAGTCTACCAGCTTCCCTAGCCCAATCTGCTATCCAATCTATTCTTCTAACAAGGTCCATTAGAGCAGCCTTATCATCCGGCATCAGCTCACTGGCAGACAGCTCGTTTAAAATCACCCTCCTTGTGTAATCAGCCTCCTCTTCTTTATGAGACACTTCCCCGAGCTTCTGAAGAGGATCTTCCAAGCCACCTACAGACGCCTTTATAGCATCGTATAACGACTCTACGCAATCTACAGTCAATTCGAGGTGAACCTCCATACGTTCTATGGCTGAAACTTTACGCCTCCTACGAAGCCACTCTAACAGTTCCCCACTCAACATGTATCACAACTATAATTGATTCAGGGTTCTAAAAAAGTTATTCATACTGATATACGGGTAATCAATACTTACGAAATTGTAAGATCTGAAGCAGTTTTTCAGATAAAAAAGCTAAAGTTATTTAAACACTTCCTACTTCCCATAGAGTGAAATTATGTCTAAAAGAAGGCGGAGAGTTATTCCATCAGAGGGGTACCTCCTACTTTTAGTGGGAATTCTGATAGGTTTTCTACTTTTCACACTGATAGCCGCCGTGTTCTCCGTTAGAGCTTTGAAAAACCTAATACCGATGGAAAAAGTACTCGTTCTCAGAGTACTATATACGAGTGAGAAGCAGAGTTGGATGGAGGAAGTTGTGCCTTTATTCGAAGAGTACTTTAAAAACAACTATGGATATACCGTTAAGATCGAGTCTACGGTTGCAGGTTCACATGAAACCGTAAACCTCATACTTCATGGTTCTTCAAAACCAGTGGTTTGGAGCCCAGCATCAAGCATATGGATACCCTACTTAAACTATAAGTGGAGGAAGCTAGGCTACAACTATGACATCATAGGAAAATGGTATCCGGTACTAATAACGCCAACTGTTATAATTACTTGGAAGTCTTTTATTGAAAAGTACAACATAACAAGTTTTCTAAGCCTCTACAAGCTGATTAAGGAGGGGGTTGACTTTAACTATGGCCATCCGGATCCAATGCTGAGTAATGGAGGTGTTACAACAGTCCTGCTTGAGATCGCTGAAGCCTCCGGTAAACCTGTTGAAAAATTGACTTTGAAGGATCTGGTTAACACGACTATTCAAGAAATAGTTCGCACGATAGAGTCTAGAGTAATATACTATGGTAAAAGTACTGGCTTCTTTGGAAGGTGGGCCGTTGAAAATGGACCGGCTGCTTTAGCCGTTTTCTCAGCTTACGAGAATATCGTAATCGACAACTCCGTCGAAGCTTTCAGAAGATGGGGGGATCGGCTTGTAGCGGTATACCCGAGCTATGGCACCATTCTCAACGACCACCCTTTTGCGATATTGAATGCGCCATGGGTTAGCGAGGATGAAAAACTAGTCGCTGAGAAGTTCATCGAGTACCTACTTAGCAAAGAGTCTCAGGAAAAAGCTGTTAAACATGGTTTTAGACCAGTTATAGAAGATGTTGTCCTCAGCCGTGAGATCTTCAGCCCTGAAAACGGTGTAAGCTACGGATTGAATATAACAATTCATATGCCTCCGAGTGGAGAGTTACTGGAAGGCCTTTTCACAATTTGGGTTAAAATTAGAAGCAGAGGCTAGATAACATGAGAAATACTTGGAAAATTCTAAGAATTGCCATATTAACTTCAACTTTTTTAGCATTTACAGTCTTAGTTCTATTTCCAACGATTTTTCTAGCATCTTTCCCACTGATTTATATGGACGATATTAAGTATGAAGTTTTCGAAAACCCACTTGTAGGAGATGAAAACTTAAGGTTGATAATAGAGGTCTTATTATTCTCCTTTAAACTATCAGCCTTAACGGTTTTCGTCGACATTATGCTGGGCATCCCCTTAGCTTTCATATTGGCTAGAGGTAATTTTTCAGGTAAACTACTGCTCGAGACGATTGTCACCCTACCGTTAGTCATACCGACGTCTGGCTTCGGGTTTGCATCACTATTAACCTGGACGACTGTATCTGGGATAGGTAAATGGTTTAGCTTAAATAAGGGGATTTTAAACATTACGTCGAGCCTACCGTTCATAGATGTGCCGATCGTTCTATTCATAGTACACGTAAGTCTAACGTTACCGTACGTTGTCAGAACCGTACAGGCGAAGCTTGTAGAAGTGGACGTAGTTTACGAAGATGCTTCCAGAACGCTTGGAGCCACCCCTCTGACGACATTTAGAAAAATCCTAATGCCTGAACTGCTTCCGGCAATTTTCTCAGGCTCTGTACTTGCATTTGCAAGATCTCTCGGTGAAACTGGTGCGACAATAATTGTATCCGGTGTTAGGCTCACAGCGGCGGTAGCCGTTGTAAAGTGGGAGTTTGAGTTTAAACTTGGAGCAGCTGCATTCCTAGGGCTAATACTAGTGGTCATAACTTGGTTGATAATACTTCCAGCTGAACTGTTTTTAACAAGCACCAAGGGTGGTATTATTAAACCACTATCTTTAATCTCCGGGACAGCTGTTGAAAGGCTTCTTATAAGGCTTGAAGCTAAACTTTCTAAGAGAAGCCTTAAGAACGCCCTTTATGGACTATGCGTCGCTCTACTGCTTGTCCTAACCATTATACCCATTATAGTCGTTGTAGAGTCTGTCATCGACTACATGTTTAAAGATCCCTATACTGGCAAGGTTGAGGGGAGCGTGGTCTACCAGCTCTTCGGCCCCGCTAACTACTTTCCAGTAGTGCTTAGGTCAACAGCCGTATCTTTTATATCGGCTTTCACGTCAACTTATATATCGGTTTTCCTATCCATACCGCTCGTCTATATAATCGATAGGTGTAGGTTCGGCAATGTTCTAAGAGCGATACTTAAAATCCCCCTAGTAATACCTTCCTCTGCTCTAGGCTTATCTATGCTCCTCCTCTGGGGCCCTAGGTTTCTGGGACTGCTAACGCCAGGTATCTGGCTTCTAATACTAACACAGATAGTCTTTTCAGTCCCAGTAATTGTTGAAACCACTATGGCAGTTTACGAGGGGTCTAATATTCAACTTTACGAGGGAGCCGCTAGAACTCTCGGAGCAAACCCATATCACATTGTTGAGAAAATAAGCCTACCCATTCTTAAAGAAGGTATAATAACCGGGGCTATTTTATCTTTCACACACTCTCTCGGAGAGACAGGCGCGGCTATGATCGTTATGGGAGCCGATATTCCCATATCCGTTTTAGTCGTTAACATGGTGGAATCACTAGCTATACCAGCAGCCTTGTTCACTTCAACTTATCTGATAGCCATATCCACCATAATGATAGTAGCGTTCAGAATTGCTAGTAGAAGGAGAAGAATTTAATATTCTGCCCGCGCTTGTTTCTACTGTAAAAATGGGGAGTTTAAGACTATCTAATATTTCGAAGAGGTTTGGAGGCGTTATAGCTCTTAAGAATGTGAACTTGGAGATATCAGAAGGCGAGTACGTAGTCTTACTCGGCCCTACAGGAGCGGGTAAGACGACTCTTTTAAAGATTGTAGCTGGTCTTTTAAAGCAAGATACTGGCGAAATCTACATAGACGGTATTAGAGTTGACGATTACCCGCCGGAGGAGAGGAACGTTTCCCTATTTTTCCAAAATTTCGCGCTCTTCCCCCACATGACTATTTTGGATAATGTAGCCTTCGGTTTAAAGGTTAGAGGTTACGATTCAAGAGAGGCCGAAAGTAGAGCCTTAGAAGTCTTGAGATTGATGCACTTAGACAATCGAGCATACTCATACCCCAGGGAGTTGAGTGGGGGAATGCAGCAGAGGGTAGCTTTAGCCAGAACAATAGTAACAGGTGCAAGTATACTGCTTCTAGATGAGCCTTTAAGTCAACTTGACGCTAAGATAAAATCGGAGCTTCAGTATGAGCTTAGGGATTTCGTTAAAAACCTCGGTTTAACAGCTTTACACGTGACAAATGACGTTGAAGAGGCTTTAGCGTTAGCGGACAAGATAGCTATTATAAATAAAGGTGAAGTCGTTAAAATTGGAACACCGTTTGGAATATTGGAAGAACCTGAAGACGTTTTCGTTGCGGGGTTTATGACTGATATGAATCTTATGGAGGGGATTGTCGAAGAAGTTTCTGAGAATGGTATACTCGTCGATGTAGGAAATATTAAACTAAGGTCTTCTAGAAAAGGGTTTTTTAAGAGGGGGGAAATTGTTATAGTCGGAGTGAAGTCGAAAGATTTTAAAATCAAGGAGGCTGGTGGGGGGCTTGCCGGTAAGGTTGAAGACTCCGTCTTCTCATTCAAACATAGGAAGCTTATCATATGCCTTGACAATGGGTTGAGGGTGCAGGTTAAAACAGATAGAGATTGTTTTGAGAAAGGCGCATATGTTTCTCTATCAATCGATCCGAATAACGTCTATCTTTTCCCATGTCCAAAAGGTGGTTTGAGAGCAGCCATAGCCGAAATAGCGGGTGTCTCATAATGTATGGACTGAAGCTAAAGATGCCTAGGGAAGGGTGAAGTGTAGAGGGGTTTTCCAATGCCTGAAGTAAAGCTTGTGAATATAACTAAGAAGTTCGGAGAAGTACATGCTCTTAAAGGTGTGAGCCTAACGGTTAAAAATGGCGAGTACGTATGCATACTTGGTCCGAGCGGATGCGGTAAATCTACGCTTTTAAGAATAATAGCCGGGCTTCTACAACCGGATAGTGGAAATGTTTACATAGATGGGGAAGATGTTACATATAAGCCTCCTGAAGAGAGACAGGTCGGTTTCGTTTTTCAAAATATAGCTCTATTCCCCCATATGAATAGTTGGAGCAACGTAACGTATGGCCCGACCGTTAAATCTATGGATAGAGACACAGCATATAAAGCTGTTAGAGAGCTTATGAATGTTTTAAACATTGCTAAGTATAGTGGTTTTTATCCACATGAGTTAAGCGGGGGAATCGCTCAAATGATCGCCATAGTTAGAGCTTTAGCTGCTGGAGCCAAACTCTTACTTCTAGATGAGCCTTTGGGAGCTTTAGACCCCAGGGTAAGGGTGAGTCTAAGGTATGAGCTTAGGAAGGTGGTTAAAGATTTGAATTTGACCGCGATCCATGTGACGCATAATCAAGAAGAGGCACTAACGGTGGCAGATAGAATAGTCGTTATGCGAAGCGGTATTGTCGAAGACTTCGACACGCCTGAAAACCTTTACTGGCGTCCAAAAAAACTTTTCATAGCGGACTTCATAGGTAAAGTCAACATAATGAAAGGTGTGGTCAAGAGAGTGGTTGGAGAGAAGATTTTAGTCAATCTCACTGGTGGCCAGTTGATTGAACTATATGCTAAGGGCTTTTCGGAAGGAGATAGCATTGTCTTAGCAATCAGACCTGAAAACCTCGAGTTTTCCTCAGATATCGTAAAACAAGATAACTCTTTAACTGGGACTATCGTGAGGGCTAGATTCATGGGCGAATATTACCGATATGACGTGAGAACTGAAACTGGTGAAACTATAACTGTAAACCATCCAGTAGGTGGAGGCGTTAAAAAAGTAGGTGAAAAAGTCAGAGTATTCTTTAACCCAGAATTTGCTCTCGTCTACCCGTATCCGGATAAGGGAATCGAGAGGGAACTCATGGTTGAAATATGACTTTAAAGCCTTCTATCGATTACGTCTTCAACATTGGGTCCGGTACCTATCAACGTCACTGGGACCTTAAGTTTATCCTCAATTTCTCTTATAAACTTTCTAGCTTCCAATGATAATTCACCGAAGGATCTTACACCTGTGCAGTCAGGGTAGAGAACGTCTAATTTCGTTATGGCGAGTTGCGTAGGTGCATTAAGCATGACTGCTCTTAAGGCTAGGTTGAAGTTGAACGGTGCGGCTCTACGCTCTCTACCAGTCACAGTAGCCTTCTCCAGCCATCCTCTCTTTAAAGCTTCTTCACGATCGACCTCCCCTTCGAGAGGACCTTTACCAACCCTTGTAACGAAGGCTTTGAAAACGAGCAAGACTTCATCAACCTTCTTAGGGCCTACACCTGTTTCACTGCATATTGCTGATGCAGTTGTATCCCTACTTGTAACGTATGGATATGTTCCATGGATAAGTGATAGAAATGTCCCTTGAGTCCCCTCAAGGACAACCTTCCCATTCTCATCGAGTATTCTGTTTAATTCTAGGGGGACGTCTGCTAGGTACTCTTTAAGTTCTTCTACGTCTTCGGCAAGTCTAGCTACACGTCCAACCCTATCCACCATGGCTGGTCCAACACCTTGGCCCGTTGTCCCTATACGTCCACCTGTGGCTCGGTCGAGCTCGATGTGCTTAGCCTCTATTATTGAACTATGCTTATCAACCCATATTCTACCTTTAACATTTGTCTCTTTAACCTCTTTAAGAAATATGTCCACGTTCACATTGGCGCCTGGGGCGATGTATAGTCTACAATTCTCATAGACAAACGCTGAGGGGACCATTCTTAACCCGTATTTTACACCATTCCAAATTACAGTGTGCCCGGCATTGACCGACCCCGTTCTAACACAAGCATCCACTTCATCTTTCAAAGCCAAGTATGATACCATCTTACCCTTCCCCTCATCTCCGAAAAAACCGCCAACTACCACTGTACATGGCATAGAAGGCACCATCTAAAAGAGAAGGTAGCATCTATATAAGAAATTCTATCTATGGTCAATATTCGTCGGCCATCTGGGAGCTGAGTTTTTACATATCTAGATTTTTCGAGGAAATTTTATGGAAAACCAATCGCTGGATGACGTTATTCAAACGTATTGGATTATGTATAAGTGTCTGTTGAAAACTGTTCTAATCGTTTAAACGATCCGTTCAATGGGATAGGTTATTTACGTCGATTTGCTCTATGTATGAATTGGTTTTCAGAATGGTCAGTGGAAAGTTTAAAATGGTTTTTCTGACACTAGCAGTGATGGTGCTTTCAGTAACATTGGTAACGTTGATTGTGCTCCCTCCTAAAACTCTGAAAACAGTCGCCGGAGATGTAGGAGAAAACAGGTCCACCTTATCAGTCAGTGGTTTAGGTCTCATAACCATCAAACCAGATCAAGTCTCAGTGAGACTTACAGTAGAGACTGAGGCTGAAAACGCCTCTGAGGCTTTATCTAAAAACAGTGAGCTTATGAATAAAGTCATAGATGCGATAAAGAAGCTCGGTTTAGAGGATAGAGAGCTTAAAACGACGACTCTAAGCATATATCCTCAATACTTCTATCCGACGGATAAACCGCCCGTTTTAACAGGTTATAAAGCCGTGAATACGATAACGGTCACAACTAAGAAGCTTGAAATAGTAGGTTTACTGATAGATACTGCCGTAGCAAATGGCATTAATCGCATTGACGGTGTATGGTTTTCCGTCTCAAACGAGCTTATGAATGGTACTAAACTAACGCTAATATCTATGGCTGTTGAAGACGCTAAACGTAAGGCTGAGGCTGCGCTAGAGCCTTTAGACATGTCGATTACTGGCGTCAAAAGCGTAGAGGTTGTAGATGTATCAGGCTATGGAGTAATCCAATACGAGTCCTTAAGCGTGGTATCTGCAACAACCCCAATACTTCCAGGTGAGGCTGAAATTACAGTGACCGTACACGTAGTATTCTATATAGGTTAACCCTTATATTTTTTCAACCTGTAAAATTATAAAAGTTAAATAATCCCCAGTTCTACTCATATGATGTTTCATGGTGGTTATCGTGAGGGGTGACCGTTTTCCAGAATAGTAGCGAAGAAGTCTCCCAAGAAGTTGAACTAGAAGGCCATCTTATAGATTCTTTGATACTTCCGAAAATCTTCGATTTGATAATGGATCTTGGCGGCGATTTCGAAGTATTGGAGTTTCGAATAGGTAGACGTAAAACTGAGACAAGTTATGCAAAATTGCTGATTAAAGGTAGAAGTAGACGGCACCTCGAAACGATTCTGAAAGAGGTTTACCGTCTTGGAGCTGTTACACCTACTCCTGAAGAAGTTCAACTTAAAGATGCTCCAGCAGACATGGTTTTGCCAGACGGTTTCTACGTGACTACAAACCATCCAACCTACGTGTACTTTAAAGGCAATTGGCTTGAAGTCGAAGGTATATGTATGGATAAGGTAATATCGGTAGATCCATCTTCAGGTAGAGCATACTGTAAATCTATAAGGGATGTTAAAGCCGGAGATTTGATAGTCGTGGGTGAGAGAGGGGTTAGAGTCAAACCTCCAGAATATCCTCGAGAGGGGTCTGGAATATTCGAGTTTATGACTAGCAGAAGTTCACCTGAGAAGCCTTCAACTTCGATAATTAGAGTGATAGCGGAGGATATGGTTAAGATTAAGAAGTCTAATGGTAAAATCGTCGTAGTGGCCGGTCCAGCAGTCGTGCATACGGGTGCTGATGAGGCTCTAGCTAAGATCATAAGGATGGGGTTTGTAGATGCTATTCTCTCAGGTAATGCTCTAGCTGTTCACGACATCGAGTACAATCTATTCGGGACGTCTCTAGGAATGTCTGTGAAAAACGGTAAAACCGTTGCTGGAAGCAATAGGAACCACCTCGCCGCTATAAACGAGGTTATGAAAGCCGGGTCTATAAAAGATGCCGTTGCTAAGGGTATTGTAAAGTCAGGGATCTTCTATGAGTGTGTCGTAAACGGTGTCCCATACGTGTTGGCCGGGTCTATAAGAGACGACGGCCCACTACCAGATGTCATTACAGACGTGGTAGAGGCTCAGAAGCTTTACAGGTCTTATCTTAAAGATGCAAGTATTGTTCTAATGCTCGCGACTATGTTACACTCTATAGCGGTGGGCAATATGCTACCTTCCACTGTTAAAGTCGTCTGCGTGGACATCAACCCAGCTACTTTAATTAAACTTCTAGATAGGGGGTCTGCTCAAGCTTTAGGGGTGGTTTCAGACGTCGGAACGTTTCTGCCTATACTTGCAGAGGAGCTTGCAAAACTTAAAATAAGAGGATGACTTAACTAAGTCATTGGTGATTTTTTGAAGATAGCTCTTGCGGGTCAGCTTGGAGCTGGATGTACTGAAGTAGCGGAGATAATAGTTAGAAAAACCGGGATTAAAATGTTCAATAGTGAAGCTTTCATAAGAAAATTTGTGGCAGATTCTGCCATGAAGTTCAGCAACTTCGAGGAATACATATCTTCTGGAGAGATTCGAATAGACCGTATTATCGAAGGATTGGTTTTAGACACCGTTAACCTAGAGAGTAGAGTTATAGTTGAGGGTAGATCCGCCTTCTTCCTACTGAAGAAGGAAGGGATTTTTAAAGTTCTACTTGTAGCAGACGATAAGTTTAGAACATCTAGAATAGCCGAAAGAAGAGGTATACCGCTTGAAGAAGCTGAGGAGGAAATTAAACATAGCGATGAAGAGAGAGGAAATCTTGTTAAGAGATTTTATGGTTTAAACTGGCTGGACCCTAAAAACTACCACCTAGTGATTAATACAAGTTTTAAGAAGATGGAAGATGTAGCTGAAACTGTTCTAGCGGCTTATAAGCTTCTCTTTAAATGGTGAACTACCTTCCAAGGTTAAACTCTCTATGTATTGCCCTCACGGCTTTTTCACAGTCTACGTCTTTAACGACAAACGATATATTTAACTCCGATGAGCCCTGAGCTATCATTCTAACGTTAACCCCCTCACCTGCTACTGCTTTGAATATTCTAGCGGCTGTCCCAGGTTTCCCCCTCATTCCACTCCCAATGGCAGCTACAACAGCTACATCCGACTCGTAACTTATACTTCTCACCAAGTCCGTACCGAGTAGTGCCGTTTCAAGGAGGGAGACAGCTTTCATAAGCATTTTACTGGGGATGACGATCGATATGTTGCTTTCACTCACAGTCTGAGCGATCATCATTATGTTTATGCTTGCTTTTCCAAGAACCTGGAATATTCTAGCGGCTGTCCCAGGCGTTCCAACCATACCAAAACCCTGAACGTTTATCAAGCCTACATCTCTAGCTACTGTAACAGCTTTAACTACATCTTTACCTTCCATCGGCTTTGACGTGATCAAAGTACCCTGATTATCCGGATTAAACGTGTTTCTAATTCTAACCGGTATATTATCTACCATAGCTGGTTCTAGGGCTCTCGGATGCATCCTTTTAACACCTAAAATAGCCATTTCAACAGCTTCTTCAAAACTGAGCTCTTCTATAGTTTTAGCAGACGGCTCTAGTTTGGGATCCGCCGTCATAAGACCATCTACATCCGTCCAAAGCCAAACTTCATCAGCCTTTAAAGCAGCAGCTATCAGGGTAGCAGTATAATCTGAACCTCCTCTCCCCAGCGTTGTAATAGAGCCGTCTTGACTTTTAGCTATATAACCCGTAACCACCGGGACAACACCTTTATCGATCATCGGTTGGAGCTTACTCCTTAACTGGAGTTTACTTAATTCGATGAAGGGCCTGGCTTCTCCATAATTTGAATCTGTAACTATTCCAGCATCCCAACCCGTTAGCCATTCAGCTTTAACACCGATGCTGTTTAAACAACCCCATAGTATGGGTGTGGACATGAGTTCTCCGAATGATGCCGCATAGTCTCTGATTCTCGGCGTAACTTCCTTGACGTAGTATATTCCATGTAGGAGCTTCTCAAGCTCCCTCTTAAGGGAGTTTAAAATTATGAGCACGCTGTCTAAATGCTCACCGTTTTCAATGGAGGCTTTAGCCATATTTATATGCCTCTCAAACAGCGCGTTTACTCCATCAGCTATACGCGTCTCGTCTTTAAGAGATTCCTCGCACATTGTTAAAAGCTCATCTGTAACACCTGAGGAGGCTGAGGATACGACAACCACCTTATACTCTCTTTGAACGTGTTTATGGATTAAGTCTGCTACGTGTTTAACACTAGCGGCGTCTCCTAGGGAGGTCCCTCCAAACTTCATAACGATTTTAAAGGCAATCCCCCCAGACTACCCATTAAAAATCTCTTAACGATTATTAAATCTCTTACTATTGCTATTGCCGTTTCAGCTCCTCCAGCACCTTTACCCACGATGGTTTCTGGCCCGAGTTTCTCCATGCGGAAGGTTACGGCGTTTAGCGTCCCCCAGACGCATAAGGGATCTGTCAAATCAACTATCCTAGGCTGAACTGTCAGTGAGCCGTGTTCTTTATCGATAACACCTAAGAGTTTGACTGTCTTACCGGATTTAGCGAGCTCTCTGAGTTGACTACAGGTTACTCCTCTTATACCTCTGACTTCAACGTCTTTAAGTGTGACTCTTAAATCCATAACGTAGTTAGCTATTATCACGAGTTTACATGCCGTGTCAAACCCCTCTACGTCCATGAAGGGGTCTTTTTCAGCATACCCAGACTTTTGAGCCTCAATTAACGCCTCATTAAAGTCTAATCCATCAATATACATTCTGGTTAAAATGTAGTTTGTTGTTCCATTTAAAATGCCCTCAACTTTTACAACTTCATCTCCAGACTGGCACATTCTTCCAAAATCGAGAATGGGTGTACCCCCGCCAACCGTTCCACTGAATCTGAGAATGGCTCCGTTTCGATCAGCCATTTCTGTGAGAGCTGGTAGGGCTAATGCCAGAGGTCCCTTATTAGTAGTTACGACGCTTTTACCCATGGATAAGGCTTTCCTTATATGGCTTAACCCGGGTTCTCCATCAACTATATTCGTAGGTGTTGTTTCTACTAGAACGTCGTAATCGAAGTTTTCAATAAGTTCCTCTAAAGGAGCTTTCACGACCTTATCAGGTATGGCTTTAGCCAGATGCCCATGCTTCATCTTGGCTTCTAAAGCCTCCTTAACATCAACCCCCCTTTCATCAGCTAAAGCTCCCGAACTGTCGGCAATAGCTATAATCCTGGGTTTAAGTCCAAACTTTGACGCCAATCCATCTTTTTCACATACTATTTTCTCAGCTAAAGCTCTACCGACTACGCCAAATCCTATCATGAAAATTCTCATGTCAGTTCAGACCTCCTAAGGTAATTGAGAATACTTTTAGAGTCTGCTTCAATCTCGGCGGGTTTTTCAGAGAATCTTATGGCAGTATCGGGGTCTTTCAACCCACTGCCAGTAGCTACACATACTACAACGTCATCTGCATCGATTAAGCCGTCATCGCGATGCTTCATAAGGTAGGCGATTGGCGCCGCCCCAGCGGGCTCCGTAAATATGCCTTCAGTCTTAGCTAAAGTCTTCTGGGCTTCCACAATATCGTTATCATCTACGTCTTCAAATAAACCGTTGGATTTTTTAACGGCCCTCATGGCTTTTCTCCAGTTAACGGGGTTTCCTATTCTAATGGCTGTTGCAACAGTTTCCACCTGTGTTAGAGGAGTTAAGTCTCTACCTTCCTTGAATGCTCTGACGAGGGGGTTCGCTCCTTTAGATTGAACGCCGATCATCTTAGGCTTAAGCTCTGATAGGCCCAGTAGTGCGAGTTCTTCAAATCCCTTCCAATAGGCTGAGATATTGCCAGCGTTGCCGACTGGGATTATCAGCCAGTCTGGAACCCTACCCCCCAATTGTTCATGTATTTCAAACGCCGCTGTTTTCTGTCCTTCAAGCCTATAGGGGTTTAGTGAATTTAAAAGGTAGAAGTCAGGTCTACTACTTAGCTCTACGACTATTCTTAGAGCGTCGTCGAAATTCCCCTTAACTGCTACCACTTTAGCGCCGTAGATTAAGGCTTGAGCGAGTTTGCCTAAAGCTATCTTACCGGATGGTATTAGAACTATGCAGTTTAAACCCGCTCTAGCCGCATAAGCCGCTAGAGAGCTACTTGTGTTCCCGGTCGACGCACATATGAGGTTTCTAACCCGAAACTCCAGCGCTTTTGTAACGCCAACGGTCATCCCTCTATCTTTAAATGAACCCGTTGGATTGCTACCTTCATCCTTAACATATAGGTTTTTGAGTTTAAGCTTCTCACCCAGTCTCTTACAATGTACGAGCCTTGTACCTCCTTCACCTATCGATACTTTAAGTGTTTTATCTAAAACTGGTAGAAGTTCACTATACTTCCAAACACCCAGCGGTCTATTAGACCACAGTTTTTGAACCGTTTCAGCCAGTGCATCGTAGTCGTACTCTACATCTAGTAGACCGCCGCATTTTGGACATTTGTAGACTTTATCTATGATTCCTACTGGGTTGCCGCATTCCATACACAGAATCTTCAAAAATGAACATCCTCCCTTAAAGCTTGCATATACCATTACCAGGCTCGGTTTTATAAACTGTATAGCTTAAACCTAAAACTTTACAGACATCTTCAAATGCATCGTACAGCTTGTCGACTAAATGCTTCTCGACCAACCCGATTACCGCAGGTCCAGCCCCGCTTGCCGCAACGCCAGCTCCAACCTTAACACCCACGTCCTTAAATAGTGTGAATCCTTTAAGTATGCCTGCTTTAGCTCTAGCCGGCTCCACTACGCAATCGTTCATACCCATTTTTATCAGGTCAATGTTTCCAGAGACTATTCCGGCGACGAGCGTTGAGGCGTAGGCTACGTTCTTAACCATGTGTTCAAGTGGGATTTGTCTTGGAAGAACCTCTCTAGCAATTCTCGTAGAGCCTTTCTCGAAGTGTAGCAGAGCTACGACGATGCCGACTTCCGGCGGCTTGAAGCATAAGACTTTTAAAGGGTCTCGGGAGGCTATCATTGTAAACCCCCCGTATAATGCTGGTGCGACATTATCTGCATGTGCGGTTCCGGCTGAGACGATCTCGCCGAGCGAAGCGTATTCAACTAAAACATCTAAACTGAGGTTTAATTGGTAGATTTCGTTGAGGGCGTATGCGACTCCAGCGGCTGTTGCAGCTGAGCTGCCGAGCCCGCTACCCGGTTTTATACGTTTAATTATCCTAAGTTTGACGCCGGAGTTTATCGCGAAATCTCTGAACATTCTTAAAGCTACGTAGCCTCCGGTATTCTCCTCGGGGTTTTTGGGGACGCTGTAGCCTTCAACCTGTATTTCAATTCCACTGTCAGATTTTTCCACCTCAATTATGTCGTAGGGTTCTTTCAAAGCTAGTCCAAACACGTCGAATCCGGCTCCTAGATTGGCGACCGTAGCTGGGCACTTCAATTTTATCGAATTCACGTAAACGCCTCCTTGAAATTTAAGTAAGATTTATTTAAGCTTAGTAATTATTTTTTCCTTTCGTCTAGTTTAGGAGGTTTAGTGTTGTACGATAAGATAGTCAACGATTTAATAGATTATGTTAAAAAACATCACGAGTATAGGTCTAAGTGTATAAACCTGATAGCTAGTGAAAACATCACGAGCCCACACGTAAGACTTGTCATGGGCTCTGACTTGGGGCATAGATATGCCATAGGTTTCCTATATATGCGAATATACAGAGGGTGTAAGTTTATAGATTCCATAGAGGAGCTGACTGGCTATCTAGCTAGAAAACTATTCAAAGTAGAGCATGTCAACTACATTCCAATAAGCGGCACCGTAGCCAACCTGGTTATGTTCAATGCTTTGACAAACCCAGGCGATTCTGTGACGGCTTTAACAGTCCTCGATGGAGGGCATAGTAGCTTTAAAGAATGTAGCCGCGTGAGAGGTGTAGCTATGATACCTCTACCATTCAATCAGAAGGAGTATAATGTGGACGTTGTAGAATCTGAACGTCTCATAAGAAGGGTTAAACCCAAAATAGTCCTCCTAGGCGCATCGGACATACTCTTCCCACACCCAGTTAAAGAGCTTAAAGAAGTCGTCGATGAGTATGGAGGAATACTGGCGTACGATAGTGCTCATGTCTTAGGGTTAATCGCAGGTGGAAAGTTTCAAGATCCGTTGAGGGAGGGCGCGGAGGTTGTCACGGGTAGTACACATAAGACTCTATTCGGACCTCAAGGCGGTATAATATTATGCCGTAGAAAATACAGCTCTGCCATAGATTTCTCGGCTTGGCAAATGGTCAATAACCACCATATCCATAGAGTGGCAGGTTTAGCTATAACGTTATGTGAGTTTCTAGCGTTCGGTGAAAAGTATGCGGATCAAGTTGTTAGGAATGCGAAGGCTCTAGCGGAGAGCCTTTATGATAAAGGTTTGAAGCCTCTATGTCCCGATAAAGGGTTTACGGAGTCTCATCAGGTTATAGTAGACGTGGGTGGTAACGGTGGAGTGGATGCTAGTTTTAAGCTTGAAGAGGCAAATGTAATAGTGAACCCGATGCCTCTACCTTGGGATCCGCAGGAAGATAAATGCTCAGGTATTAGGCTTGGCGTTCAAGAGGTTACTAGATTAGGTATGTGTGAGTCTGAAATGGATTTCATAGCCGATAGAATAGCGAACTTATTGCTTGATAAAGAAACGGTGGAGGAGACGCGTAGAAAGGTGTCAGAGTTTATGGAAGGTTATCAAAAGATACACTACTGTTTCGACGACGGTAGTGAAGCCTACAGGTACCTCTAACCGCTTTAAGCAATTTAAGAGAAACATTTACTTAACTCCTTCCCCCAGTTTTTTCTTGAATGGGTTTGGAGAAAATGGTTGAGAAGGCTGAGAAGCTCGTAAGACAGAAGAGGGTGGTATATCTTGGAGGGGGTAGGTTTAGCGTTGTAGGGAATCACGGAACTTACGTCGTCCAACAGCTTCCAGACGGAAGATTAACCTGTACCTGTCAAGGTTTTCAGAGGAGACGTGTATGCTCTCACGTAGCAGCCGTTACAATACTTCGGGAGGTTAAACATTGAGATTTTGAGGCGTCAGATCTTGTTAGTATGAGCCTTATTGAAATATGGTTAAACCTAAAAAGGAAGGAGGAGTTTAATGGACTTTGACTTCTTCCTTCTTCTCGGCGGATTCTAAGATGGCGTCGAGGGTTTCCTGTAGCATTATTATTTCTCCAGGCTTGGTAATGGGTTCTTCATCTTTCAAGATGCAGTCTACTATGAAGTGCCTCATCTCTACCAGGTAGGGGTCTTCTTTTTCCTCGCATTCAATCTTCTTGGTAACGATTTTCCCCTCTTCCTCTGTTATTAAGTTCATGGCTGGGTAATCTAGCCCACCAGCGTCACCTAAGAGGTGAACGTAGAACTCGGCTTTAGGTGCAAAACTGGCCCATGCGGCTTCCAAGTAGACTGTAGCTCCACTCTCCATTTTTATGAGAGCTACGCCAAGGTCTTCTACGTCGAATGGCCCTCCTGGGACGGGCTTACCCCAGTCTCCAGCAGCCTTCCCCCTAGGTCCAAATTTAGCGTATGTTGAGGCATATACGGATTTGGCCTTGAAATCGTTTATGATCCAAAACGTCATGTCTAATGCGTGGACACCTATGTCAAATACCGCTCCAGATCCGGCTAGGGATTTCGTAGTAAACCAGCTTCCCATACCTGGTATACCGGTTCTTCTGAGGTAGCCGCATTTAGCTAGGTATACTTCACCTAATGCTCCATCTGCAACGTACTCCCTTAAAACCCTCGTTGTATTAGAGAACCTTCTCGTTAACCCTATAACCAGCTTCTTACCAGCCTTTTTAGATGTTGCAAACATTTCTTCAACCTGCTTAGCGTTTAAAGCCGGAGGCTTCTCGCAGAGGACGTGCTTTCCACTCTTTAAAGCATCGATGGTTACTGGTGCGTGGAGATAGTTCGGTAGACTCACCACAACGGCTTCAACATCCTTCCTATCCAATAGATCATGGTAGTCAACGTAGAGGTTTTCCACCTTAAACTTCTCCTTCACTTCTTTTAAAGCCTGTTTATCTATGTCGCAGACTGCTACGACTTTTGCCTCGCTGAGTTTAAGACATCTATCTATGTGATACTTTCCTATTGAGCCGCAACCTATAACTCCAACTCCTACAGTACCCATGCGAATCATTAATAAAACGGTTTTACTAGATATATTTAATTATTATGATGTTAGACTTGAACTTTTTCGAGTTGAGATAACGTTCGTCTACGTATATCCTCAACGTCCTCTCTAATCAATACTCTGCCGTTATCCATGTACTTTCTGAGCATGGGCACTGTTTCTCCACCGCAAAACCTACATTTAGGCTGTTCTTCCCACTCAAGTCTGACGTAATCTGCCAGGCAGTTTTCACATCTCCAAACCTGCTTTCTACCTGAGAGCTTCCCCCTCTTAGCGATGGGTTTATCTTCAACGCATACTATATCCATTGCGAAGTCTACGGTGGGAGCGTTGCTTATAGACGTGCCGACTCCGAAACCGTCGGCTCCTGCCTCTACAAGGATGGGAATATTCTCATCATCAAGTCCTCCTGAAACTATGACTTTAACGTTGCTATATCCCCTGGTTTTCAGCTCCCACTTAACTTCTCTAACTATTGCTGCGAAGTCTCCCTTTCTAGAGCCAGGGGTGTCCAATCTAACACCGTAAAGCCTATCGCCTAGAGCTTCGGCAGCCATAATGGCCTCCACCTTCTCGTCGTAGAACGTATCTACTAGAGCTATTCTGGGAACTGCCTTCTCGATAAATTCGTCAAAGCTCTTCCAAGCTTTCACTTGGTCGCCTAAGACTATTATGAGGGCGTGGGGCATAGTTCCCATGGGTCTCTTGTTTATGGTTTCAGCACCAATAATACTTGATACCCCATCTACACCACCTATGTAGCTTGCTCTATCTATCATTGGGGCTAAAGCTGGATGCATTCTACGTATTCCAAATCCTATTACAAGCCTATCTTTAGCGACTTTTCTAATCCTAGCAGACATCGTAGCTACGCCAGAAGCTTGACATACGAGGCCGAGTAGGGGTGTTTCATATATGCAGAAGTCTCCGTAAGGGCCTTCAACGGTCATAACGGGTACTCTTAAACCATCTACGTCGAACGGTTTGAAAATCGTCCCCTCTGGAAAGGAGGAGACGTTTACTGGAAGCCCTTCTAAAAGCGTTAGAACGTCTTCCAAACCGCAGAACACAGCCCAAGGCCAATCTCTCGGTAGTTTTCCAGATGTAACTTCCATTACAACCCTCATCTTATCCATTTTGAGCGCATCTAGGATCTTCTTCGTACGTATGAAGTATATGTCTGTGGTATATCCCTTTTTAATCTCTTCAGGCAACGCTATGTGGAAAGGTCTACCATTCATTGTGGTCACCGATTCAATGTCACTTTCAGAGGTTTTTAGCCTTTAAGTTTTTCCGAGTCTTACTTACACCTGTTTAGTTTTTAAACAGTATATTGTACATCAACTGTTTTTGAAATATTTATAGATTTGCAACGCTTTATCATGGTTTAGATGGTCACAAATCTCCCCGATAAGGCGAAGAGTAAGTGGGCTGAGGTTGTGGCTGCTAGAGATGTCGAGGATAAGATTAGACTTATGAAGGAGTTCTTGTCGATCTGCCCGAAGCATAAGGGTACTGCTAAACTTATAATCAACGTTAAGAGGAAGGTTTCGGCTTTAGAAGAGGAGCTTGAAGCTAGGAAGAGGAGGAGGAAGACTGCTAGAGACCTATTTGCTGTTGAGAAGGCTGGTGACGTGCAGATAGCGATAGCTGGTTTAACGAACGTCGGTAAAAGCAGCCTCCTATCGGCTTTAACGAATGCTAGACCACTTATCAGCAACACACCATATACGACTACTCTTCCAGTGGTAGGGGCTTTCCATTATGATGGTGTGGATTTTCAGCTCGTAGAGCTGCCTGCTTTGATGGAGGGGTCTTCTGAGGGGAAGGGTCATGGTTTAAAAGTAATGAACATCATTAGAAATGCTGACGGCTTAATACTTATGATCGACGCTTCAAAAGACCCCGTTAAACAGTGGCAAATCCTTACAGAGGAGCTTGAAAACTCAAGAATACTCATTAAAAAACCTAGAGGGCATGTGGAGATCTTACGTAAGCCAACTGGTGCTATAACTATAGGTGGCGGGGGAAGGCTCATCGACTGCTCCTTTGAGGAGGTTAAAGAGCTTCTAGCGGGTTATGGTTTTAAATCCGTTTTTGTAAAGCTTATTGGAGAGGTGTATATGGACGACGTTGAAGATGCTATCTTCGGCATGTCCACTTATAAGCCCACAATTGTCTTAGCCAATAAGATGGATCTCCCGGGTTCTAGAGAGAATCTCGACGTAGTATTGAAACTCGTCGGCGAATTGAAAGTTGTCCCGGTTTCGTGTACCACTGGAGTGGGGTTAAGTATCATTGGAAAGACGCTGATCGAGACGTTAGAGTTGATAAGAGTATATACTAAACCCGTTGGGAGCATTAAACCGGATCCTAAACCCATAGTTTTGAGGAGGGGGGCTACCGTCAGCGATGTCGCTAAGAGCATCCATAGGGAGCTGTACGAGAGGTTTAAGTACGCTAGGATTTGGAGCGGGAATGCTAGGGGCTTGAGGGTTGGTTTAAATTATCCCGTTGAAGATGGCTGTATAGTTGAAATTCATGTAAAATAGGCCAGTGTAGGTGTTTAGCTTAAAGTCAGTTCAGCACCCATCCGCATAACCAGTATTCTGCCATCGGGTTTTTCCCTTAAAGCTTCATCTACAGCATCTTGTAGATCGCTAGCGTAATTGAAGCCTAGCTTGCAGGCTAAACTTTCGCTTAAACCATCTGAAACCATTATACACTTAGCTCTATCTAAGACCTCCCTAACCATGACTATGTGTGCAGCGGCTATGAGGTCGTCTATAGATCCATCTTCAACCATCTTCTTTACAACTGGTATAGGCTGATAACCGAGCTCTTCAACTTCAGGATGTTCCTTTGAAACGCCTTCAGGACATGGTGTTAGGAAGACTATAATCCCTCCCCTCTTAACGGCTAGAGCCGCTGGGAAGAGGGCTTTAACAGCCTGCCACATATCTAAATCAGCGGGGTGACTATCTACGACGACTATGTCAGCTTTCTCCTCCAGTTTAAACTTGTAAATCGAATCAACCGTTTTAACCGCCTTCCTATGGGCTTTGACAAAGTCTCCAAATACGACGTCAACTACTTCTCGATCTCGATTCAGCACCGTGTTTACAATAGCGTTTAAACCGACTTTCGAAGCTATACGTTCCATTTCCCACCTCACAGGGTTTTCAACAACCCCTAGAGCCTCCTCTATAGGTATTAGAGCAGCCTTCCAATGCGTTTCACCGGTAATCTCAGCTCCGCATATGCCTGGCTGGATGATTTTAGCACCGCCGGAGTACCCTGAAACCCTGTGGGGGATAACATTGCCAATACCTATTTTAAAGTCTGCTTCCACTACGTGCCTATTGACTTTCACAGGGGTTCCTGAATCCGTTATAGCTACTTCAACGAGCTCATCTTGATTCCTCCACGTGTGGTTTATAACTTCATACTCTTCAACGACTTCTTTTCCAAGCTTGTTTTCAAGCTCCTCCTTCGTCATAGGTCTATGGGTTCCTAGAGCCACTACTATCTTGATGTTTTCACGTTTAACACCAGCCTCCTTAAATTCGACTAGTATATGGGGTATTATCCTATCTACGGGGCATACTCTTGTATTATCTTCTGATATTATGGCGATTGTCATATCCGGCTTAACGTAGTCTATAATTCTCATATACTCTATGGGTTTCATCAGAGACTCTTTAACGGCCGCGTCTAAACGTTTAACGGGTTTTACACGTCGCGGCTCTACAATGTTTAAGATTCTGCTTTCATCTACTTCAAATTCTCTACTCTCAACACCGTAGTGCATAGTTAAGGTACGCCTTTGCATTTAAACACCGTTCTATAAGAAGAGCCTTAAGAGATTACTATAAGCGTTACCGTTGACTTCACACCTTCAATATGTCTTAAACGGGCGGATATTACGTCTCTGAGTTCTTCGAGGTCCTTTGCCTCCACTTTTGCGATTATATCGTAGACGCCGTATACGATGAATGCTTCTTTAACGTTCCTCGTCTTTTTCAATTTTTCAAGAACTGCTTCTTCAAATCCGGCTTCGGTATTAATGAGTACTAAAGCCATGCTCATAACGACTCAAGTAAATTTTAACATTAAAGGGTTTATGAATTTTATTCTGCATTTTTCTATGGATTTTTAAGTAAGTTGCGTATGCTTGTAAAATCCTCTTCTAAACGTCGCTTGAAAACTTAATAACACCTTGAAGGTAGATTCAGCTGTATGTCTGCTAAAAGGATATCTGTAGTAGATAGTGAACGTTGCGTAGGCTGTCAGCTTTGCATGTTTGCATGTAGCAGGAGGCTTGGATATGGCGGCCTAGGTCTTTCAGCCATACTTGTTAAATCTACTGGCGGTATCGAAAGGGGGTTTACAGTTATAGTGTGTAGAGCCTGCCCGGATCCACCATGTCAGAAGGTCTGTCCCACTGGGGCTTTAACCGTGAGGGCGGGTGGCGGGGTTAGACTAAACCCGGATAAATGTATTGGATGCGGCCACTGTAGGGAGGCCTGTCCTTTTGGAGCAGTATTCTGGAACTATGAACTTAACAAGCCAATAATATGCCTATACTGCGGTTATTGTGTAAAGTACTGTCCTTATAAGATTCTAGCCTTCGAAGAGGTGGGGAAATGACGTATGGGAAAGTCCTCAATATAGATCTATCTAGAAAACGGAGCTGGGTTGAGGATCGCTATGAGCTTTTCAACGGTAGAATTGGAGGGGTCGGTGTCGGTATAAAGCTTTTAGAGGAAGAGCTGCCTAAAGCCGCGGACCCGCTGGGGCCTGAAAACGTCATAGTTTTCGCAGTCGGTCCCCTTACAGGGTTATACCCTATGGCTTCGAAGACGATAGCACTGTTTAAATCGCCTTTAACTGGAAACCTCGGTGAAAGCCATGCTGGTGGTAGAAGCGCTGTAGCTATAAGATTAGCAGGCTATGAAGCCGTGGTTATTAAGGGTGCTAGTGAAACCCCAATATACGTGGCTGTTCACGGTGAGAGGGTCTTCTTCAGAGATGCTTCAGGTCTATGGGGTGTTGGTAGCAGTTTAACTGTTGGAAGAGTGATACGTGAAAGGGAGCCGGGTGCTGGTATTAGGTCGATAATGCGTATAGGGATTGCTGGCGAAAGGTTGGTTAGATACGCGTGTGTAACGACTGAAACCTACAGGCACTTCGGTAGGCTTGGATTGGGAGCCGTCTTCGGTAGTAAGAAGCTTAAAGCACTAGTGATATCTGGGACGAGGACGATACCGGTTAAAGACGTTAAAACCTACAGAATACTCTATGATGAGGTATTTAACGCGGCTACTAAAACAGCGATTATGCGTAAGTATCATGATATAGGGACCTCTATGAACGTTTCTCCTTTAAATGAGATAGGAGGTCTTCCGACTAGAAACCTCAGGGAGGCTAGGTTTGAAGACGCTGAGAAGATCTCTGGCGAATTTCTCGCTGAAAACTATCTGGGGCGTAGAGTCGCTTGTAGTCACTGCCCAGTAGCCTGCATACACTTGGCGGCGTTAAGGGAGCCGTATGAAGACGAGCCGTACTTTTACAAGACGACTATGATATCTTACGATTACGAGCTGATTTACGCCTTAGGCTCTATGCTCGGTGTATCAGACACGGAGGGTATGCTTAGGCTTTTCCACGAGGTTGAGGTTTTAGGCGTAGACGCTATGTCTACCGGTGTGGTTTTGGCGTGGATGACTGAAGCGTTTGAGAAGGGTTTAATATCTGAAGGTGAAACGGCGGGTTTGAAGCCTAAATGGAGTGATTGGAAGACCTATCTTAAAGCTATGAGGCTTATCGTAGAGCAGCCGACGGAGTTCTACAGAGACATCTCGATGGGTGTGAAGTATGCTTCAGATAAATATGGTGGGGCTGACTACGCGTTGTCGTTCGGCGGGAATGAGATGCCAGGCTACCACACTGGTCCAGCGGCTCACCTCGGTTTTCTAACTGGTGCTAGACACAGCCATTTAGATTCGGCTGGTTATAGTTTAGACCAGAAGGTTTTGAAGGAGAGCCGTAAACCGTCTGTTGAAGAGGCTGTCGATTATCTGCTTGAGGAGGAGGCTTGGCGTCAGATCCTCTCAAGCTTGGTCGTCTGCTTCTTCGCCAGAGGTATATACAATCCTACGTTAACTGAGAATGTTCTGAAAACTGTCGGCTATGGGTTTAGCTCAGAAGACCTTGTGAAGTTAGGGTTGGAAATTCTCAGGGATAAGAATAGGTTTAAATTGAGGGAGGGGTTTAAGATTGGAGATTTGAAGATGGCTGAGAGGATATATGAGACTGTATCTCCCCTGGGTCCTATAGATAGGGAGTTTGTGAAGAAGGCTGTAGACCTGTTTTACGTTAAAATGGGCTTATAAGGCCTCGACTATTTTAATCACTTTCAACGCTACGTCTAAGGCATCTACCCCTAAGACAGTTATCATGGGCTCTTTACCCCAGTCTCCCTCGTGGTATATGATGTCTGGAACTACTCCCCTTAAGGCTTTAATCGCCTGCTCCGCGCCCCAGCTTGTAGACATCCCCTCCTTGCTTTTAATGTCTATAGGCTCGAGCCTTCTATCGTAGCTTGAAATTTTAAACCCAAGCCTTCGGCAGGTTTCAAGCACATGGTTGTCCATTTTTATGTTCATACCAGCTCTTATACTTGGATCGAACTTCATAGCCGTTAGGACTGTTGCGGCTACGTGTCGTGAAGCACCGTAGCTAGGCTCCATGACTGCCTTAACCTTATTTTGAACTTTAACTATTCTACCTGGTACTCCAGCTACCTCGGAGAGGTCTCTGGCGTAGCTTAGCGCCATAACTAAGTTGGACGAGGTTTCAGGTATGAGCTTCAAAACCTTAGGGTTTTCCTCTAGAAGCCTAACCGCAGATTTAACGTTTACGATGACATCCCACTTCTCAGCATCCATGTACAGGGATGCCGTCGGGTTAACCGGTTTAACGCCTAAGCCTATAGGGTGATGATGAGCTATAGCTTTCTCCACGAAGTCTTTAGCTTTCTTGATGGCTTCTTGAATCGTTTGACCCTTCGCAAGCCAAGCCGCTATGGCGGCTGAAAAGCAACATCCGGCTCCGTGAAATACACCCTCAACTCTAGAGCCAGCTAATCTGATTACTTCTCCGTTGTAAAAAGCCACGTCTATGGGCTCTTCCCTTAAATGCCCACCTTTAACGACGACCGCCTTTGGACCGTAGGATGCTATTAATTTAGCTGCTTTCTCAGCATCGCTGACGCTTTCGATTTTAAAACCAGCTATTTTAGAGGCTTCGTTGATGTTAGGCGTTACAACCGTAGCTATTGGTACGAGTTTCTCAGTAATGGCTTTATAGGCGTCTTCCGAGGTCAGTTTAAAGCCCGTCCCAGCCATGTAAACCGGGTCTACTACGATGGGTTTATCTGTTTTCTCGAGTAGTTTAACGATTTTCTCTACGATTGGTTTTGAAGGTAGCAGTCCGGTTTTAACGGAGTCGAAGCCTATGTCTTCAAAAACCGCCCTATATTGGGCTTCGATCAGTTTAGAAGGTAGGGGGACGACTCTGTATACGCCCATCGTATTCTGAGCAGTTATGCAGGTGATAACGGTTGAACCGTAAACCCCTAGAGATGAGAAAGTCTTCAAATCTGCTTGTATTCCAGCACCAGCTGAACTGTCAGAGCCTGCTATGCTTAAGGCTCTAGGCTCCAGTTTACGCTCAGGCAACAGCTTCACCGTTCCATGTGTCTCCTCACGATTTTTAATGCGCAGTATGGCCCACACATGCTACACGCACCTGAGGGGGATTTGGCAAACCCGTGGATGGCTTCTGCTCTTTCAGGGTTTACAGACAATTTTATCTGAGTCTTCCAGTCTAGCTTAGACCTGGCTTTAGCCATCTTAAGGTCTATGCTTGAGGCTCTTCCACCGAGTTTAACGATATCAGCGGCATGCCCGGCTATTTTGGCGGCGATAACTCCTTCCTCTATGTCTTCGAGCCTTGGAAGCCCTAGGTGTTCGGCTGGTGTTACTACGCATAGGAAGTCTGCGCCAGCTACAGCTGCTACGGCTCCGCCGATCGCGGCTGCTATGTGGTCGTAGGATGATGATGTGTCTGTCGGTATTGGGCCTAAAACGTAGTATGGTGCTCCCTTACACAGGTACTTCTCCATTCTAACGTTGGTCGATATCTGGTCTAGAGGCATGTGTCCAGGCCCCTCAACCATACATTGAACACCCTTCCCCCTGGCTTCCTCCACCAGCCTGGCTACTGTTAGAAGCTCCATATTCATCAAATTGTCGAAGGAATCCGCTATGCAGCCCGGCCTCAACGCGTCTCCTAGGCTTAAACATACGTCGTATTCCCTAGCGAGTTCAAGCAGATGCTGGAAGTTCCTGTAAAGCGGGTTCTCTTCACCTCTAGCCATCATCCACGCCGCGTGGAAGCATCCACCTCTACTGACGATCGGCATGATTCTCTTGCTTTTGAGTAGGAGCTTAACAGCCTCCAGTGTGATTCCGCAGTGTACGGTTATGAAGTCGACACCGTCTTTAAGGTGTTTCTCTATAGTGTTGAACATGTCGTCTTCAGTCACGTCTGGTATGCTTATACCCTTCCTGAGGGCTTCTATGAATGCTTGATATATGGGGACTGTACCTAGGGGTACATCCATCTCCTTCAGTATTCTACTCCTCACAACGTCGAGCTCTCCACCGGTAGATAGATCCATTAAAGTATCCGAGCCGAGTTTAACCGCAAGCTTAGCCTTCTTCAATTCAAAATCGGGGTCACAGAAGTCCTGCGACGTACCGATGTTTGTATTGACCTTAACGGTTAAGCCTTTTCCAATGCCGACAGGCTTAGCCCTGTGGGAGATGTTTCTCGGTATGACTATGAGGCCTCTTGCAACCCGTTCTCTGACCTTTTCAGCCGTAATACGCTCGGCTTCGGCAACCGCTCTAATCTCCTCCGTAATAACCCCTCTTCTGGCGGCGTCGACCAGTGTCCCCAAAAAAGAGTGACCTCCAAGCCTAATTTAATGGCTTAACCGATAATTTAAACGTTACCAAAAGATGATTCGGCCGACCTTAAACCGAAAATTTAAAATAAGAAACATCTTCTCAATAAAGACTGGGGCCCGTAGCTCAGAACGGTAGAGCGGCAGGCTCTTAACCTGTTGGTCGGGGGTTCGATTCCCCCCGGGCCCGCTACTTTCCGAAAAAAAAAAGCTGGGATTCAGTCTTTTTCCCTAATATTTAAAGAGCGGTTTACTCCCTTTCGATTTTAATTACATATGCGTGTTCGCAGGGCTTCTCATTAGGCATCTTAATTCTGAGGCCTTCACTGCTCTGTGACCACTTCAGCTCTCCATCGACTCCAAGCATCGACACTGAGTGAACTTCTCCTGGATACAAAACCCGCAATGACTTAATGGTTATCTCTCTTTCTTCTCCAGGCCAACCTAGCAATATAGCGTATAGTAGATTATCTTTAACCGTGAACCTTATGTCTTCAGCCGTATAGAAGACCTCTGCCTCTTCCGTGAACCCGCCTCTCAACGTCATTTTCGTTGGGCCTTCGCCGTATAACACCCATGGTGAGGTGCCGTAGATGGCTTCACCGTTGAGCTTCAGCCACTCACCCATCTCAAGAAGCCTCTGCTTTGCTTGTTCAGGGATTTCTCCACTTGCCTTCGGCCCGACGTTGAGCAGAAGATAGCCATTCTTACTGACGTTATCCACCAGATAGTGGATGAGCCATGTCGTTGATTTATACTCTATTCCATAAACGTAGGACCAACGTCCACCAATTGCTATATCTGTGTCTGTTATCCACCTATGATAGGTCAGTTCGCTCTCCCTCCCTAGCTCGTAATCTACGACACCGAACCCTGGAGGAACACTGTGATCCTTATAGCATACTGTGACACCCATGTTCCACTCCGACGCCCTATTAAAGTAGTAGGCGATGATCTCCCTCTTATACTTCTCCTGAACGTATTGAAGCCCAAAGTCGAACCATATGAGGTCAGGCCTATACTTATCCACTACTTCCCGAATTTTCTCCTTCCACTTCTCAAGAAACTCTTTACTCGGCAGATCCTGGTCGTCCCATCCGAAGTCTGGAGGCGCATCTTGATTGTGGATTGGGCCGTATAGGCCGGAGTATTTTGGGTCTGAGACGTCGAACTCCTTCCTCCAGTGTGGGTAGAACCACCAGTTTTCAGCATGATGGAAAGCGACCATGAACTTCATCCCCCACTTCCTTATGGCCTTCTCGAGTTCTCCGACGATGTCTCTTTGAGGGCCCATGCGGGCGGCGTTCCACTCGTTAACGTCGCTATCCCACATTGAGAAGCCGTCATGATGCTCTGCAACCGGGCCGGCAAATCTGGCGCCGGCAGCCTTAAACAGTTCCGCCCACTCATCAGGGTCAAACTTCTCCGCCTTAAACATCGGAATGAAATCTTTATAGCCGAACTTTGAAGGATGGCCGTAATGCTGAACATGATACTCGTACTGTTGCGTTCCTTCTCTATACATGTTATATGGATACCATGAACCGTTGGGTCCGCATGCCGGCACTGAGTATACCCCCCAGTGTGTATAGATGCCGAATTTCCCTTCATCAAGCCATCTTGGAACCGGGTGAAGTCTAAGTGAATTCCAATAAGGCTCGTAAACGTTCTTGCTCAATTTCTCCACCTTACATATTTCTCTATGACATAAACTTATATGTGTTCTTAGAAGTATGTTTGCAGAGGCTGATTCAACACGGTCTAGGACTCGGTAAGATGGAGTGCTTAAGCCGTGGATATGTCAAACATACTCGGTGCAAGGGAGAGGTATGAGCCCTATTTATCTTGAAGGGGACGCGGTTTATTGGAGCATTATGAAAAGTAGGAGAATCGAATATAACTCAGTGTTTTAATATGTTATAGTTGAGGGTTGTTCGTTTGCCGAGGCTTGTAGAGCGCAATATGGTCGTTAAGGATTGGAGAAGGGTTCCTGTAAAGATTGCTCTCGTCTACCCTGGAGGCTATAGGGCTGGGATGACTGGTTTAACTGTTCAGCTTCTATACCATCTATTCAACATTAGAGACGACTGTCTATGCGAGAGGGTTTTCATAGATGGGTCTAAGCCTCCGCGTAGCGTCGAATCCGGGAGGATGTTTGAAAACTTCGACGTAGTGGCTGTTACGATTTCGTATGAAGAAGGCTATGTTGAATTCCTCAAGGGGCTTAGGGATTCGGGGATACCTCTACGCCGCGTAGATAGGGGCGATAGGTATCCTATTGTCTTAGCTGGGGGGATTGTTCCAACATCGAATCCAACCGTTTTAGAGGATTATGTAGATGTTTTCGCGATAGGTGATGCTGAGCCTATTGTAGACCAGCTTGTAGAGGCTTGCATGGAGCATCGCGACAAGAGTAGTAGGCTTGAGGCTTTAAGCGGTATGAGGGGCTTCTACGTGCCGGGTTTATCTGAGGGTTTAGTGGAGAAGGTTTATGCTTTAAAACTCGAGGATAGTCTACATCCGACGGCTCAGGTGATCCCTCTGGTTGAAGAGGGGGATCCCCTTTGCCCGGTCTTCGGTTTGACGTTTAACCTGGAAGCGACTAGGGGATGTGGGAGGATGTGCCGCTTCTGTATAGCTAGTTGGGTTAATATGCCTGTGAGGCATAGGGGTTTCGACTCTATGGTCGGTTTGATCGATGAGGGGTTAAGGAGGACTGGCGTTAATAAGGTTTCACTTGTCGGTGCTGGCATATCGGATAATAGGTGGCTTAAAGACGTCTGCGCGTATCTGGCTTCTAGGGGTGTTGGTTTTTCAACGCCTTCTATTAGAATGGATCTGGTTGATGAGGAGCTTATGAAGCTTATAGTTCAAGGTGGGCAGAGGACTCTCACTCTGGCTCCTGAGTCTGCTTCAGAGTATGTTAGAAGCCTTATAGGTAAGCCTATACCGGATGACCGTATTTTAGAGGTTGCTGAGATTGCTTATGAAAGCGGGTTTAAGAGGCTTAAGCTGTATTTTATGCTTGGTCTTCCAGGTGAAGACCGTGGGTGCTTGGAGGGTATTGGAAGGTTGGCTGAAGCCTTCGCGAGAATAGGGTTCAGCCAGGTCCACGTATCCATCAACCCTTTAATACCTAAGCCTCAGACGCCTTTCCAATGGCTACCCTTGGCTTCTAGGAGGTACTTGGAGGAGGCTTTTAAAGTCGTCAGGTCTAGTATGCCTAAAGCGGCTGTTTTCGTTGAAATGCTTAATCTCGCTGAAGCTGAGCTTCAGGCTCTACTCTCCCTTGGAGACTGCTCCGTCGGTAGGGTTGTTGAGTACATGGCTGTGCACGATGCGGTGAACGTGAGAGAGGCTTCTAAAGCCGTTGGAGTAGACTTCAACAGGGTCGTCTACACGGCTAAGGGATTGGATAGCCCTCTACCGTGGGATAGGATACGTTCAGCCGACTTTAAAGCTCTTAGGGAGTACTATTATGCGTTTGAGCGCGAGTTAAACTGTCAGCTCTGATAGGTTTTTTACACGCCTCACGGAGCCTGGTGGGCCGAGCTTTACGTATAGTTCTTCAGCCCAAGCGTATGTTTCAGGTCTAGGCCCTAGGAATACTAGGTTTGTCGGCCATATCAGCCCTGCCACGTAGGGTAGGTCTGTATACCTTAGGCAGTTTAACATTTCTAAAGCCGGTCCGGAGCCGTCTGGGTTTGAAGCTAGGTTTTGAGAAGGTGGTGGGTTGTTCAGGATCAGCATGTATACGCTTCTCTCGAGCAGAGCCGCGTATAGTGCAGGTACGGACATTTCACAACCACCCATAATGCCTATCCGCTTAGCGTCGACCCAGTTTAGAGATTTCAAGGCTTCAATAGCCCTTAGAACGTCGTAAACCCTCATGCTCGCAATCGTCCTCCCGGTTAATGGTGCAGCTCTACGTATAAGCCACTGCAGGTCTGAAGCCCATGACGTTTCACCTACCCCTCTAACCTCTAGGAATGCTCTAGCCCACGACCTGCTGAGCCCGTTGACTAGGGGTTCTTCAACCCAGTAGAAGTTGAGGGTTTTAGCAGACCTGTTCAATACGAGCAGTACTGGCGTAGGCTCAGGTGCGTTTAAAGGCTTAAGGACCTGCATGTGTAGCCTCCACCCCTCTTCAGACGTGAAGCCCACCAAGTATCCCAACCAGCTTCCATCTTCTTGCTTAAGCTCGACTTCCACGTTTAAACTGCAGGGTTTACGTGGGAATGCTGAGAACGTCTTCTCCATAAGCGTTTCAATGAGGCTTCTTCTATAACTTTCAAGCTCTTCAACGTTGTTTATCTCGGGTGGTTCTGCTGGTTTTATAAACCAGTTTTGCACAGTCGTCACTTTTTCATCGCCGGGTATTCTATCGAAGACTTTTAGGGTTTCAACAGTCTCCTGGGAGGACGGGGATTCATCTATGTCTCCGACTTCTTCGGCGGAAGCCTCCACGCCTTTGAGGTGTTTTAGGAACCATTGGAATATCGCTTTCCTAGAGCCTTCGGTGTATCCGTGTCCCCCCGGTGTTTCAACTAAAGCTATGTTTTCAGGGCTTTCTAAAAGCCCGTACAGTCTTTTAAGCCTTACATATATGAGCCTTACAGAATCTATGTCGAAGATCCAGTCCCTCTCGGTTGAGGCTATGAGTAGGGGTCTTGGAGCTATTAAAGCACCTACGTCTGTTAAATCCCACATATAGCTGTTTATCCAAAACATGCAGTCGCAGTGCCCTTCGATTGTACGTTTACATACGTGTGATTCTACGGTTGCCGTCCCACATACGGGTGCTACTGCTTTTACTCTCACATCAGCGGCTGCCGTGAACCAGCTCATCGCCCCACCGCCAGATATGCCTGTGACGCCTATACTATTCGGGTCTACCTCCGGCCTAGACTGTAGTATGTCTAAGGCTTTCATGGCGTTCCAGACTTCGACGCCTGCGGGTGTATAGCCTAAGCTGTACCAGTTGAACCATCCGTAGTGGTATGTGCCGTGGTGATGCCCACGTATCTCACCCTTCTGAATGGTTTCTACTATGAGCGTTGTGAAGCCCAACTGTGCGAATTTCCTCGGATGGGCTTGGTAGGCATGCTTCTGGTTGAGTGAGTGCCCGCATAGGTATAAGATTGCCGGCGTAGGTTTGTCGAAGTCCTCAGGTACGTATAGGTTTCCGGTCACGTATAGTCCTGGAAGGCTCTGGTAGTAGAGCTTCTCGATCCTATAGCCGTTTCTATGGATTATGCCAGTTATAGTTGGTTTAACTGGCTCACGCTTACTTTTGAAGCGTTCTGTTAAGCCCAGCATATCTATGAATTTTCTACGTCTCTCATGCTCGGTTTTAACCCAGTAATCTCTATCCTTGAGATCGTTTAGAGATTGCTCGGTTATTCTCTTAGCCTCTCTACAAAGGTATGCGTAGATGTTCATTACGCTGTAAATTTGCGGAGAAGTTTAAAAGGCTATTGCCTTAGAGTTTCACTCGTTGAAACGGTCTTCCCATTAGTGTCCTATATAAGCTAGAAATTGCTAAGTTAAACTCGGTTAGACTCGGGAGGTGGTGGGTTTGAAGAAGGCTCAGGTTTTGACGGCTGTGATGTTTACGCTACTATTGACCACGCTGTTTGTGTCGCCTATGGTTATGGCTGGGAACGATGATGAGGCTACAGACGAGTTGGAGAATAGGGCTAGGGTGATGCTTAGGCTTTTGGAGATTACGAGGAATAGGGCTAACGCGACTTTAGAGCTTTTAAACGAAACTATTGGGGAGATCCCGAGCGATATTAATGCTACGTATCAGGAGGCTTTAAGCCTCTACGATCAGAGCGTGGAGGCGTTTGAAGATGGAAACTATAGTGGATGCATAGCGCTTGGACGTATGGCTATGGCTAGGTTTGAGTTCTGCCTGAAGAACGCCTGCAGGCTTCTCGTTGGAGAGGTTGAAGAGGTTATGGCTTGGAGGGGTCTTACAGTCGCCTTGGATAGGCTTAGAAGGTTTATAGATTG
>CAZMSC010000015.1:0-41419 GCA_964568845.1 uncultured Candidatus Bathyarchaeia archaeon | reverse complement strand
ATTATTCTCCCATCTAAAGTCTCAACGATGACGCCGCCTGAAACGTTCAGAGGCTCAATAGTTACCTCGAAATCCGTCTTATTTCCAGTCCTCTCCTCTACGATTTTTGCAAGGTCTTGAAGGTTAATCTTCTCTATCACAGCCCCATGATGTTGAGGTATTACTATTCTTAACCGTCCTCCACCTATGGATAAGGCAGCTTCAAGTATCAGGTTTTTTAAAACTTCGAGATACCTGTCAGTTCTAGTAAACTTGGCAAGTTCCTCCCAAGCAACCTTAAATACATCTTCAATCATCCTATTCTTCTCCTCGAGCATTTTAAGCCTATGCATAATTTTAGCCTTCGTAGCAGCTGTATGTCTTATCATGGCAGCCCTTACCTCAGCATCACTCTTTATAGAATTAACCCTTTCAGCCGCCTCCCTATAAGCCTCAGCTCTAGCGCTCTCCAAGATTTGCTTTGCCCTCACCTCAGCATCCTTAATTATCTTCTCAGCTTCAGCCTTACCATGCTCTATTATTTTCCTAATAATAGCTTCGCCTACTACAGCCTTCATAAGTCTCACCCCCTCATTCAGGCAGTATATACCTCAAAACGACTTCTACAGCCCTCCTGAGCTTAGACTCAACACCCGCCCTTAATTCTTCAACCTCCTTCCCAACCTCCCAAGCCGTCTCCTTACGAGCAGACTCCAAGATTCGCCGTGACTCTTCCTCAGCCTCCGCAACAAGCTTTTCTACAAGACTTCTCCTCTCTTTCTCAGCCTCCAGAGAAGCGTTCACCTCAATTTCATGAGCCTTACTCTTAGCCTCCTCTATAAGCCTCCTTGCCTTCTCCTCAGCCTCCCTAATAGCCACTATAGGGTTCTCTGCACGGGCTTTTTCACAAACCTCCTCTATTAAATGTTCAATATCCTCACCGTTGTCTCCAGCAGCGGCATGATCCTCCATTAAGTCACCTTATAAAGCAAAGGAATATGTAGTTTAAAAGTTTTTAGAGCCGATACTAAGCTGATACCATATTGGCTTAAGATACCCATCTACGGGGCTAAAGGCGGAATAAATGTTCCAATAAATACACAAGACGGCAAAGAACTTGGAAAAGTTAAGGGCACCACTTCCACCTCAGAAGGTCTCTAGTTTTAAATAAAACCTACAAAACCATCAAGAAGATTGAACGTAAAGAAAAGCGGATAACAAACGACGCCTAAAATGTGGCTACTCATATAATGCGGACTACGATGGGTTATACGTCTATGGCAGGGCTAGTTTGATAAAGCCCAGAACTCGGTATGATGAAGTCATAGAGGCTGAGAAATCGATAATCCCACAAGCTTAAGCCGTGGAGGCGTGTGAGGTTATAAAGCTTTAGCCTCAGCTTTAGCCTTTCTCTTTTTTTGAAGAATCCTCATTCTCACAGCATCTTCTCTAGCTCTCTCCTCTAGTATGAACTCTATACGTTTAATCATTTTATCTATCTCTGGTATAAATCGGTATTGAATTATATTAATCCTCTTCCTAGTGATTTGCATAGCTCTAGCCACGTTATCAATTGATGCCTCAACTTCTGCAAGTTTGACTATAAGCTCTACTACGCCTCTAACTTTAAGAACGGCGTCGTCTAGCGCGACGGATGTGTCAAGTACATTGTATGAATTTAAGTTGCCTGATTCGACGAGTTTAAAAACTGGTATGGCAACGTTTATAAGCCTCACGCCGAGCAACCTCTCTTCCCTAATCTTAAAATTAAACACTGTTGGAACCCTGCTGAAGCCAAGTTCCCTAAACTTTATAGAGCCGAGGGCAATTTTAGCCTTCGATAGAGCCCTATAAGATTCAGACAAATAGTCGTAAAGCTCATTCCTAGTTTTCTCAACCTCATCCACTAGGCTGAAGAACCTCTTTACCAAAACGTCTAAGTCTCTCTGAAGCAGGTCTACTATGGTTAAGGCTAGGGTTCTCCTCTTACGGAGCTTCAGTAAACCTTCTCTAGTTATGGGAACTGCTGCAAGCTCGACCGCGGCCAACCCTTAACCCTTTCCACGTACATATTTAGGGTGAAACTCTCTTATCAGAGAAGGATCTATCCTAGCTAGTTCAACCTCCGGGAACGATGCCAGAAGCTCCCATCCTATGTTCAATGTCTCTTCTATATCTCTATCCTCGTAGACGCCCTGGCTTATGAACTTTCTCTCAAAATTCTCTGCAAACTCGTAGTATAGCTTATCCCTCTCAGTTAAACCAGCCTCGCCAGATATCATCGCAGCCTCCCTGATAGCTACACCTTCGGCGTAACAGTAGTAGAGCTGATCTGAAAGTTGCTTATGGTCTTTCCTAGTCTTGCCTGGACCTATTCCAGCGTCCATGAGCCTCGAAAGTGAGGGGAGTGGGTTTATGGGTGGATATATGCCTCTCCTATGCAGATCTCTATCCATGATAAGCTGGCCCTCCGTAATGTATCCGGTGAGGTCTGGTATTGGGTGGGTTATGTCATCTTCAGGCATGGTTAAAACTGGTATCTGGGTAACAGAACCCTTACCTCCCCGAACCCTACCAGCCCTCTCGTAGATTGAAGCTAAGTCTGTGTACATGTAACCCGGATATCCCCGTCTACCTGGAACCTCCTCTCTAGCAGCTGACACTTCCCTTAAGGCTTCAGCATAGTAAGTCATATCGCTAAGTATGACGAGTACGTGCATGTGATGCTCGAAGGCGAAGTATTCCGCGGCTGTTAAGGCCAACCTGGGCGTTAAAAGCCTTTCAATGGCGGGGTCTTCAGCTAGATTTATGAACATTATTGTTCTATCCATGACCCCCATCTTCTCGAAGTCCTCCCTAAACCACCTAGCCTCATCGGCTGTTATACCCATAGCTCCGAAGACTACAATAAAAGCTTCACCTTCACCCCTCACTTTAGCCTGTCTAACTATCTGCGAAACTAGAAGCATGTGGGGAAGACCTGAGCCGGAGAATATCGGAAGCTTCTGACCTCTGACGAGGGGGTTCATTCCATCTATGACCGATATACCAGTCTGTATAAATTCTGACGGGTGGGCCCTAGAATACGGGTTTATGGGCGCACCGTATACGTCCCATTCATCCACGTGAATTGGCTCTGGACCACCGTCTATCACCCTACCCCTGCCGTCGAAGATTCTACCTAGAAGGTCCATGGAGACTCTTAACTTAATGGGTTCACCCGTAAACCTCACCCTCGTCTTATCAACGTCTAGATCAGACGTACCCTCGAAAACCTGGATGACGGCTATGTTCTCAGAGATTTCGATGACCTGCCCAAGCCTTTCTTCACCAGTATGAGCTACGACTTCTACAAGCTCTCCAAAGCTCATATCCTTAGCCTCTACGAATAAGAGCGGCCCCCTGATCTCCTTAACCGTTGAGAAGCTTAAACCACTATATGCAGGTTTGTACAGTCCCTTCAAGCCTCTTCACCTCTTATTACCTTCTCAATAAGCATCTCTATCTGTTCGTCTACATCATGTTCTATTCTATCAACAGACTTCTTAAACTCATCATAACTAAGAATCTTCATCCTAGCAACCTCCTCTACAACTGGTAGAGCTAAAAGCTTAGCTAGGGGGATTCCCCTTTTAACGGCGTCGTTCATCTTCTCACGTAGCTTGAGTATGAGCTTAAGCATATGATAGGTCTTATCTGGGGGACAGTAAGCATCAACTGGATGGAATGCGCTCTGCCTAAGGAAGTATTCTCTAACCATCCTAGCAACTTCAAGCGTTAAGCGCTGAGCCTCTGTCAAAATCTCAGGACCTAGGAGAGCTACAAGCTCCCTAAGCTCTTCCTCCTCTCTAAGAAGGTTCATAGCCTCTTCGCGAACCCTAGCCCAGTCCGAAGCCACATACTTCTCATACCAATCTCTCATAGAGTCGAGGTACATCGAGTAACTCATAAGCCAGTTTATAGCAGGGAAATGTCTCCTATGAGCTAGGGCGAAGTCTAGAGCCCAGAATACTTTTGCAAGTCTTAAAGTACTCTGAGTTACGGGCTCCGAGAAGTCAGCCCCAGGAGGTGAAACCGCTCCAACCACGGCTACAGACCCCTCTTCCCCGCTGAGAGTGACAACCCTACCTGCTCTAGCATAGAACTCCGCAAGCCTCGTAGTTAAGTAAGCCGGATAACCCTCTTCACCAGGCATCTCTTCAAGCCTACCACATATTTCCCTCAAAGCCTCAGCCCATCTAGACGTGGAGTCAGCCATCAGGATCACGTTATAACCCATATCCCTATAATACTCGGCTATCGTAATCCCTGTATATACACTTGCCTCCCTAGCGGCGATAGGCATGTTAGACGTATTGACTATCAAAACAGTCCTGTCTAAAAGCGGATATTCAGTCCCGGGAATCTTAAGCTCGAGAATCTCGTCGATAAGCCCAGCCATCTCATTCCCTCTCTCACCACAGCCCACGAATATCGCAATATCAGCACCAGCATACTTGGCGAGAGTGTGTTGTAGAACAGTCTTTCCAGTTCCAAACCCACCTGGGACGGCGGCGATCCCACCCTTAGCTAGTGGGAAGAATGTATCTATAACTCTCTGACCAGTTACGAGAGGCGTATCTGGAGGAGCTTTATACTTATAAGGTCTAGGCCTTCTAACAGGCCAATCGTGCATAAGCCTTAAACTGATCTTTTTATCTTCCCGTAACACTTCAGCTATAGTATCTACGACTGTGTATTCACCTTCTGGAGCTATATACCCCAGGACACCTCCTACATCTGGTGGTACAAGTATTTTATGTTTAACCACAGGTGTTTCATCTACAAAGCCTAATACGCTACCGCCTGAGACCTTAGACCCTACTTCAACCATTGGGTGGAAGAGCCACTTTTTACTCCTATCCAAGGCGTTGGGAGTTAAACCCCTCTTTATGAGGAAGCCAGCCATTTCCTGAAGAATATGGAGAGGCCTCTGAATACCGTCGAATATATGCCTTATTAAACCTGGCCCAAGCTCAACTGAAAGCGGTCTTCCAGTTCCTTCGATCTTCTCACCAGGTCTCAAACCTACAGTCTCCTCGTAAACCTGTATAAATGCGCTATCACCAGTTAACCCTATGATCTCACCTATAATTCCCTCTTCTCCAACTCTTACGAGCTCATACATGTGCAATCCTTTAACATTCTTAGCGACCACGAAAGGACCAACTATCCTAGATATGACACCCTTCATCAGCATCTTCTACCACCCTAATCAGCAGATGTTATTAGCATGCCACGGTATATAGGTTTAACTCTGTAACATTCTTAAGCTTTTAAGACAAGAGGAAAGAGGAAGTTAAAGGTAAAATAGCATTGGGACTGTAACTAGAAGAGCCTTGACGGGTTCAATCCAGAGACAGAATGGATTAGAATAGACTTAACAAAGCTATTCCACATACACAGATTTTACGAAGTAAAAAGGAAGAGGCTGAAACAAAAAGCATCAAAGAAGCCATCCCTCAGAAAGGTTCTGGCAAAATATTCCAAGTGGGAGAAGAACAGGGTGAATGACTTCATCTACAGGCTTACAACCTCAATAGCGAGAGAGTTCAAAGACTATGTTCACAGGTTTGAAGACTTAAAGAAGAACATGATGTTTAACAGCCCAAAAAAGCATAACAGAAATATTTCTAAGAGCGATTGGAGGACAATTACGATACTCATGAATTATAAAGCTAAGGCTACTTTCCTCAATCTCAAGAACTCTATGAAAAGATGCTCCTGTTGAGGATAAACAAGCAGCTCAACGCTTCCATAAACATATACCTTCAAATAGAGAGACTTTCTCCATACCCGAAGCTCTTTAAAGAGCTTATGAGAGCTTGGAGTGGGTTCATCCTGACAGGAGAGGAGACTGATGAGGGCTTCGATGAATTCTCAAGAGTTACGCATGTCTACCAAAGACTGCGTAACTCAGAACCCATTATACTCGTCAAGTAGTTAGCATTATATAACTATCCACCTCAGTGTTAAAAGCTTCATAGGCGACTTTGAAGCAACGGAAACTCTTACCTGAGTTCTCTTAATTAATTTAAACTTTGGGTTTGGATAAAACTTTATCTTAATAAAATGATTTGAAAGATAGAGTTTTAATGGCGGTAGGCATTCCTTAATTGGGGAAAAAAATCGGAGTCTTCAAAATACTAATAACTTTTATAAACGGCGTCCATGTTTATTGGAATATGAGACATAAATGGGGGAGAATGGATTGAAGCCATTTCTAGTGGATGTAAGTAGAATTGTGGAGCGAAGATCTCCACCTCCCTTATCTGGGAGATACGTCAAAATAATTCTTGATGCATCCGAAAGAAAAATACCGCTCAACCTATTAATATTTAGGTATGAACAACATCAGGAGGGACCATGGCATAAGCATGAAGAGTCAGCTGAAATCTACTTTACGCTTAGAGGCGTGGGAACAGTTAAATTTGATGAAGTGGAATATGAAGTTAAACCTATGAGCGTACTTTATATCCCACCAAACACCATGCATCAACCATGTAACTATAGAGATGATGATTGGATTTTTATTGCAATATTTGTTCCTCCAATTAATCTAAATGAAGTTAAGAAATGGAAAATAGAAACCTACGAAGGCTCTAACGACCAATAGGAAAATTCTTCACGTTAATTACCAGAAAACCTTGGAATCGTTAAGAAAGCTCAGCATTATCTAATGAAAAATCTAAACTTGACAGCCAAGGTATTGTTTAATGAGATATATAGCTTATGAGGGATTCAAAGGGTATTGTTCTCAACTGTGTAGGGCAATTGTACTTGAAGTTTTTAACATAAAAGCACCGTCTATTTCTAGTGTTAATGCCCTGAACATTATTTCTCTAACACTTCCATATGAGTATAATGACTATTATCGCAAATTACATCACCAATTTCATAAGAGTGCTTCTATCACAAAATTTTTCTTTATAAGATATGTTCATTAAGAAAGAGGGTGATTTTAGCTTTTCCACTTTTAAATGGCGAAGCTAGTAACATGGTATTGCCTAACAATTATCTCTATTATTCCATGTTTGCCCCTTAAACCAATTATCTTAATGGTTAATGAAAGAGAGAAAAATCTGCTATGGTAAGGTAAGCTTCATTAATTAAATTTTACTTTACGGTTTGGGGGTTTAAATTTAAACACACAATCAAATCTTTATCATCTTCATAGCTACGCTTGACGCATTTCAACAACCTATGCTCATTAACACTTAGCCTTAAGCTTCTGTACACGAAGAAAAACTCTAAGAGACATTCAAAATATTTCTACTGAAGTTACTTTTAAAGAAAACTTTATAATAGGCTTAAGCTTTCCATCTAACCGAGTTGAAAGGCATAGCTGTTATAGCGGATAGGGATACTGCAATTCTGTTTAAGCTTGCAGGCGTGGGTTCCAGTTTCATAGCAGACTCACCTGAGGAAGCTGAGGAGGTTTTAAGAAGCATCCTCGACAAGGACTTTGGCATAATCGTGTTAACCAAGGGTTTGGCCCAATCGATTCAGCGGACCATAGCAAAGCTCGCAAAGGATAGAAAATACCCCATCATACTAGTTATACCGGGTAAAGGTGAGCCCATAGAGAAGGAGACAATATCAGCTCAGGAATACATTAAAAAAGCCCTTGGGATTGGCTTAAGACAAGCTAACGGAGGCGGCTAAGATATCCAACATCTCGGTGAAGACACTTTGGGATTATAAGGGCTGAGCAGGGATGAAGTATTACAAATCTCTGCTTAGCTCAGAATCTATTATCTAACCTCCTATGAGTGTTAAAACAGACGACTCGACGACTGGAATTAGCCATGGGAGAAGAATCGTTAGAAGTATGCAAGATAAGGCTAATACTGCTATGGGGATCAGCATGGATGGTGGAGCCTCGTGAGCCTTTTCAGCTGCAGATCCTGTCTTACTGAACATAAGCCTTTGCACAAGCCAAAGATAGTATCCAGCGGCGTAGATACTATTGACGATTATTATGGCTGTCGATATTAGGAGGAAGATATCTTGAGGATGGCTTAAGCCTCCCCATATTATCAGCAGTTTACTCCAGAAGCCAGCCATGGGTGGAACCCCTGCGAGGTGGAATAAGCCTATTGTTGATGATACCCCCGTCCAAGGCATCTTACGACCTATGCCTTCAACCTTAGTCAGATCCCTAGTTTTAGCCTCATGAACTATACATCCTGATGAGAGGAAGAGAAGGCCCTTACCAACTGCGTGATTCAATATGTGCAATACAGCTCCTGATGCCGCTATAATGGCTGATTCGTATGCTTGATCAGAGTAGTGGTATAGGAGGTGGGCAGCTATGCCTAAGCCGGAGGCTATGTAACCCATATTGACAATGCTTGAGTACGCCAGAAAACGTTTAAGATCTCTCTGTTTTAAGACCATGATATTCGCAACAGTTATCGTTAGAACGCCGAGGATCAGCAGGATGAAGCCATAGTTCACAGCAGGTACAGGATGTATCTCCACCTCTACAATAGTGCTTAAAGGCACTATGGTGAAAACCGTGAATAGAACACGGGCCATAGCGTATATGCCAGTTTTTATAACGACACCAGACAGCATAGCGCTTATTGAAGCTGGAGCAGCAGGGTGTGCATCTGGAAGCCACGTGTGGAAAGGCACTAAAGCAGCGGTGACGGCAAACCCGCAGATTATAAGACCAGTTGCAAAGTAAAGCGACAATATGGCAGAAGAATTTAATTCCGTCTGAGCAATTGTAAGTTGCATAGCGATTTCACGCATATTAACTGTCTTAAAACATCCATATATTATTGATATACCATATAACGCTACGAGCGAGCCTATTGTACTCATAACTAGATATTTGAAGCCTGCTTCCACAGCTTCCCAACGGTATTTTCTAAATGATACGAGGGAGTAGGAGCTTATACACATAAGCTCCCAGAACACGTATAGGTTGAAAAGGTCTCCGGCAAAGGCCACACCCACCATACCGGTTATGAGCGTTAGAAGCAAACCATAATACTTGTCAAGCCCAGTGTCAACCTCCATATAGCGATAGGAAAAGATGGACACCAACAATCCGAGGTAGCAGAAAATCACAGCCATGTACACGCTAAACTCGTCGACGTAAATTTGGACTCCAAATGGAAGGCCAAAACCGTATAGGAAGGCTTCAATATGCCCTTCGGATGAAACTTGTTGATGCAATGTTAGTAGTAAGATTAGACACAATGTTAGAGAAAATATGGTTAGTATGAGTTTTAACTGTTTAAACTTAAGCTTCTCCTCCAAAATATTTAGGGGGGGCATTATGGCTGCTGATGAGAGTAGGATTATTACTGGGTATATGACCATTTGAGCATTCATTCTACCACCTCAACCGTCTAAGTTTTCTAACATCCGTTGTTTGATAGTGGCGAAATACGTTGACAACGAGGGCCAATGCAACCGCCGCTACGCAAGCACCTATTGTCATCGAGATTACAGCCATGGATTGGGCTAGAGCATCAACGCCTGAGCCTGTCAAACCCATGACCATGATGTTCAGATTTACGGCGGAAGTCAATATCTCTATTCCAATGACTATTTTAAGAAGCTCTTTTTTGGCAATTATGCAATATAACCCTATGGCAGTTAATATGACTACGGCAACCATATAGATTGTCTGAATTTGAGCTAATTCCTGCATCCTTAACCCTCCCCGCCTTCAACCACAGGCTCTTCTTCTACACCAGGCCCCTCGTCTTCCCTTAAAAGCGCTGCAACTCCAAGGATTGTCGCTAAAAGTAGGAAAACTTGGGTTAACGTGTCTAGGCCCCTATACGTCCATATGAAGAAGGGGTATTTCTCAAGCGTTATTGGAGCCTCATATTCTATGGATGTGAGAAAACCTATCAAGTTTGATAGAAATATAGCTATTATAGCTATCCACAGTACGATCATGAGGGCTGTAAAGGCTTCGAAAAACTTGGTTTCTTCCGAATTCACAGCTTCACCCTCCTCATCGTGTGCAAAGCCGTTACGAATAATACGACCACAGCCCCCGCGTATATGGCAAGTTGAAATACTGAGACATATGGAGCACCTAACAGGTAGAAGACTATACTTAGGGAGATGCTTAATATTACGAAGCCTATAAGCGCCCTCAGAATATCCTTGACCTCAACAGCTATTAAAGCAGCTATGATTGAAACCAACACCACCAATACGTGTATTATAACGAACTCCATAGATTGTAATCACCTCCCACTCTTATCACCTATAATATTGAATACCACCAATGCTCATCTAAACAACCACCCTCACGAACAGGAATTGTAAAACGGATAATGGAATGATATACTTCCATAGAAAGTTGACCGCCTCGTCAACCCTGAGCCTCGCAAAGATCGATTTCAATAGTGACAGTAGAAATAATGTTGCTAGCGATTTAACGGTGAAATAGACGGGATGAAGCAACCATTCTAAACCAGGTACCATAGGACCCAGAGGCCCTCCTAGAAATAGTGCTGCAGACAGGCTGGACAGGTAAAAAAGCTCTATGTCTTTCGTTAAGCGGAGTAGTGCTAACTTACGTCCTGAAAATTCTGTTAACCATCCAGCCACTATCTCGGTTTCAGCCTCAGGTACATCGAAGGGTATACGTTCAAGCTCAGCTTGAGCCGCTAAGAGAAATACGATAAAACTCAACATATTTGGCCCTATGATTAGCCATCTATCCCTCTGAGCTTCCACAACCCCCACTATGCTTAGTGAACCCGTAGAAACGGCTACGCTAGCAATTGAAAGCATGAAGGGTATCTCGTAGCTTAAAAGTTGCAGCATGGCCCTTTCGGCACCGACTATGGAGAAACGGCTGGGTGAGGAAAGCCCCGCGTAAAAGAACATTATGGATAATAGCGTCATTAACGCTATGACAACGATTAAATCGCCTTCAAAAGACACAAGACCCATACTACCTGATATGGGTAGGAAGAGGGTACAAGTCAACGCTATGGCTAGTGAAAATACGGGTATGCCGCGGAAAATGAGCGTGTCTGCCCCTTCAGGAGTTATATCCTCCTTAGTTAAGAGCTTTATGAAGTCTGCAATTGGTTGAAGAAAGCCCGAGAACCCTGTAACCCATGGACCGACTCTATTTTGAAAAGCGGCGTACAATTTGCGGTCTATCCACTCATATATAAACGCGATGAGAATTATGAATAGGAAGCCTGGAAACGTGAAAATGTTTACTAGGTATTCAAACCACATGGACAATACCCCGCATAACAGTAACTTTCAACTTCAAAGCAAACTTACCGATCAAATACGTAATCATGGTTCTTTTCAGCCCAATCACCTCCTCACTATTGTGATTAAAGCTATCAACGTTACAACACTATACACTATGACCAGCTCTCTTATTGGGCTTACGAAGGGGGCGCCCATACTTAGAATAAACAAATATGCTACTACGTCGATTACTAGAAAAGCCGTTGCGAATTTATAAAGCCATATAACGACAGGTGTTCTCTCAGCAGGAACATCCTGACCGCAGGCATACGGTTTAGACTTACCTGGACTACGTTTAGTTTTAACGCCTATCGAGCCGCCTATAGCGTATAAGACTCCAGCTACTATGAGCGAAAGTATGAATGCTGTTATAGGCCCCCCCGCCAATTCATTAATGGACATGACAAATCTAGAAAGGCGGTTTATCAATTTAAAATTTTTCCCTCTTAACACAGAGAGAGGCCCTTAATCTTTAAATCCTCTCTCACTCTAAAATTAAAGGTATGGCTGTTTCAACTGAAACTAGGGAACTCAAAGTATTTAGTCAACTTATAAGAGAGGTCATTAAACCGGAGAACTGTACATTCTGCGGTGCTTGTATAGCTATTTGCCCAGTTAAAGCCATAACTGTAAAAGATGGATGGCCGACTCTCACAGGCAGGTGCATACTGTGCCAGCTATGCTACTATCAATGCCCTAAGACCGGGCCGACTTTGGAAGAGCTGGAGAAAAAGCTCTTTAAAAACTGGGAGGGTGTTGAAAACCCCCTAGGCTTTTATAAAGCCATATATACGGTTGAATCCACCGATGGAAATATCAAATCTAAAGCTGCAAACGGAGGAGTTGTTACTAGCCTGCTTAAGATAGCCTTAGAAGAGGGGCTGGTAGACTGCGCTACTGTAGCTGTGGCGGATAGGTTGAAGGGCTGGATTCCCGAGGCTAAAGTGGCCTTCACCTTCCAAGAGGTGTTGGAAGCCGCCGGGTCTAAGTACACGTACTGCCCTATGATTACGGCTTTAGCTTCGGCTTTTTACGAATATATGCGTAACAAGATAGCATTCGTGGGGACACCATGTCAAGTTTTAAGCGTTAGGAAGATGCAGTTGACGAATATGGGGCACCGCAAGCTTGGAGAAGCGGCTGGGCTTATTATAGGTCTATTCTGTATGGAGAATTTCAACTACAATCTCGTATCAGAGTTTCTGCCCAGCATGGGGGTTAAACCTGAAGCCGTGTTTAAATTTGACATATCTGGTGGAAAGTTTAACGCGTATGGTGGAAGTGGTGAGAGCCTCGTATCGGTTGGCGTTAAAGAGTTGGAGAAGTATAGTAGGAAAGGATGTATGACGTGTCCAGATTTAACGGCTAGATTAGCAGATGTGTCGGTTGGCGGTATAGGGTCTAAACCAGGATTCTCAACGGTCATGGTCAGAACAGATATTGGCGAGAAAGTTTTCAATAGGGCTTTAGAATTGAATATTATGCGGGCTGAGGATATAAGCGAACAAGGCTTGAAAAGCCTGATCAAAGTAGCTAAGGCGAAGTTGGATAGAGCCGTCAAGATTAAAGGAAAAGTTTAAACAACGTTTTTAATCTCCCAGGGGTTTTCAATGGATAGGGAGAAGAGCGATTTTGAGCATTCAATTACACCCATCCATACCAAAGCTTTTTGAAAGCTATACAACTGTTCAGAAGAAGAGTATACCGTTAATCTTACAGGGTGAAAATCTCCTTATAGTAGCGCCTACGGGTTCCGGTAAAACAGAGGCCGCTTTTCTACCCGTCTTAAGCATGTATTTGACGCTTAAAGAGAGGGGAGTTTCCAAAGGAATCTACATACTCTACATCACTCCGCTTAGAGCGTTAAACAGAGACGTATATAAGAGGCTTGTAACACTCTGCCGTAAAGTCGGAGTTTCAGTCGATGTTAGACATGGAGATACTCCGAGAGGCGTTAGGCGGATTCAAAGTAGAGAGCCGCCTGAAGTGCTTATAACAACGCCTGAAACACTGCAGGCAATTCTAGTAGCCCTTGGTATGAGAAGGTGGCTGGGTAGAGTTCGCTGGATCATAGTGGATGAAGTCCACGACCTTCTAGAGAGTAAACGCGGCGTTCAGCTTACAGTTGGTCTTGAAAGGTTGAGAAAAATTGCGGATAACCCGCAGATCATAGGGCTTTCCGCAACATTAGAAGATCCCAAGCTTGCAGCAAAGTTTCTTTCAGGTTCAAGTAAACCGTTGAAAGTTGTAGTGGATGAGGCGCAGAAATCCTACGAGTTTAAAGTTGAAACACCTAAACCCACACTTGAGGATATAGAGCTAGCTTTGAAGCTTCAAACGAAACCTGAAACAGCCGCCAGGATTAGATTTATTGCTAAGCTTATAGAGGACAATAGGCCAACTTTAGTATTTACAAACTGTCGAGAGTATGCTGAGTATTTAAGTAGCAGGTTTAGGCTTATGGGACTCGAAACCTCGACGCATCACAGCTCACTCTCTAAAGCGGTTAGAGAACATGCGGAGGCGCTACTTAAACAGGGATCAATACCGGCTGTTATATGCACCAGCAGTTTAGAATTGGGAATAGACGTAGGATATGTGAATCTAACCATTCAATACCTCTCCCCTAGACAAGTAACTGCCTTCATACAGAGAACCGGTAGGAGCGGTCATAGTTTAGATAGGACTTCTAAAGGCGTAATAGTTTCAGCTGGTTTAGACGATCTACTGGAAAGCCTAGCGATCCAAACGCTCGCTACTAAACGAAGACTTGAAGATGTTAAAATTCACAGTAATGCGTTAGATGTCTTAGCGCATCAAGTGGTGGGCATAGTGTTGGAGAATGGGGGTAAGGTTAAGCAGGAAGACGCATTAACGATCGTGAGGCGAAGCTACCCGTATAGAGGTTTAAGCCAGCGAGTATTTGAAAGGCTTTTAACATACATGGATAGACTTGGGTTGCTGAAACTTCAAAATGATCACATAACCGCTAGTAGAAGGACTAGAGCCTACTACTACAGACATTTATCCACAATACCGGAAGAACTTAAGTTTCCAGTTTACAACTTGGAAAGCGGGGAGGAAATCGCTTACCTAGGGGAGGACTTTTTCTCAGAATACGGGAAGCCGGGTGTTAAAGTCATCCTTAGAGGGAGGCCGTGGATAATTAAGGCGATAGAAGGAGCTAGGGTTTATGTTAAACCTACAGATGATTTTACAGCAGCCGTACCCGGATGGGAGGGCGAAGTTCTACCTACGAGCTATCAAGTTGCATTGACAGTAGGCATGTTTAGACGGCATATAGTTGAACTCCTCAGCAAGAGCAACGTTGAAGAGTTGGCGGTTAAACTCGCTGGAAAGTTCAACGTAGAGAAGAGCCCAATATTGGATATTTTAAAGGTTTTCGAAGAGCAGCTCAAGACCGCTGTCGTACCATCAGATAAAGACCTTTTAGTAGAGAGCTTCGACCGCTACGTAGTGCTCCATTCCTGTTTCGGCCATGGAGTTAACAGGGTTTTGGCAAAGGTTTTGACGGAAAAGATTAGGCAGAAGTTTGGAGAAGAGTGTATAGCTAGATGCGATGCGTATAGGGTCTTGTTTATTCTCTCCAACCGGGTAGACCCTTCATCGATCGCCGACATGGTTAAACGGCTCAGCCTTAAGGAGTCTTTAAAGATACTTAAAGAGCATACGGATCCCTACATAATTAGACATGTAGCCGTTAAATTTGACGCGCTCCCTAAAAACCTCTACTATAAGTCTGCAAGCTTCTTAATGACTCTGTCGGAACGGTTTAAAGACACCCCAGTCTACGAAGAGGCATTTCGATTTCAATTAACCACCCACTACGACGTGAGGCATTTCTCCAAACTCTTAAACATGGTTAGAAACGGGGCGATTAGAATATCAACCTACATGGGTGAAAAACCTACACCGATAGCCATGCCTATAGTAGAGGTGGGGGAAATACTGATCACGGAAAGCCTGAACCACTTTGAAGATAGGATCATGAATAGAGCGGTGACGCTTCTATGCCTCGATTGTTTAAACGTGCATAGAGCTATTATTAGAGAATTGCCGGAGCAGGTAATCTGCAATAAGTGCAACTCAAGTAGGATAGCCATAGCGAAGTGGCGTATAGATGAAACTATAGAGGCCATTAGAAAGCTAAAGCAGGGGTTGAGTCTAACAGAGGATGAAGAGGATTTAATTACTCGCGTTGAAATGAGTTCAAACCTGCTATCTATATATGGGAGGAGGGCGGCCATAGCATTAGCCGTTAAGGGAGTTGGACCTTTAACAGCCCACCAAATATTGGCTAAACCCCATAAAGACTACAAAAGTTTTATTCAAAGCCTTCAAGAGGCTATGGAAGAATACCTTGAAACGAGAGATTACTGGTGACACTTTCCGCGGCTAAAGCCGAGAGAGCTTTGTTTCTAGGGTGTTCATTGGTTTATTACTCATTACCCTTTTAGGCTCCTAATTCACCCCATTCCACCTTAGAAGCAGAGGTGTGCTACTACCTTGTTAATGCTACCTTCACCTTGAAGGTAGCCTATATTTAGGACGCCTCTAGGCATTTGAAGAGTCTTCCTTTGATTGTCATGTTTTCAAAGCGACACCTTAGGCATTTGCTTGATGTCTTATAGTCGCTTATTTCCTCAACTCCTATGCCATATTCTTCAGCTTTCTCTTTAAACCTTTGAATCATGTAGCCGAAGTTGAAGGTTGTAGATGATTTAGAAAGAGATGGGAATAGGCTTGAAGGTAGCTATTGCAAATACAAATATATATGCATAGGGTTGGAGCTTAAGCTTACGCTTCAATAATCAGTCTATCAATTCGATATTGATTTTGAGGTTTCTTGCGAGTCCTGCTTCAGCTTTTTTAAAGTCTTCATCTCCCGTCACTATCAAACTTATTCGCTCACCCCTGTTTTTCAGAATCACTATATAAGCTACGTGTAATAAGTCTAGTGTTTTAAGTCTTAATATGCCAGATAGCTCTATGGCTGTTAACATGGGTTCGTATATCCTACCTAGCCCCGGAAGCGCTGGTTTAGATGCACCCGTAGACCTATATGTAAGGTTGAATCTCTTGACCATATATAGCAGGATCGCTGGTATGAGTTTTCCTTCATCCACCTGGATCTCGTTGCTCAATTCTCGAAGTAGCTCTCTTCTCTTACTGATCACGCTCGACAATTCAACGAGCACGAGCTCCGATATAACTTTATAACCTTCCCTTTCAAGCCTCTCCTTGGCTCTACTACTACGAGGATCTGATGGATCTAGCGCTAGAACCATAACGCTTGCGTCGATGTAGCTCAATACGACCTCTCCCTCATCTCAATAAGCTCCTTAAACCCGCCTCTAAGCCTAATCGGTATATCGCCCAGCCGCCTCTCCAGCTCAAACAGCTTCTCACAGGCGTCAACAATAACGGCTAGATCACTAAGCTCTTCAATTCCGATCTTCACAAGAGCCCTAACAGCCTCACTCCTAGACTTGAAAACACCTAGCTCCACTAATAGGTCTATAGATTCTAAGGTCTCTTGGTCAAGCCTTACTGGAACAACCCTTGAAGACGTCTAAACCACCGTATGTATACATATATGTATACGTGTTATTTAAACCTAATCCTTGGGCTGAAGTAAGATTAGAGGCGAGGACCTATCGTTAGATGCAACTCTATTTCACACCAGCCTTAGAAATTTTTAATAGGCAGATTACCATAATTTAACACGCAGTTGGAGTACAAATTGAGGCGATCAGAGGAGGTCATCCAGCCAAGGAGCGTTAAAGATTCGCTGAAAGACCTTATAAATCTTTCAAGTCTAATGTTGGATTTAGCTTACGCTTCGATAATGCATGATGACGAGGAATTAGCGAAACAGGTTTTAGATTTAGAACAAAGCGTAAACGATTTGAAAAAGTCTGTTATCATCTACATGAGCCTTGCTGTTAGGAGCCTCAACAACGCTGAAAAAGCTGTATCGGTTTTTAAGATTGCAGATGCAACAAGCATGGTAGCTTACGAAGCTATTGAAATTGCTAAAATCGTCTTAAAGAAGATGAAGATTCATCCGAAGATTAAGGAAGGGTTCATGAAGACGGATGAGAGCGTTAGCATAATTCAAGTTATGAGGGGGAGCCGTCTTGAAGGATCAACTATTGAAAACGCTTTGATAACGAGTGGTGTAGGCTTTGACATCATAGGAGTTAAGAGAAATGACAGATGGTTGATAAATCCAAGCAATGATTTTGAACTAAAGGCAGATGACGTATTGGTTGTCAGGGGGACGATGGACGCATTAACTTGTTTAAAATCTTATGCGGGAGGAGGTGCGATTGTCCATACATCAAGAGATAAGTGAAAAGCTCAGAGAGATTAAGGATAAAAGTGAAATTGCACTATACTTAGCGTACTCAAGCATCTTATACGAATCAAAGTCAATAGCCAAAGGTGTTTTAAAATTCGAGGAAGAGATCGATAAGCTCAGAGCCGATCTTCAAATGTTCATAATCGAAGAGGGTGAAAAGCTCGGAACAGAAACGGCTATGGCTGTTATATTCCTCGCGGAATCTATGGAGAGGATCAGCGACTATGCTAAAGACCTAGCGCTTACAGTTTTAAGGGGAGAGGAAGCCCACCCAGTCTTAGAGCTAGCTGGAGAGGAAGTGAACGAGCAAGTCTTAGTGGTCGAAGTGGATGAAGATTCGATCTTCTTAGGGAAACGTATAGGTGATTTGGCGCTTGACGATAGGATAGGTGTTAGAGTTTTAGCCGTTAGGCATAAGGATCTCTGGCTTTACGATCCCAATGAAAACATCCAATTGGAAAAGGGGGATCTACTGCTTCTATCAGGTTATAAAGAAGGCATAGAAATGCTGGAGGAGTCTGAAGAAGAGGCTGAGAGTATAGGATAGCGTATTTTAAATGATTCCTAGGAATAGGCTTAAAAGTAGAGTACCTAGGAAATCGCTAAACGTTGTTTCAAGCGGTATTACAAAGTTATCTGGGTCTAGATTCCTTTTGAAAACCCCTATGGCAGATAGCTTACAGATAAGCAAAATCACTGGAGAAGATAATACGAAACACATTATTATCATGCCGACATTTTGGAAACCATTCAGGAAAACTATGCAAGCGTAAGTTATGAAATACACCAAAGCAGAAAGCCACATTTGAATAGTCTCATAAAATTCTAAGAGACTTAGAGAAAGCTTAGGACTAATGGATCCTTCTGCAAGTCTTGTTGTAAGAATAGAACCTATGGAAGCGCCGAAGCCGCCAATTGTATCTATAATTGCTGGGTAAACGATCATAATACTTGGATACTTTTCTAACTTAGATTTAACGTTTGATAAGGCTAAACCTGAAAGCCAACCGATTGATAAACTGAGGAGGAGGGGGGCTGAGACCTGCTTTATAGAGGTTACGAATTCTACCTCTTTTCCATACCTCTTTACTAAGATAAAGATGACTGAGGAGAATATCATACATATCGAAGATAGTGCAACAAATCCAATTAGAGTTTTTATCGTAATGACTACGACGATATACGTTAAAGACTCCAATATGTCCGTAACCGTAGACATTATTGGATACAGTATGACGTCTGGGTCTATTTTACGTTTGAAGCTTATAAAACCCAGAATACATGTGACGGGGATAGCTATAGACATTGAAATCGCCTGGGTACTTATACTAGTCAATAGTACTATTCCCAAAAGCCATGGTTTAAATCCTACGATAACTGTTTGAGCGAAAAACACCATTAAGCCTGAGAAAAAGCTCAAGAGAAGGGAGACGGAGTTTATAGCAGAAAAGAGTATCATGAAAAGCGGGGTGTTTCTTCTGAAAGACGGCCTAATAGAACCTAGGTTTAAACTTGTAGATAGTCTAGCTGAGAAAATCCTGCCCACGTTTCCTCTAAACGTCATCATAATGGGATATAACATTACAATCCAAGGTTCGCTTAGGAAGACCTCCAATCGAAGGAAAACTATCAGCCCAGCTATAAGCCCACCTAGGTCTGTCGAGTAGGCTATGAGCGATTCTTTAAACCTCTTGAGCCTTTCTTCTTTGGCAATACGCGTTAGATTCTTCGACACTCTCCAAAGCTTTAACTCCCCATACAGATGCGCCTCTAACTTTAAAGTTTAGGGGTTTTTAAGCATTTTCGTATAATTTATGGAAAAATTGTTATTAACTTCTTCGCTAGAAGAGTTATGTAAGATGTTAGATCTACTCAGAAATGCATTAAAAGTAGCAGAGGATTTGGGAGTAGAATACGCGGATATTAGAGCGGAGTGGCACGAGGGGTTCAATATCAGAGTACGTAAAGGTGTTTTAGATGCCGCAGCAATATCTATGGTAAGAGGTGTTGGCGTTCGGATATTAACAGAGGGGGCATGGGGTTTCAGTTTTACAGAGAAAATAGATGGGGATAGTCTACGTAACGCTGTAAACCGGGCATTTAAAATGGCTAAAGCCTCAGCATCTGTGAAGAAGCGGCCCGTCAAACTGGTTGAAGTTAAACCTGTTAGAGAACGGTGTGTTGCGATTGTTGTCGAAAACCCCATGGATGTGCCAGTCGACGTGAAGGTAAACTTAGCTTTAGAGGCCGACAGGTATTTAAGGAGATGTAGAGATGTTGGAGAGACAAGCATACAGTATGGAGATGATTCATTTGAGAAGACGTTCATCAGCAGCGAGGGGGCTGAAATAGTCGTAGATGGATGCAGGACACAGTTGGGAATATATGCCGTAGGAGTAGGTACAGCACCACCGTCAGCGTATGAGTTGATCGGTGGAGTCGGCGGATTTGAATTGGTCAAGGAAGACTTATCGTTCAATCTAGCCGAAACCGTTGCAGACCGTATTTCAAAGCTGTCTAAGGCTAGAGCTCCTAAGGGAGGACTGTATCAGGTGGTGCTTGATAATAAGCTCTTAGGGTTGATAGTTCACGAGGCGTTTGGACATACAGCTGAGGCTGATATGGTGATTTCAGGTTCTGTTTTAACAGATAGGATTGGAGAGGCGGTGGCTTCGGAGGCTGTGACGATCGTAGACGATCCGGAGCCCGTTAAAGCGAACGGTTGGACGCCATACGACGATGAAGGCGTTAAAGCTAGGAAGACCGTTATCGTAGATCATGGCGTTCTTAGAAGCTATTTACACAATAGGGAGACAGCGGCTCTAATGAATGCTGAGCCTACTGGAAACGCTAGAGCTCAAAGCTATGGGTTTGCTCCTCTAATACGCATGAGGAATACATATATGGAGGCTGGTGATTGGACACCAGAGGAGATAATAGAAGATACTAGAAGTGGGCTCTACCTTAAGGGTGCTATGGGTGGAGAGGCAGATTCAAACGGGGTTTTTACGTTTACCGTTCAAGAGGCATGGCGTATAGAGAGCGGTGAGCTCATAGAACCCTATAGAGGGGTGACAGTTTCAGGAAGTGCGTTGGAGGTTTTGAAGAGTATAGATGCCGTGGGTAATGATTTGAAAATCTTAACGCCAGGTATATGCGGTAAAGGTCAGGTAGTTCCGGTTGATGGTGGAGGGCCTCACGTGAGGTGTAAACTTACGGTAGGTGGGGTTTAGTGAGTTTGGCAGAATATGCTGTGAAGAATGTAATAAAGCTGGGGGCTACGGAGGCGCATGCCGTTTTCTCTGAGGGAGAAGTATTAACGGTTGAAGTTGAAAGAGATCTAATATCGAATGTTTCCCATGGTAGAAGTTCTTCTCTAAGCTTAGCCACAATAATAGATGGACGTATTGGATTTTCTTCTCTAAAGAACCCCGCAGAAGAATCTGTAAAACTGTTAGCTGAAAAATCGTATAGGTTGGCTAAAGCCTTAACTCCAAACACCTATTGGAGGGGTTTACCGGATCCTAAGCCATACCCTCAAGTGGAGGAATTATATGATAGGAAAATTTCAGAATTGACGATTGAAGAGGCTATTGAACTGATGAAGACCGCTTTGACGATCGTGAAGAACCTAGATGGTAGAGTTTCGGTGGTTAATGGAGCTTTATCGGCAGCCTTCGGTAAGACAGAGGTTGCTAACAGCAGAGGGATTTACTGTAGTCAAGAATCCACCATAATATCCTGCGGACTTCTCACAGTGGCTAGGGAGGGGAACGAAGTGGGAAGCCTTGCATATGAAGAGTATTCTTCAAGAAAGATGGACATTGACATTGAGCGCTTAGCCTCTAAAGCTGCTGAAAAAGCCTTAGAAAGCCTAAGACCTAAAACGGTTAAAAGTTTTAAAGGGAACGTGATACTGGCTCCAGATGTCTCAAGTATGATTTTTGCAGCGTTATCTCAAGCATATAATGGCATGTATGTTTGGAGGAGGATAAGCCCATTCTGGAATAAGATGAACGATGAAGTCGCCATCGATGAATTAACAGTTATAGACGACGGCGTTAAACCCGGCGGACTGGCGTCTTCTATATTCGACGGTGAAGGCTCACCTAGGAGAACGACCATAGTAATTGAAAAGGGCGTTCTCAAAAACTTCATCAATAACACGTTTACGGCGAGACTTTTAAATATGGAGGAGACTGGCAATGCGGCTGGTCTGCTGGATGTAGCGCCTTCAAACACAGTAGTTAAACCGGGGGATTTCGAAGTTGAAGAAATGATAGCTGAAACAAAAATAGGATTGTATGTTGGAAGGTTTTCAGGATATGTTAGATTTGAAGACGGCTTACTATCTGGAGCTGTTAAGCAGGCATTTCTGATAGAGAACGGTGAAAAACGTTATCCTGTTGAGAATTGCATGATATCGGGAAACGTATACGAGGTTCTCCAAAAACCCATAGGAATAAGCCGTAGCCTTGAGGTTAAGGGAAGCTATGTAGTCCCGACGCTGATGATAAGCGATTTTACAATAGTAGGTGAAGATAATCTTTAACTACCGCGGAGGCAAATTTTTAAATGCCGATGACGAAAGTCACCTAAGAACGACACAATTAAATGGATGAATTTAACCTGGGGTATCTGAGGCATTTCCATGAGGAATACAGATAACTCTAACAAGGGAAGTCGTATAAGGCTGAAGGGGATGTATGGCATCATAAAAGCATTGTTTGCATTAGGATTTTCCATATCTTTAGTTTTACTGAGCACCGGGCTTTCAATTCAAACCCCTAGAAGGTTTTCCAGTCCTCCGACAAACCCAAACATAGATTTCTGGAATTTAACAAAGGCCTTCGAAGAGCCTTTAAACGTAGAATTTAAAAGAAGCGAATATAGAGTTGAATACGATCGTAACTTCAGCATTCAATGGCTAGAATACACAAGCGAACACTATGGCAGTCAGGATGTCAGAATAAACGGGTTTATAGTTAAACCCGTAGATGAGGCTGAACCTCTGCCAGCGGTTCTGATGCTTCATGGAACTAATGGCTCATCTAGAGATTTCCTAAGCATCGCCGTCTATATTGCTTCGAAGGGTTACATCGTCATGTGTATTGACGCCCCAGGATGCGGCAGCTCTTCTAGAGAACCTGCATGTACAGCCAGCAATATAGTTAACGTATCTGGTGGGCCTGAGGGGGCTTACTACTACCATGCAGTATGGTCTGCTGTAAGGGCTGTGACACTTCTAAAATCTATGGAAGATGTAGATGGGGAGCGTATCGCAGTAGCCGGTGCCTCTATGGGAGGGGTGGAGACATATATTGTTGCAGCAGTAGATCCTAGAGTTAAGGTAGCCATACCCATAGTAGCATCTGGAAACTACAGAGACCTGATAATGTCTGGCAGTTTAGCTAACCAAATGGTTCCAAAAACCTTCGACGTGAGGACTGAGTTCGCCAATTCTATGGTCAAGTATTTTGACGTTTACTTCTATGCGTCTAAGATAAATAAGCCGATACTCGTACTGGCATCTACAAATGATGAATTCTTCACATTACATGCCATCAACGATACTTTCACAGCGATACCTTATCCAGGTAAAATCATGAATTTAGCTCCGAATTGGAGCCACTCAAAGGCGTATCCAGGTTGGATAATGACGGCGATTCTATGGTTGAACGGCGTGTTTGAAAATGGAGGCGCTGTTTTAAGCCCTAAAGTAGATTACGCTGTCAAACTATGGACTTTAGAAGTTGAAGGCAAGCCTATTGAAGGTTATAATTTATCCGTCGTCTGGAGAACCAGCATTCCAGGCAGCATCTGGGTTAGAAAACCCATGAAGCTTGTGGACGGAAAGTGGGTTGCCGGGATAGAGCCCGTAATACCTTGCAAATTGTTCTTCTACGTTGCTTTAGAATCTAATGGAGTACAGGTGTTTACAAGTCCAGTATACGAGGTGGAGGTGAATCCACCGTATCTACCAGCTTTGATCGTAACGGTCATTTGCTTAAGCTTGATCTATCGAAGGTGGGTTAAGAGAATATCTAAGAAAGCTCTTCTAGGTAGGGTTATAGCGGGAGTTGGATGGATTTTAACATTCTTAGGGTTTTTAAACTCACACATTGTGATAGCCGGGAGGACTGAAATAACAATATGGGACCTCTTGGAGAGGTACGGTTTAATAGTTGGATTAAATCCATGGGTGACAGTTGCAATATTGATGGTTTTAACTTTCCAATTATCTACCGTTTTCCTAAAACCTAAACTATGCTGGGTAGCTGCTCTCATAGATTGTCTAATAGTCTTGACGATTTTCAACGTGGCAAAAGGTAGCGTCTTTAAAGCATTTGATGTAACTATAGGTTATGGAGTATACATGCTCATAGCTTCCCTAATTGTTCACTTAACTGCTTTAAGGACCCCTAAGAAGAGATGACCTATCAAGGGGAGCTTTACAAGACCAATCTAAAGCAGAAATAGACACGTATTGAAATTATCCAAGTTACTATGAGCGCGGAAACCTCGATTTTCCCTATATTCCAGAAATGGGACTTGATGGGGATACTTTGACAACAATTAACAATATGATCCTTTCGAGGGGTGAAAGCGGGAAACTATAAAAAGTTCAAATCTGAATTTTTAGAATAGGAGTAGTTATAATGACTTATCTGCTGAGGGTTTGCACGCCTATTAGAGATTGGGATAAGGTTTCAGGCTTATTGAATAATATTGAAAACGGTCAAGTTATAAAGCATAACGTTGATAAGCTCTTCCCCAATCGGCCGGATCTAGATGCAGTAGAGCTTATCATGTTGATAGATTGCAGTTCAGAGTACGTGAGAATGCTTAGGAGGGAGCTGGCGGCGAGGTTAAGCGGCACTATAGGCTTTTTCACAGTATACAAGGTTAAAAATAGAAAGACTCTCAACATTTAAATTTTCACAGGTTTACTTTCAGCAGCCGATTTTAAAGCAGCCTCTATGATCCTCGTAACAGCCAATCCATCCTCACCTGTAGATAGTGGCGTTTTATCTCTAACAAGGCAATCTATGAAATGCCAAACCGTTCTCACATTAAAACCTGTTAAGTGTTCATGTATCTCAAGGGGGCCGCCGAATAAATCCGGGTTTTCAGCTTTCACAGACGTGTAGACTCGCATAGCCTGACTATGGTGAGTATCTACGTAGACACAGCCCTCAGTGAAGACAAACTTGCTTGCAAAATCAACCACCGATGGAAGTGTTTCAGGAAGAACCCAACTATTTTCAAACAACGCTACGGCACTATCTTGAAACTCAACTATGTAATGGAAGAAGTCCTCGGTCTCCACGTTCATACCTTTAAGGATATGGTCTCTCTTAACACAGTAGACCTTCTCCGCTTCTTTCCCAAAAATCCACCTTACGAGATCTACTACGTGGCTTCCTAAGAACCAGATGACTGATGTCTTGGAAGACCAGCTTATCATTCTAGTGGGAACATATATGGTATCGCATAGACGCACATATGCATATATAGGATGGCCTAGTTCACCTGAATCTACTCTAGACTTTAGAATAGCATACGGTGGACTCCACCTATTGTGAAATGCAACCATAAGTTTAACACCTGCGTTTCTCGCTGTTTTAACCATTTCCTCAGCATCAGATGTTGAAGTAGCTAAAGGCTTCTCACATAAAACGTCTTTACCAGCTTTCGCAAAGGCGACTACAGGCTCTTTATGCAGGAAGTCTGGCGTGGCTACTGAAACCGCTTCGAGTTCAGGGTCTTCAGCCATCTCTCTAAAATCTGTGTAAACTCTTGCTATTGAGAATTCCTTGGCAAAAGATTTAGCCCTATCCTCATCTATGTCGCAGACTGCTACGACTTCAGCATTGGGATGGCTTTTATAGGCTCTTGTATGTACTCTACCCATTATACCCAAACCTACAACCCCAACCTTAACTTTCCTCATAAAGACCATTGCAATTATAACTTTTCAAAGTGATAAGGGTTTTGAAGAAGGTTTCGAAAAATCGTAGAAACTCTACGAAGATAGAGAGTTAGGAATTAAATAAAGTGTGAGAGACATTTTCTTCAGATGAAGGCTGGTGAGCTGATATTTGTAGGCTTCGGTCTGGGAGAAGGCGGGTTAACTCTGAAGGGCCTTGAAACAGTTAGAAGTGCCGATGAAGTGTACGTTGAGACATATACAAATTATACGCCTGAGCAGGTCTTAAGAAAGCTTGAAAATGCTTCAGGTAGGACATTTAGGAGAGTTTCTAGAGAAGACCTTGAAAACTTAGGGGGAAAATTCATCTTAGACAAGGCTACTGAATTTAAAGTTGTGCTATTAACTCCGGGAGACCCATTCGCCGCTACAACGCATATAGCTTTGAGACTTGAAGCTGAAAAACGTGGCATAAAGACCAGCGTCGTAAATTCATCATCCGTAGTCGCGAGCGCCGCTGGAGCCTGCGGATTACAAATCTATAAGTTTGGCGAGACTGCGACAGTGTGTTTTCCAGATGGAGGAGCGGTCTCAACTAAGCCTTACGAAACAACATTCTATAATCTTGCACGTGGATTGCATACCCTCCTTCTATTAGACTATAGGGCTTATGAAAATAAAGCTATGACTGTTAACGAGGGGTTGAGAATTCTCAGAGAGGTTGAAGAATTAAAGCAAATGGGAATTTTTACAGAAGATAGGCTTGTAGTTGGATTGGCCAGGTTAGGCTATGACGACTTTAAAGTTAAAGGTGGAAGACTAGATGAGCTTATCCACGAGGATTTTGGTGAACCACCCCACTGTATAATCGTCCCCGGGACTCTCCATTTTCTCGAAATCGAAGCCCTCGTAAGGCTGGCCAGCGTTAAGAGAAGCCATGTTGTGAATATTCCACGTTTTAGAGGCTTTATAGAACTTGACGTATTAGATAGATACATAGTTGGTGTTAAAAACGTTTTTAGGGAGATGAAGATTCTAGGAGAATCTAGAGAAATGTCCAGTAGAGAACTTAACCTAGCATTAGAATGGGCTAGAAACTACTACAACGATTCTGTAGCTTTTAAACTTAAAGGCGATCTAGTCAGCAGTCTTATTGCAATAGCTTACTGTGAGGGCATACTAGAGGGGATGCGTCTTCTAAAACTCGTAGACTTTAAATGGGAAGGGGAGCGTTAGTGGGCAGAACCGTTCTCCTTGGAGGGGTTTTCGACGTAATCCATCCTGGACATATAGAGCTCCTTAGACGAGCAAAATCGCTAGCTGGTGAGGATGGAAAGCTTATCGTTATAATAGCTAGAGATTCAACGGTAGAGAAGATGCGTGGGAAACCACCTATAATCCCCCAAGAGGCGAGAAAGTTCATAGTTGAAAACCTTAAACCCGTCGATGAAGCCATGCTGGGGTTTGACCCACCATCCATTGAGAAGGTTTTAGCTACTGTTAAGCCGGATGTTGTCGTTTTAGGTTATGATCAGGATTACTTGAAGAAGACGTTGGAGGAAGCTATTGGACGGCTTGGAATCAAAGTGGAGGTTATTAAAATGGAGAAGTTTAAAGCATATACACCCAACAGCTCATCCATTATTAAGCAGCGTATAGCTGAGTATTTCACGGAGAGAGGGGTTTGAAGGAGGATAAGGTTCTCTGGAGAAATCCTTCAGTTATTTTAAAGCTTATAGAGCTTGGTGCTTGGAAGAATTGGGTCTATGTTACGACTACAGAGTTAGCTTCAGATATAGGGCTTCCACAGCAGACTGTTTCAAGGGTTTTAAACGAGCTGAGCAGTAGCAATTTCATCGAGAAGAAGAGGGTGGGGAGGACTATAGCCGTCAGGTTGACGGAGAAGTGTTTGAACAGTTTAAGGTTTACGTATGAAAGGCTTACACCTATATTTGAAGAGCTTAAAACGTTCAGGTTTTCAGGAATAGTATTGAGCGGATTTGGAGATGGGGAACACTACGTGAAAATATACATGGATAAGTTTGAGGAAGTTTTAAAGTTTAAACCATACCCTGGCACTTTAAACCTTAAAATCATCGACTTAAACGATTTGAAAACACTATTTATTATAAGGGGATTACCCGGTTTAAAGATAGAGAAATTTACTAAAAACGGTAGAGCCTACGGTGCTGTAAAATGCTATCCGGCTTTAATAGGGGGCGAGGTAAACGGTGCTATAGTGATGCCTGAGAGAACACACTATGGGCTTGACGTAGTTGAACTCGTAGCCCCTGAAAACCTCAGAAAACGGTTTAATCTTAAGAATGGCGATAGAGTTTCAGTTGAGGTTAAGGTGAATATCTAGTGGTTGAAGTTGATGGGAAACTCATTGGAAATCTTAGAAGAGCCCAGAGGATCTTAGCATCGAAAGCCGTCATAGAAGACCGCTTTGAAAAACCCATTCACAGGATTGCCGGTGTAGATGTCGCCTATGACGGCTTAAATGCATATGCCGCAGTAGTCGTCCTGAGACTTTCAGATTTTAGAGTTATCGAAAAGGTTATTTATAGAGGCAAAGCGGTGATGCCTTACATACCTAGCCTACTCTGCTTCAGAGAGGGGCCGTTAATACTTAGAGCGCTGGAAAAGGTCGGTGAAGACTTTCAAGTACTTATGGTCGGTGGACACGGTATAGCACACCCATTTAAATGCGGATTAGCCACATATATTGGAGTACTGTCAAGCAAACCTTCCATCGGAGTGGCTGGCAGGTTGCTGGCAGGTTGCACATGCGAAACCCCTAAGGATCCTTTAGAAAGCAAGCCGATACTATTAAATGGAGAGGTTGTAGGCTACGGTATCAGGCCGGTAAATCGAGCTAATCCAATATACGTTTCACCTGGAAGCCTTATTTCTTTAGAAACAACCTTGGAGGTTTCCATCAAATCTCTTAAGAGTTATAGGATGCCTGAACCTCTCAGACTGGCACATTTAGCGGCTAGTGAGGCTAAGAGGCTTCACGCTTCTGAATGATTTTCTCCAAATTCCTCAACGCTTCTTCTAGATTACTTCTTCTGATTTCGAACACTAGATCCCCCCTCGTAGCTTCAGCTATTCTCCTAGCCACATCAAGCTTCCGCCTCAATCCGACGGATAACGCGTAGGGAGAATCTATCTTCATGGACTCGTAACATATATCATCCATAGTCTTCAGAAATCTCTCAGCCGTGTCTACATCACCACGCCGAATATACTCTAAAGTCAAACGTCTAAGCTCACCCACCATGTCTAGTAGACCGAGGAGGTAAGGTACTGGTGGAGAATGCAACTCCTCCCAGCAAGGTATCCTATTTTCGCAAACATATGTTAGGAGGACTTTAGCTTCACAATACTCTTGATAGGCATCTGCTATCAAGTTTGAAAAGTAAAATTCTTCATGAAGACCTCTAAGCTTCTCCAACGTTTCTAGAAAACTTGAAAACCTATCAGCCTCAGACTTCGCCTTCTCAAGAAGCCCTCTGTGGATCAACCCTATGACTGTTTTAGATAGCCGTATAATATTTCTAACGTTCTCTTGAATGGAATCCCGAATGGAATCCTTTTCGGATAGTACGTTTTCAAGCTTTAGGAAGACCTCCATCAACTCTGTCATAAAGACACACCACGCAGATATTATTATGGTGGGGCAATATGAACTTATAGCTTCTCGCTTAAAAACTAACTTTATCTTTAAGAATTCATATGGTGAACATGATTATTGATGGCAAGCCAAGAGAATGCTTTAGAGTCGTTTAAGAGGACGCTTTTAAAGCAAGGTTATAGGATTGTTGGAAGCCACAGCGGTGTTAAGATATGTGAATGGACTAGGAAAAGCCTTACGCAGGGAAGATACTGCTATAAGCAGAAGTGGTATGGTATTGAAAGCCATAGATGTCTCCAATGTAGTCTAGCGTTATTCTGGTGCCTCAACAGATGCTTGTACTGTTGGAGGAGCTTTAGGGTATTCTTGGGGGCTGAAATGGATGTTAAACCTGATGAGCCTGAATGGTTACTTGATGGTCTGATAAAAGCGCAGAGGGAGCTTCTGATAGGCTATAAGGGGAATATTAAAGTCGCGCCGAGCAGGTGGGAGGAGGCGCAAAACCCCACGAATGTCGCCATAAGCCTCATAGGTGAGAGCGTTTTATACCCGTACCTATCGGAGTTTATAGAGTTGGCTGAGAAGAGGGGGATGAAGAGTTTCCTCGTTACTAAAGGCACATATCCCGAGGGGCTTGAAAAGCTACGGGTCGAACCGACAAACCTATACATAAGCGTGTGCGCACCAGATGGGGAAACATTCAATAGACTTGAAAGACCCATTAAGCGAAATGGATGGGAAGCGCAGATGAGGAGCCTAGAACTTATGAAAAGCTTCAACTGCCGTAAAGTGATAAGAATAACTCTGGTTAAAGGGTATAACATGCATAATATAGAAGGATACGCTAAGCTGATAGAGAGAGCCGAGCCAGACTATATAGAGCCGAAAGCCTATATGAGAGTAGGAGAGTCTATAAAAAGGCTTCCGGAGGATGCAATGCCAAGTTGCGAGAATGTTCTAGAATTCGCTGAAAAGTTAGCTGGTGAAACAGGATACATCGTCGAAGACTTCTTCAAACCTAGCAGAGTAGCTCTACTCTCAAAGAATAAAAGATGATTTTAGCTTTTCCACGGCTTTTCAACTTCAACTTCCCTGTTTAGAGCGGCAGACTTGTATATTGCGTCTAGGATTGCTTGAACCTTTATACCCTCGTCGGCAGGGGAGAATAGGGGTTTTCCGAGTTTTACAGACTCTATGAAGTTTGCTATACGCATATAGTATATGTCCACGTTTGGAAGGTGATCGATGGGTTTAGCCGCTAGGTTAAGTGGACCATACGCCTGTCTCTTCAACTCCTCAAGCTCCAAACCCTTATAGATTTCAGGTGGATCCATCTGAGCTCCTCCCTCATCTCCCAACAGCACTAGGTTGAAGACTCCTGAACTGTTTATGTAGCTTGCCCAACTTGTTTCAACCATCATAGAAAGCCCGTTTTCAAATCTGACGAAGCCTACAGCCATATCTTCAACTTGAAATTCTTCAGGTTTCCATTTAGACCCCCAGCAGCCCATTTCAGCGTACTTCTTATTCTTGCCGAACCTCGCGTACGTGACGCCAGTGACTGTTTTAGGCTCTGGGAAGCCTAGAACATACATGGCGGTATCCACCGCGTAGCATCCTATATCGAGCAGGGCTCCTCCACCGGACAGCTTCACATCTATAAATGTTGGGCTTGGTGGAATACCCCAGCGTCTTAAATGCAGAGCTCTAGCGTAGTATACTGAGCCGAGCTCGCCAGATGCAACGACGTTCCTAAGCAAGACTATGGATGGACTGAACCTCGTTTGAAAGCCGACTATGAGTATGCGGTTTGTCTTCTTAGAGGTTTCCCACATCTCAGCGGCGTCCTTCAACGAGGCGGCCATAGGTTTTTCAACGAGCACGTGTGCTCCAGCCTTCATAGCCGCTATAGACGGGTCTTTATGTGCCACATTAGGCGTGCATACACTTACAGCATCTAGGTTTTCCTTGTCAAGCATATCTCGATAGTCTTTATAATACGCTGGAATGTTGAACCTTTTCGCAAAATCTCTTGCCCTAGACTCATCTATATCAGCGCAGGCTACTACAGACACATCCTGTAGTTTGAGGTAATTCGGAACATGCGTACCTGAAGCAATACCCCCACATCCTATCACGCCGACTCTAATCTTACCCATAACAGACCAGTAGTACTTGAAACAAGCTTTAGATTTAAACATTCTGCATATGTGAGTTTCCCGCTCACAGCTGGGACTCTACTATAGAGATGACGCGCAGATAGTAGACGTAGACACATGACTTACACTATTTCAGACTACGAAAAGCCTAATATGATAGGTGTTTGCCTACCCGTAGGTAATTTACTTAAGCGGAATTAAACGTGCTATTGAATCAGTTCATTCCAATATGTCACCAGTGTTTCCGACACTCTTCTCTCCATGCTGATCACTTCTCCTTCTTCGAACGCTGGCTTCCATACTCCTTCCCATAGAGTGTCTGTTATTATTAGGAGCGCTGCGGAATCTATCCTTCGATAGGTGGATAGGCAGAATAGGGCCGAACACTCCATTTCAACTGCTAACACTCCAATCTTTGAATAGGTTAAAACCTTTTTTATAGTTTCCCTGAACGGCGCATCTGTCGTCCAGATGCCCCCTTCCCTATACGGTATGCTCATTCTGCATAGAAGCATTCTAATATTCTTCAGAATTTTGTCTGACGGTTTTGCTTCAAAACCTGGAGGTAGGTAGTGGTAGCTCACACCCTCTTCCCTGATGGCGAATGTAGGTATCACTATTTGACCAACATCAACCCCGGGATTTATCGAACCAGCTTCACCGAAAACCACCACATATTTTATCCCAGCCGCGATCAAAGCCTCAGCTAAGCATACGGCTGCTGGAGCACCAAACTGGGAGTAAAACACTGCAAGCCCATCCTTCGTAACGAAAAAAACGCTTGGCTCCAATAACGCCCCCTTCTTTCTCAAGAGTAATGACGTTAAATGCCGCAGACCTCATCCAGTCGTAAACACGCCTGACGAAAACAATCATGCCCAACCTTACAAACTCCAAGTCTTTAGGGGCGATGGGTTTGACAATAGACTCTTCCTCAGAAAACCACTCCATACCTCTCACTCTCATTGTCAAACAAATTAAAACCCACCCCCCTTCATTTAAATACTCCATTTAAGTTTTAAAGTTATCATATCTGATGTTAGCAGAATGAAGAATAAGGCAAGCTTCCTGCAAAATACTTAAGTCTTTTCCCCTCTAAGATTTTCCCTTATAAGGTCTCAGATGACTTTAAATCGACGTAGAAATTCGGAAATTGAAATATCTGAATGTAGAGAACTAAACTCTATAGTAGGCTTTTCAACAGCCATAGGGAAGAGCCATTCACTTACTTGGCAGATACGCAACTATTCAGAATACTCAACCGATTGGAGACCTGCAGGATATTTGAAGCCAAAGTTGATCAAAAGACTGTGGGGAGCATCTATGCGATGAAGTACATGTACGGTTGTGGATGGATCGGCGGTCTTCTCGTCCATAAGGAATTTAGGAGAAAAGGTGTAAGTAGAAAGCTATTGGAGAAAGCTGTAGGTTGGCTTGACACCTCATATACCTACGCTTCTGTAGAAACTGAAAACACAGTCGCCCAAAAGCTATTTAAAGGCATGGACTTCAACACCGTTTATAGAAGGCTTAACCACAAAGTGCAAAATCCCTATGGACGACGAAACGTAGGCGAGGTTATAAGCCTAGATGTACAATGGGGCGAACTAGTCAGAGCAATGGGATTTAAGGAGAGAGGCGGTATCGTAAACCTAGGCTATTATCCAATAAAGCTAACAGAACACGTGTTCGATCATTTGAAGAGTAGGAAGAGGGTTTTAAAGCTCGGAAGCGTCATCGCGGTCGTGGAAAACTCTCACATTGTAGACTTTAACGGATACGCTTTCATATTCAACGATCATATTTTAAACAAAGTGCCTCTTCCCACTGGAAGAGAAATTGTCGAAGTCAACCCATTCTACATCGAACAGAACGTAAGCGACCTAATCAGGTTACTAAATAACCTAGCAAGTGGAGAAGTGATGGTATGGACACACCAAGGCGATCTCTTAGCAAGTAAATTAACAGTTGAAGGGACATTGGGAGCGTTGGTTTTAGAGCTGTATGGAAAGATAAAGACTCAATCTCGAGATTGAGTCTATTAGTTTTGACGAAGATTTCCATGTTTCAGTAGTAAACACGGATCTCATATACCTTAAAGCAATATTAGACAACTACATAAATTCGGCGTCCTTAGACGTAGAAGACTTTGTAGGAAATTGAAGACCAAAGAGCTACCCATTGAGGAACTCTTGAAAGAAGAGCGTTTTGAAACCAAGATTCTAGTGTCAGCTCAAAACTTAGATGTTTTTACAGAACTATAGGGAGGGGGTTGTTGGTAAGGATATAGCCACAGCTCTTTTAGGGGAAGACGCCTATCGAAAGGACATGCAGGGTATGACTGTAAAGGGTTCGAAGTTCTGAGAAAAACTGGATTTTCCGTTTAATTTGTCCATCCATTTAAACCTATACTCCAGCATTAGAACGAAAACATTCTGATATTTTACTTAGATATCTTCTCATCGCTATTCCTAGAACTGTTCAGAACTTGAATTATCATCTTTTTACAAGCTTAGCTATAAAAAAGCCGTTGCACATGTGCTTGTGTGGATAGAGTCTCCTACACTCTTTAAACCCTCTTAAACCGGGGTCTCCGATCGCGCAATTTATCTGATCAACGTCGAAATCGGGGTTTAGATTTAGAAATTTTTCAATAACCATTTCATTTTCCTCAACCATTATACTGCATGTGGCGTAAACGATATGCCCATTCGGTTTAACATGTTCTATGGAGGAGAGGAGTATGGATAATTGAAGCTCGGAAAACCTTCTAACACGCTCTGGAGACATTTTCCACTTTAACGATGGATCTCTATGGAAGGCCCCAGTGTTGGAGCATGGGGGGTCTACAAGGACTACATCGGCCTCGAGTTTTAACGGGTATGGTTTAGACGCATCCGCCAACACCATTTGAGCGATTGAAACACCCATTCTAGAGGTTTCTTTAAGCCATGTTTTAACGCGGCTCTTTGAAAGCTCAATCGATATTATACGGCCTTTATTCTCCATCAATTGGGCGAAGTGTGTTGTTTTAGACCCGGGTGTAGCGCATACATCCAACACCGTGAAGCCTGGTTTAGGTTCAGATGCCTCTACCGCCAAGCAACTCGATAAGTCTTGGACGTATATCCAGCCTCTCTTGTAGGCTTCAGATACAACTATGGGCTTTTTAGACTTAGTAACTTTGAAAACATAATTTAGACAATCGATTTTTTCGAATTCGAAGCCTTCGTTTGAAAGTAGACTTAGAACCGTATCTTCAGAGGCTTTAAGCGTGTTAACTCTAAAGTATGTTGGAGGTGGAATAGTCAAACTCTTCAAAAGTTTTAAACCGTTGATGAGGCCGAAGTTTTTAATAGAGTACTTTGCAAACCAGTATGGGTTCGAATATGAAAGCGATAAGTGTTTCACCGGGTCTTCCGCCGGGAGAAGCTCGTTTATAGATGTTCTTTTGAGCCAACTGAAGAGGCGGATACATGAAGCATATTCCTCCTTTTTAAGGATTTTTCTTAAAGCTTTAAAGAAAACATCGGGTTTTACAGATGGGGCGTTATTTATTTTAAATTCATACGTCAAAATTTGAGAGGCATATTTAGCTGATTCTGAAAGTATTTTCAAAGATTCGCCGTAAAATTTACTAAGAATGTAATCTATAAGTGATTTATGCTTTATAGTCTCAAATACCAAACGTTGAGATAGACCCATTACCTGACGATCTCCTTCAGAAATAATACTTCTAGCTCTACTAGCGGCGGATTTTAAACCTAAACCGTTTTTCTCTTCAAGCTGGAAAATCTTAAATGCAAGTCTAAGAGCTCTCTCAACCATCACGGGCATTAGCTGGCATATGTTTATTGTTTTAAACTTGCTTAAAAACATTGGTTCAACTACGTGGTTGACGCATCATGTTGACAGGTTCGCAAAGGATAACATAAATATCTGAGGTTGCTTATAGTTTCTAGTGAGAAGAGGATGCCTTATAAAACCTACACCCTCATGGATTTTCTAGCCAAGAAAACGGAGGAGGAAAAGAGGACGGTAGATGAGACTCATTTTGAAGGAGAGCAGCTTTCAAAAGCTAAAGCCAATGGAGATGAAGAGGTAAAGGATATACCTCCGAGCTACCTTATATCAGCAACCTACGATGGAGAGAAGGGAGCCGTTTGCTTAAAACTATTCAATGAAGCTGAGCAGAAAATATACCTATGGTATGATAATACAGACTACAAACCCTATTGTTTAAGCGACCTGCCGCCTGAAAAAGTGAAGGATGTTCCGGGGATTATAAACCATCCAGGATTCCAACAGCTAGAGGTTGTTGAAAAATATGACCCATTAAATTACAGGAAAAGGCTGATGACTAAAGTTGTGGCTAAAGATCCGCTTTCCATAGGCGGCAGGGTTGGAAATTCCATAAGAGATGTTCTCCCCAAGGCTTGGGAGGCCGATATAAAGTTTCATGAAAACTACGTTTTTGACAGGAGGTTAAAAATCGGTATGCCGTATAAGGTTGAAGAAGGCAAACTTATACCAGTTAAGTACGAGCTTCCAGATGAAACGCTGAGGGTGATTAAGAGCGTTTTTAAAGACGAGCCGGAGGAGTATATGGAATATGTTGTTAGATGGCTCAGCCTATTGGAGCTTAGAGTCCCGAAGATAGCTAGATTGGCGGTAGACATAGAGGTTGCAGGTGAAGTAGCGACTAGAATTCCGAACCCTAAGGAGGCGAAAGACCCGATCGTTGCTGTTTCCCTAATAGGGTCGGATGGTCTACGGAAAGTCATATTGTTGAAGAGAGAAGGTGTGGAGGAAGGGGTGGCGAATATTGATGCGGAGGTCGAATACCTCGATAATGAAAAGGAACTTATACTGAGGGTTTTCGACTATTTTAGAGCATATCCTTTCATCTTAACGTTTAATGGCGACGACTTTGACCTACCATATCTCTACTATAGAGCGAAGAGACTCGGTATAGAAGCGGATAAAATACCCATAGAACGGGGCAGGGATTCTACGCTGGTAAAAAATGGAATACACATAGACCTTTACAAGTTTTTCTTCAACAGGTCTATACAGGTTTACGCTTTCGGTCAGAAATATCGTGAAAATACGCTTGACGAAATAGGTGAAGCTTTACTTGGAATGGGGAAGGTGGAAATTGAAACGCCTATTAGCGAGCTTACATATATGGAGCTCGCCGAGTATTGCCTTAGGGATTCTGAGATAGTCTATGGATTAACATCGATGAACAATGATTTGGTTATGAAGCTTATACTGGTTCTCGCAAGAATAACCTCTACCCCTGTTGAAGATTTAACCAGACAAGGCATATCGAACTGGATAAGGAATATGATGCTTTATGAGCACCGTATGCGGGGGTGGCTAATACCTAGGAGGGAAGACCTCCTAGCAGTAAAAGGCAAGATAACGACAAAAGCCATAATAGAGGGTAAGAAGTATAGAGGTGGAGAAGTTATAACACCTAAGCCTGGTGTTCACTTTAACGTGGCAGTTCTAGACTTTCAATCCATGTATCCTTCCATAGTTAGACAGTACAATATAAGCTATGAGACGTTGAATTGCAACCATCAAGAGTGCAAATCCAAAATCGTCCCAGGTACAACCCACTGGATTTGCACGAAGGAGAAAGGGTTAACAAGCCTACTTATAGGGTCTCTAAAAGACGTTAGAGTTAAATGGTATAAGCCCAGGTCGAAAGATAAAAGCCTGCCATCTGAAGTTAGAGAATGGTATAATGTCGTTCAAAGCAGTCTGAAAGTTATTCTAAATGCATCTTATGGTGTATTTGGAGCTGAAAACTTCGCACTCTATTGTCCAACAGTCGCAGAGGCTATAACGTCCATAGGAAGGTACGTTATAACGAAAACGGTTGAAAAAGCAGAATCTCTAGGAGTTGAAGTCGTATACGGTGATACTGATTCGCTATTCTTAAAGTCTCCGACGAAGAGCCAAATTGAAGAGCTTATGAATTGGGCTGAAAAAGAGCTCGGCATGGAGCTCGATATAGACAGAATCTACAGATACGTCGTGCTGAGCTCTAGGAAAAAGAACTACCTTGGCGTTTACCAAGACGGTACAGTAGACGTTAAAGGATTAACTGGCAAGAAACGTCACATCCCAGACTTCATTAAAGACGCATTCATGGATATGATGAAGATCCTCGGCTCCGTCAACAGTTTTGAAGACTTCGAGAAAGCCAAAGAAAACATAATAGAGCTTTATAAAGAAAGCTATAATAGGATAAAGCGTGGAAACGTGCCTATAGATAAACTCGCATTTAAAGTCATGCTCAGTAGACCCCCTGAGGGATATGTGAAAACGACCCCTCAACACGTCAAAGCTGCACTGCTCTTAAAACAGAAAGGGTTCGACGTAAGAGCAGGAGATATAATATCTTTCGTTAAAGTCGTAACGGATCCAGGTGTCAAACCAGTCCAACTTATAAGGGGTCCAAATGAAATAGACACAGACAAGTATATTGAATACCTTGAAAGCACCTTTGAACAGGTTCTAGACGCTTTAGATATAGACCTCATAAGCATGGCTGGTAGCAGGTCGCTGTGGAGTTTCATGCCATCGAAAAAGCAGTAGCAGAAATAAGGATTTGATGAAAATAAAAATTGTGAACTTTCCCCCACTTTAAACGTCATCTCTCAATTTTAAAATCCTTGCTATATTTGCACTTGAATCTATTATCGGTTTTATTTTACCTTCACTTGAAGTCATTATCGTGGTTACTCCAGGTCCATGACCTGCCAGCACGCAGTCTGTGTGGACGACGACACCTATGGAAATAGCTCCGCTACGATAGATCCGTCCATAGGTGTGATCAGCGTTTAATATCGCTATAAGGTCGCCTAATCTAAGGTCGTCTAGGTGGTACTCGTTAACGACGGCTTTATCGAAGAGTTGAATATCGTAATCACCGCTATATACCTGTATATCTCCTAAGCCCGAGCCCATTATAGACGCTGGTACTAAATGGGTAACTGGAACGGCTAGGCAATCATATTCAAACTTCAAGTTCAGCAGATTCAACACTCTAGGGTCAAGATTCATAACTTTAACGTTTGGAGCATTCAGTATTTTTAAACCAACACCATAGGCTTTAACCAAAACATTATCACCTATGTTGAGTTTGTCTAAGACCTCCACTGGGAAATCCACCATAACGTGTTCAATCCCACCATGCTTACCAACAACCGTACCTTTAGAACCTTTAGCATCACCTGAAAACACTATGGCTTCATTCCCTATACAGGATAGCGTATTTAAAGCTCTATTGGCATCACTGTTCGCATTTTTAATACTTACGCCAGGCTCGACGTGATCAGCCATCCACCCGGTTGCATAGTCTCCAGCACGTAAATTATACCTGATCCCTCCTACGCTCGGTAGAACCATCGGCTCGCCGAAGGCAGATATTTGATATGGATAGTGTATAACTGGACTCGAAATGGCACCGGTAACTGAGACTTTAATAAGTCTATTTTCATTCGTTTCTAAAACGGAAGACATAATATGTTATATTATTGAATATATTATTTAATATTTAACTCCTCATATACAACCTTAAGTCGTAAGCGAGCGAACAAAGGTTAATCGTTTTCATAGCGTAACATTTAATTTAGTGAGCGAAGAAACCGCGTAAAACGTATCCTCCAATGTTGAAATCCCCAAGTTTATCGACCTTCTGAAGCCACCATTAGTGTTATAACAGCTGTAGATGAAGCCGACGTGTGTGTTTGGAAAAAGCGGTTCGACATTCAGTAGATCCATAGCTTGAAGGCCATAGTACGTATACTCTAGAGAGTATGAATATGGAACGTCCGGTTTAACTTTAAAACCCCCTGAGCGATTTTCACAATTATATACCCATTCTATAGTATCCTTTAAATTTAAATCGTCAAGAGGAGTTTTTAGGTCTATTAAAATGGATAACGCATGGAAAGTCTCATCGATATATGAGGCATTTAAGCCAAAACCGCCATCTTCGTTTTTAAACTTTAAAACAAGCTTAATTATATTTTCCCTTTCCAATTCACTCAACTGATAGCCCAGTAGATTAAGAGCCGATGTTATCATATGTATATTACATAACAGCGTAGGTATTTCTATAATGTACAGATTATATAAATCCATAGATTTCAATGCATTTTCTTCAGCTTCTCTAGTTATGTAACCTTTTCTTTCAAACCCAACCAGTTGTTGAAATAAGCCATATCCTCTATTCAACATCAATTCCAATGAATTTTTAAGATACGATATAGATCCATTTACGTCTCTAGGTTTTTCATGAAAAGCAGTCAGAGCTCTAGTGGCGAAAAAAGCCACGCGGAGACTACTATAGCCTCCATCTGACAGCTGTGCTTTCCTAAGAAAATCTAAAGTCTTAGATACATTAGGAGGATTCACTCCCAAGAGCTTAAGCGCAGTGAGGGCGTAGTAGGTATCTTCAACGCTGGATTCAAAGATTCCCATGTACTGGTAACTTAGATAGCCACCGTCTATTCCCTGTTTACTCGTCACGTATTTTACGATATCGCGGGGATCCGGTGTTCTAAACATTTTAGAAGACCCCATTTTGATTAGCAATACTTAAACTCAAGGTCTTTAAAATAGATGATAAGTCTTTATCTCCAAGAACATATATGCAACTGACCACGTCTGACGATTGGGAGATTATTGATCCAAGACCGAAATGGCTTTTAACATGTTTTAGAATTTCCTGAATTGAAACTTCTATTATAGATACAACGCCAGTGTATGTTTCAGCTGTGTAAACTGGATGTCTTATCGTGATTGTATCTCTCACCAGATTTCTTGGACTAATGAAGGTGATACGTCGACCTCTATCTAAGTCTAGTGAAAAGCTTCGATAGGAAGGAAAAATCACGTTATCTGCTCTATGATATATTAGCCACGCCTCCCCTTCTGCAGAGAGCACACCCGGTGGCATTCCTTGAAATTGCTTCTCTTTTACAAATTTTACACAAGATACCCGTATCCATTCTATAGATTCTCTAGGGATTTCTCTGATGCGATAGCTGAGTTTCTCAGATAGATCGTTGAAAGCTAAACGTTCATGCTCTCTCATTATACCCTCGCAACATCCAACGCTTACCTTACCATTTCTCATAACCTCTACATAAATCACATTAGGCCGAGTATTCAAAGGTGAAGAGTATATTCCCCCTTCTCTAGGTAGAATCCGTGAATCTGTAAGCGCAGATGTAAAGGCGCTGATGTGTTTGCTTTCCAATAGTTGCAATTTAATCCACTTTAAATGTAACGATTGTTACATTTAAAGATTTTTAAGTCCTCTAAAAAGGAAAAACGCATATATAGAGCCCTAATGGAGCATTTAACAGAAATGTCGAATACAGAGAAACCAACTAGATTCTTTATACTTCTCTACGATGTTTCTGAAAAACCCTCACGTTTAAAGGTTAAAGCATGGAGGAAGCTTAGAATATTGGGAGGAATATACCCCAAGCTTTCACTATGCATAATACCTGATAGTGGGAAGTTGAACGAGGAGCTTTTGAAAGCCTTGGAAGAGCTAAGAGATGTAGAGTTTACAGTCTTCCTATCAAAACCGTTAAGAGAAGAAGATTTGAAAAACATTTTTCAGAAGTTTAAAGAGAGTAGGGAGAGAGAATACCTAGAGATAATTGAAGAGTGTAGGGAATTTCTAGAGGAAATAGAGAGAAATATAGACACAGGTAATCTTACCGAGGAGGAATATGAAGAATTAGAAGAGGAATTAGAAGCATTAAATAAATGGTATAGGAAGGTGTCAGAAAGAGATCTATGGGAAATACCTAAGAAAAAAGAGACGGAAAATTATCTTGAAAAATGTAAAGAGGCATTGTTTTCATTTGCAGAAAAAATACTTGAGAAAAACAAGCTAATCAATGTTTAAAAACCACTTTGGGTAGAAGTAGAAATGCAAGTCCACGAAGAGAGGATGGCTGTGTATATTAGAGTGTAAAGTTTATCAATTTGGATGG
>CAZMSC010000014.1:0-43435 GCA_964568845.1 uncultured Candidatus Bathyarchaeia archaeon | reverse complement strand
ATAACAGGACTATGACGGCAATCCAAAGCGGCCAGTTGATTTTCTCAACAACCTCCCTCGCCATTTACATTACACCAGTAATTTTATTTTCGTCTGAAAGTATATAAGTTTAACCGTTGCTCTTAATATTTCCCTTACTTTTAATGCAAAACCGTAAAACATCATGGAAATTCAACGCTGAAACTTCATCTAAGCCATAGAATCTTAAATGCTCCGATAAAAATATGAGGATTTTCGAAGCAAATGAACGTAGACTTTGAAAAGTTTATAGAATACACGTAAGCATTAATAGGGGAGCCAGTTAAAGCTTGCTTTGAATAGTTAAGGCGTTTAATAGAGTAATGCTTTTTAATTAATATATTAGACTATTAAGTGTTTGGGGCCGGTCGTCTAGTCTGGTAGGATACCACCCTTACGAGGTGGTGGTCGTCGGTTCAAGTCCGACCCGGCCCACTAAATTGTAAAGTCAAGTCCAGTTAAGTTTCATTGGAGATATTACTCGCTATAACACGTTCAACAGTAGTCGTAGAATCGATAATGTAACTATGTTTGAATTTTAAGTCTGTTTAACTGTAGACTTTCTATACATATTTATGTGGTTATTTCAGTCTATATATAATGAGTTTATCCGTTCTATATGTCCATAAGTTGTTCGGCAATTAACGTTTTAGATCATATATTTTTAAGGTCTTCTAGACTTTAATAACTACTTTGACGTTAGGTCTTAAGATTTTTTCCTTCTAAACTTTAGCCTATAATCTAATGTCCTCTGGATCGATCTTTAAATGTTCCATCACACTTATGGGAAGGGAGTTTGATTCTCTCCTAGCTTAAATTAGCCCAGTAGAAGTGAATAGACTTCAAGCATGTTCATGCCCTTAGCTGAAACAGTTCTTCCGTTTAATTTGACTATCCCTCTTCTATGGGATAGTTGTTCAGCTCTTTCACCATCATGGAATTCTACTTTAAGCTCGATCGGTTTTTCAGGTTTAAATGGAGTAAATTCTCCAGCTTTTTTAATGGCTGTGGTTGCCGCTTCCCTTATCAACCTTTGAGAAACTTTTGGATGTAGACACTTAGCAGCAAATCTACTCGTAGCCCTCTTTACAGCAACAGTACATACGTTCTTCAGAAGGTTTTCAGCCTCGCGAACAGCCGCAGAATCGCCAGTTACTAGGCCTAGTGGAACGTTGTAATCTCCAGCTAAAGCAGCCCACAGCCCTATTTCTCCGACCGGAATACCGTTCAACCAAATATTTTCTATGGCTGTGGATAGTGTATGTGTAAGAAGCCCTTCCGAAGTACCAGCCATAGAGTGGGCACCTACAGCAAACATCAGATCGAAACTCTCATCTAAACCCTCGAGTTCAAGAACCCTTCGACCTCTTATCAATTGAGCCCTTGGATCAAGCTCCTCTATTAGAATGGTCAATGCAGCTCCATGGCCATCTAAAACAACAACCTCATCAACACCAGCTTCGAAAGCCCCCTCAATAGCCGCGTTAACATCACCAGTTAGAAGCCTCCTAGCAGTTTCATAGTCTTTACCTCCGAAGTCTATGTCTGACCAGTGTCCGGCCACCCCTGATGCTCCCTCAAGATCGGTCATGATGAATACTTTCATTGAAATCACAAGCGATCTTTAAACAATACGTGTTTAAAAATGCTTTCAACTAAACCGGATGACAGCTCCAAGTAATTTTCCCGATTGAAGCACTACGAGGGGAGTTCATCTATATGCAGAGTAGTTAGGATAACGTTTTATGCCCGATTAGCTGATTAACATCTTCAGAGGGTTGTGATAGCTGGTGATTAAATGGTCGGTAAGATCCCGCCTAAGATTATGGAGAAACTCGTGTATACTAAAATCGGCTTCATAGACCCTGATGTTTTAGTCGGACCTGCCACCGGAGAAGACGCTGCAGTAATCGACCTAGGAGATGGAAGAGCCCTTGTAGTGCATAGTGATGCGATCACAGGTGCATACGAATTCTTAGGTTGGCTTGCAGTCCACATAGTCGCCAACGACATAGCTGTTAGAGGTGTAAAGCCTAGGTGGTTTTTAATGTCATTGTTCCTTCCGGAAAATTCTTCGGAAAGCCTTCTCACCAACATCATGAGTCAAGTCGATGAAGCTGCGAAAGAGCTGGGGATGATGGTTGTTGGCGGGCATACTGAGAGTACGACTGGACTTGACAGGCCGATAGCCGGTACGACTGCTATTGGAATCGCTGACAAGGGAAGGATTATAACTACTTCCGGAGCGAAGACTGACGACTACGTAGTTATGACTAAAACCGCAGCTATTGAGGGGACTGCTATAATTTGCACGGACTTCGCCGACCTTTTAGAAGTTAGAGGGGTTGACAGACGGAGCATTGAAGAAGGTTCTAAGTTTCTAGCGAATATCAGTGTTGTAAAGGAGGCGCTTGCCTTAGCTAATAGTAGGCTTGTTACAGCTATGCATGACCCGACAGAAGGAGGTATACTGGGTGGCGTTGCAGAACTCGCCTACGCTTCACGTAAGACTATTGAGCTTTGGGCTGATAAGGTGCCAGTAGCTAGAGAAACAAAACTTGTAACTGAGGCCCTTGGAGTAGATGTATTAAAGTTAATAAGTTCCGGGGCGCTCATAGCGACCGTGCCGCCGGAGAAGTTGAACAGGTCTTTCGATGTTTTACATGAGATTGGAATAAAAGCTACTGTAATTGGAATCGTTAAAGAGCAAAAAGGCCATCTAGTAGAGGTTATAAGCGGTTCTTCAATAAGGTATGTAGACGACGTATATGTGACCGATGAGGTATTCCGACTGTGGGAAGGTAGCAAGAGGCAGGTCATTTGAAGTTTGAGGCTAATTTCCTTACCAAAATGTCTAATCTAAATTGACGAAATAGGTTCATTCCAGCTTAATTCTTGCGTCCGTTTCAACTTTTTACTTCTTTAACCAATTTAATGCCTATATCGCTCACCTTTCCACCAGCCGAAATTATGACGAGCATAAAAGTTGCCCATAGCAACATATTCACAAGCTTACTGAACTGATTTCCTTGAAGTAGCGTAGTCTCTATGGGGGGACCCCCTGCTATTGGATATATCAAAAGTTTAACATCATTTAATGTGAGTATTTTTGGAGGTTCCATAGAATTGGTGAAAACGGCGTACATCAGGTAGATAGATATTAGAATCATCCCAAGCCCAATCGAAATTAGAGAGTAGCCGATTAGCTTATCCCACTTCACAGTATAAGATCTCATAAAACTCTATTTAAGGTAAATGATACTAGGACTTAGACTGTTAAAGCATCTTAGGAGTTATTAATACGTAGACATATAGGTTAATGTTTGCGATCAATCTCATCTTAAAGATGGTGGCTACTCTTGTATCTGCACTCCTTTAAGTTTTTCCTGAAGCTTTTCCCTAGCTTCCTTGAGCTGAGTCCTAGCCCTAGTCTCTTGCTTATTCAAAATAGTCAATCGGGCGTTTAAAAGTTCTTTTTGATCTTTAAGCTCATCTATAAGCTTTTGACGGTCTGCCTTAATAAGTAGGCTTCCGACAGATTTATAGACCACTATGTTATCGTCGGCTTTCTCAAGCTCTTCTAAGGCTTTTTCGACTCCCATAAGCTCCATTTCAACCTGCTGCCTCTGAGCTACTACTGCTTGAAGAGTCTGCTGAATCTGCTGGAATCTAACGAGTTGCTCTTGAACCGCCGGAGGGATTTCAGCATCGCTCAAACCTGGACACCTGAATTTTTTCAGTCACTCTTCCCAATAAATCTTCCTACTAAAGGTAGAGCTTTAAACCCCAGCTTTTCAAAAGCTTTCTCAAAGCCTCACGTTTAAATAATGTTAGAACAGCATAACCTAAAACAGCTATGGATATTAAACTGCTTAAGCTTACGCTGACTATCACGTACAACCACGCCGGTAGTCCAGGCGTCAATTCAGGCGGTGGAAATATCAACCATAGGTAGCTTCCGACGATAACACCGATCTCCAACGCCGCCAGTAGGCAAGCCATTTTAGCCTTTCCCCTAAACGTGAACAGCGTTAGGGAAGCTACTAAGTTAGCTAATGGCCCGAGCGTAACATCAAACACCAAACCCAGAGACATGGCGAATGCTCCGCCTGAAACGTAGAAGAGTAGGTTTCCAATAAAACAGCCTAGTGTAACTCCAATTACGACCGGTGGACCCAAGAGGGCGGATAGCGTTATTAAGCAGTCGGATATTCTAAGTTGGATTGGACCGAAGGATATGGGTGCTAAAGCTAAGGTTAAAACAGCATATAAACTTGCTACTGAAACCATTAAAGCCGATTCTTGAGTTCGCATAGCGACTATTAATTTGTAGGAGTAGGATAATAGTGTTACTTCCCGGCTAGCTGTTAATCAAAGCATATGTATGCGCTATTGCTTATATCCTTGAAAATCTATTAGATTTTACGGTTTGAAGGTTGAACGTTTAACCGTTGGAGTATTGAAGACGAACTGTTACGTGGTTAAGGGTGGCGATGAAGGTTTTATAATAGACCCAGGCGGCTCTCCAGACGCGATAATTAGCCACGTACTGAGGCGTAGATTAACTGTAAGGCTGATTTTAGTAACTCATGGACACCCAGACCACTACTCAGCTTATTTAGACGTTAAAGAGGCTTTAGGGTGTAAAGTCGTTATGCATGAGTTGGATCTGGAAACTGCAAGCCTTATGGGTATGCCTATCAAACCGGATGTTTATGTTGATGAAGGTTCAACGATTGAGGTTGGAGGTTTAAGGTTTAGGGTTTTACATACACCTGGCCATTCACCTGGAAGCATTTCCCTACTCGGCTATGGCCTAATTTTCACGGGCGACTTGATGTTTAAAATGGGCTACGGTAGGACAGACCTGCCTGGCGGATCCTACACTACACTGATGAGAAGTCTTAATAGGATTTTAAGTTTTGAAGGTGACTTAAAAGTGTACCCTGGCCACGGCCCTACAACTAATCTACGGGATGAAAAGGATTTTTATAAAACGTTTGCTATTTGAATAGTGAGTTGTAGGTTTAAACGCTTCCTACGGCTTTTTTAAAATTTAAAAGCCTGGGGATGTGTTTAAGATATGTCTAAATTGATGGGGTCTGCGCTGAAGGCTTTAATAGGTATGGTTAAGACGAACCCGCACGATCACAACCTATACTTGCTTAAGCTTACAGAGTTTAAGTCTCTTGTTGAAGCCGCTGGTTATGAGGTCTGCGGAGTTGTTGTTCAAGTTAGATCTAAGGAGAGCGTAGACTACGTGTTCGGTAGGGGGAAGGTTGAAGAGATTAAAAATCTTGTAAAAGAGAAGGGGGCTAGCGTCTTCACGGTATATAATATTTTAACTAGTAAGCAGAAGTATAACTTGGAAAGCCACCTCGGAGTCGGCGTTTTAGACAGGTATGAGGTCACCCTCGAGATATTTGATAAGGCGAGCTCAGATGAGCTCAGTAAGCTTCAGATAGAGCTTGCCAGACTCATTAAAAGCTATCCGTATGAGAAGCTTAAGGCGAGTTTCAAGTATAGGGTTGGAAGAGAACATCCTTGGAAGAGGTCTAGTGGAGAGTATATATACCATTCAGTTGTAAACACGCTGAAGAGGAGGATGGCTAGAGTCTACGATGAACTTGAGGAGAGGAAGAAGGCTAGAATAGAGCAGATAATTAAGAGGCGTAGAATAGGTTCACCGATAGTATGCATAGCGGGCTACTACAGTAGCGGTAAGACCTCCCTCTTCAATGCTTTAACCGGTTTAAATAAGCCAGTTAGCCCCAAGCCTTTTACGACCCTTTCAAGTAAGTACTACCTCTCCAACAAGTATGGAGAAGTCTTCCTCGTAGACACCATAGGGTTTGTACACGATTTAGACCCTAAAATGCTTGAATCTTTCGAATTGACTCTGAACGACATAAGGTTTTCAGATGCTATAATTCTGGTCGTAGACTGCTCAGACCCCCAACCTATAATGCTATTCAGACTATCTACATGTTTGGACGAGCTGAAAAACCTTGAAATAGACCGCAATAGGATCGTTATAGCTTTAAACAAGATAGATCTCTTGGATGAGGGGGAGGTTCCCAACCGTTTGAAGATCATATCCGACTACGTAAACCCGATACCTGTCGTACCCATATCCGCTGAGAGAAAGCTAAACTTAGAAAAACTAATGTCTACGGTATTCTCTAAGCTTAATCAACCTAAGACCTGATGATAGATCCGTTAGTGGAGAATATCTGGAGGCTGTTTTCCACGGAATAGTGTGAGGCAGATGTGGATTTAGACGGCTATTTTTACGCTAAATTCTTATAGTAAAATTGAAACTTGAATATTGATGACTTGTGAAGGTTTTTTCACACTTAGGACGATACTGTGGGAAGATGGAGCCATAGTCGCAGTAGATCAAAGGCTACTACCTAAGAGGCTTAAATACATTAAGATACGTAGCGTAGACCAACTTTCTGAAGCCATTAAAAATCTCACCATAAGAGGGGCGCCTGCCATAGGTGTTGCAGCGGCTCTTGGATTGGCATTAGTTGCGTACAGATCTAAAGCAGAAAATCTAAGCGATTTTAAAAGAGAAGTTATGGATGCATATGAGAAGCTTAAATCCACTAGGCCTACAGCTGTAAACCTATTCTGGGCTCTTGATAGAGTTGTAGCGAAGATTTCCGAAGCTAAAGACCTTGAAGAGGCTAAGGAGGCGGTTTTAGAAGAGGCTAAAACGATATGGATGGAAGACTATGAGGTAAATAGACGCATAGGAGAGCATGGAGCTACACTACTTGAAAACGGGGATATGGTGCTCACGCACTGTAAATGGCTTAAACCAGCAGAATGCGGGGGCACTAGCTACTACCGGCTATGGAACTGCACTAGCAGTAATAAGGTCGGCTGTAGCTAGAGGTTTACATATAGAGGTCTACGTGACTGAAACCAGGCCAGTACTTCAAGGCGCTAGGTTAACGGCTTTCGAGCTCCTCATGGATAGAATACCATTTAAACTCGTAACGGATAATGCTGTCGGATTTTTGATGAGTAGGAGACTCATAGATAAAGTCGTAGTTGGCGCTGATAGAATAGCTTTAAACGGCGACGTCATAAATAAGATAGGGACTTATAGCTTAGCGGTTCTTGCAAACCACCATGCAATACCGTTTTACGTAGTAGCTCCAATGTCTACTATAGACCCCAGCCTTGAACGCGGCGACGATGCTCCTATAGAGTTTAGAAGCGGAGAAGAGGTGGTTAAGATCCATGGTCGTAGGATAGCTCCTGAAGGCGTCGAAGCATTAAACCCGGCTTTCGACGTAACGCCTTCAGAGCTTGTAACGGCTATAATAACTGAGATGGGAGTGTTTAGAATACCGGAAGACTTGGATAGACTGAGGAGCATTAGGCTTGAGAAAAGCATTTAACTTATCGTAAGGACATATTTGAGGCTTGAGGCTATGGACTTATCCACCTTAAGGCTACTATTGTCCTTTGCCATCTTAACACCATCTACAGTTCTAGATGTGAAGTTTAGGGAAGTCTCTGATGAGTTTTGGATTGTCGGACTGATTCTAGGATTAGCTATAAACATCTTAGAGGTTTTAACAGGCCACCTTGAACTTTTGAAACTTTTGACGTCTTTGGCAGTAGGCTGTATGATGGGTTTCTCACTATTCTACGTTGGTTTTTTCGGAGGGGCTGATTCAAAGGCTTTGATTTTCCTCAGCTTCACATTGCCTGAGAATCCAACATTGATTAGACAGCTTGGAGTCTCCCTAAACATACCAGTGATTACGGTATTTAATAACGCTGTCACACTGTCTCTATGCTACCCATTGACTATAGCCATTTTAAACGTTAAAGAGTTGGTTAGAGGGAGGGACCCCCTACGGGGTTTGCATATTAGAGGAGTATTTCAGAGGATGGTACTATTTTTAACGGTTAGACGTACGTCTTTCGAAGAGCTTAGAAGAAAGGCTGGATATTACCCTGCTGAACAGCCTCATGAAGAAAACGGAAGAGTTTTCAGACGCCCAATATACTTTATGAAGGCTGAAACAGATAAAGGAGAGTTACTTCAGAAATTGGAGCCTTATGCTAGTAAAGGACTCTATAAAGACGGAATCCTCGTTTCACCCACGATACCGTTTATAACATTCATAATGTTGGGTTTAGCCTTCCTCCCGATAGGAGATCTCATTTTAACTTTGGTTTCATTTATCAGGTGAGAATATTTAAATCGAATAGCCTCATACGTAATATGTTTGTGGGTAAAGTAGCTAAAGGTAAGCAATGCGATGTCAAGGGATGCGATAGACCTGCCGTAAGATCCCTACAGAAAACGGCGGCCGCAGGCTCAGGCCTTGACTTAATAAGTCAGGATAGAGTCTACGTTTGCAAAGAGCATTATAAGATTATAAAGAAGAGCCTTAAGAAGGAGCGTATCATTACAAAGTGGCGCCACATGGCCAGTGGTTTTAAATCATAAGATGCTTTCAAACTGTTTTAGGTTATAAAACCTACCCCTTTACATTCTATTTCGCTCGGTTTGCCTAAGCCTCCGTCGATTTTGAAGTCAGCCTTCAGAATAATTCTACTAAGCTCTATACAGGTGAGGGTATGCATTGTAAGTTCCACAGTTTTAAATCTGCTTACTCCATCCGCTAGACTAGCCCATACGATGAGCTGGTCGCAGAGATGTTTATCTACAGGATAGCCGCCTCTGATGAGGTTGGCAAGCTCTTCAGCTGCTTCCAAGCCTATAAGCTCAGCCCGCCTACCTATGACACCCAATCTATCTACGCCTAGATATCCGTAGGTGTGCTTAACCGTTAAGACTAATCCGCAACCTGGATCTAAGCTACACTTGGGGTTTGGAGGCTGGAGGACTTCTTTCTCAAAAATTGGCTTTAAACCGATTACAGTGAGCTTTTCTGAGGCGCTTAAAGCCATCCTATTGGCTATGTGGTCTGGAAGCCTGCAACTGTATACTAATCCTCTAACTTCAGATATCTCACCCAGCTTATCGAGGACTATGGGTTTAAGCTTTCCAATAGGCTCGGTTGAAAATTCCAATTCTCCACCACCTTTAGGGTAGAAGCCTCTCCTATTCAGCTTTAAGTTGGCTTTAACCCCTATGAGTCTAAGATTCGGTAACAGAACATTCTCGATATAGTCTACTGGAGGAGCCATGGGATTGTTCGTACCACCTATGAGTGTAAGCTTTGTGTAGCCCGGTGTGAAGACCATGACAGGCATGGCGGCTTGAAGTATTAAAGTTACGCTTCCAGCTGTGCCGACATCGAACTTATAAGACCCGGCTTTAAGCTTTCCAGGGTTGAAAACGACCTCTGTCGAGCCTAATTGTAAACCTTCGACGTAACCGTTGCATAAGGCAGATAGAACCTTCAAAGCTGTCATATGTTGTCTTGCTAAACCGGGTGGTCTACGTTTACCCCTAACGTTTACTATTCTAATAGGTTCACCTAGTAAAGCTGACAAAGCCGTAGACATTCTAAGTATCTGACCACCACCTTCAAGCATATCTCCCTGTACAGTTATCATATCACTCGACTCCATAATTAGAAGACGGGGGTTTTAAACGTCACTAAAAATTAAGTAATCTACTAGTGGCGTAATGCTTTTTAATAAATATCGGGTTAAAGGTTACTGAGCGGGTATGTTCCTAGCCATAAGAGACTTTACTGTTAAGTGGGTAGGCTATGACACGGTATTTGAGGGCTTGAGGGCTTTAGGCATACCGAGCTTCGAGCTTTTCGTAAGTAGGGAGCTGAAGGTTGAATCCTACTTAGATATGGGCTATACTACTGAGCTCGGTTTTGACGTATCATCTAAAGAGGCTATAGAAGATTTGAAGAGACGACTTAGAAATGCGGGATTAAGCGTATGCGCAATTCTTGTGGAAAACGACTTCTCCTCAGAAGATTTGAACAGGGAAGTTGATTACGTAGTTTCAGCTATAAAGGTCGCTTCAGAGCTTGAAGTAGACGTCGTCAGGATAAACGCAGTAATGCGTCCAATAGCGGGCTACGACCTAGATAAGCACGTTAAAAGAGTTGCAGATGCTGTTGGGAGGTGTATGAAGACTTGCCGCGACCTTGGAGTCGGTCTAGCCGTTGAAAACCACGGAGTTGTTGCGAATAAGCGTGAGTTTCTGAGGATGCTTTTCCACACGGTTGATGACGAGCATCTGGGTTTGACTTTGGACACTGGGAACTTTTACTGGTTTGGCTATCCGTTAAGTGAAGTATACGATATTGTGAAAGAATTCGCCTCTAAAGTGAAGCATACACATGTTAAAAACGCCGTGGTTGAAGCGAATAAACGTGAAACGTTTAGGAAACCCGGTGACGTTAAAATGGCTCCACTCTACCAAGGAGATATAGACCTTAAAAGTATTGTAGAAACTTTGAGAAAAACAGGGTACAACTATGATCTAACGATAGAGGACGAATCTTTAGGCATGTTTAAAGGCGATGAGAGGCTAGAAGTCTTAAAGAAAGACGTGGAGTTTATTAGGAAAATCATATGAGCATTCCACCGTTTAACCCCATTTTATTTAAGCTTCTCTAGAGGCTTTACATTTCCAAACGTCGGTTTTGGCCCTTTTGCCGGCGCAGTCCAACGTACAGCGTTGTATATTACTTTAAGCACGTTGGGATCATGGTAGATCGGTAAGGTCTCGTGGCCCGGTCTAAAGTAGAAGATTTTCCCAAGACCTCTGTAGAAGCAACATCCACTTCTAAATACCTCACCCCCTTCAAACCAGCTTATGAAGACGAGTTCATCTGGGGGAGGTATGTCGAAGAATTCGCCGTACATTTCAGTATGTTCAAGTTCAAAGTACTCGCCGAGTCCTTCAGCTACCGGATGGTTGGGCATTACAACCCATATTCTCTCTTTTTCACCAGCCTCTCTCCATTTTAGGTTGCAAGAAGTGCCCATAAGCCTTCTGAAGATTTTCGAGAAGTGCGCGGAGTGTAGGACTATAAGCCCCATGCCCTCTAGCACTATACGCCTGTACAACTTATCGACTGCCTTATCGCTGACTTTATCATGAGCCATGTGACCCCACCATATGAGGACGTCTGTGTTGTTAATTACATCGTCGGTTAATCCATGCTCCGGCTCCTCTAAAGTTGCCGTTCTAACCTCTAGGTTTAGCTGTTTTTTAAGGTAGTCTGCAATAGCATTATGTATGCCTTTCGGATAGATTTCAGCTACTCTTGGATCCATCTTTTCATGGAGATATTCATTCCAAACGGTTACTCTTATTACATCACACAAGTTAAGCCACCCCTCTTATTTAGAAGAGCATCCTGCTTATATGCTCTTCCACGACTTGTAGATGTGGATTTAAAAGGATACGTTGAGTTTTAACGATTTCCCGAATATGCTTTTAATTACTTTATAAGCTCCTCCCACAGGGCTTTATAGTACTTCATTATCCTCTCGGGGTCTGAACTTTCATCTATCTCGGCTAGACAGTACCTGTTGTAATTTGCATCTTTCAGGAGTTGGAACAGCTCCCTATACGGATAGCTTTTATCGTATAGTTCATGTATGTGGACGGATCTTATCCAATTTTTAAGCATTTTGAAGCTTTCCCTAATAGAGCCGTTTATTAAGTCCGTTTCATTAGAATTCCAGCAGACGCCTAAGTAGGGATGGTTTGAAAGCTCCATAATATCACGTATGCAACATGGGTCGCTTGTCCCATATCCATGTACTTCAAGCCATACTTCAATGCCGTACTGCTCAGCGTAACCTCCACATTGTCTGAGAGCTTCAGCTATCTGTTTAATCGTCTTCTCTCTTGGAATACCGTAATCCTCCATAAGCCTATTCGGTCTAACCTTTACGCCTAAAGCTCCGACGTCGTATGCTAGCCTGATGAATGCCTTAGTGGTCTCTATGTTTCTATCGACTTCAGCTTTATCGGGCGAATGGTATTCGCAGGTTGTTCCCAGGCTTAGAAGTCTGACTGGAGACTTCTCGAAGGTCTCTCTAACCCTACGTCTCTCTTCAAGGTTTATACTCGGTTCAACTCCATGTGCGTGCGTAGTTCTAAGCTCAACAGCTTCAAAGCCAGTCTTGCTACACATTTCAATTATCTTCTCAATGCTCCAACCTCTAGCTAGATTGTAAGTTACAAGGCCCAGCTTCAAAGGACACTCACGGTCTCCACCTTACATGGATAACAATATAAGCTTTACTTACAATTCCCAGATGGTACAGCCAGTTTTAAATGAATGAAATATTGTGAGGCCCGCCACGTAATGTATATTGATGGAGACCTTTACAGTTAAAGTTAAGTTTAAAATAGACAGATATTTCATCGGGTTTTTTCATGAGTGAAGTTCCGTATTTAAATCCATCTCTTCCAGTAGAGAAGCGCGTTGAAGACCTCCTTAAAAGGATGACTTTAAAAGAGAAGGTTGCTCAGCTGTGTTCGATACCGGCTAATGCTCTGTTTGAGGGTAGATGCTTCTCCGTTGAGAAGGCCCGTAACATGCTTGCAGATGGTATTGGACAGATAACCCGTTTAGCTGGAGACCACGTGCTTAGATTGAAGCCTAGAGAGGTTGCTGAGGCGGCAAACGCTATACAGCGTTTTCTGATTGAAGAGAGTAGGCTTCGCATACCAGCTATAATTCATGAGGAGTGTCTAAGCGGTCTTATGGCTTGGGGAGCCACTACGTTTCCACAAGCCATAGGTTTAGCTAGTACTTGGAACCCAGACCTAGTTAGGAACGTTGCTTCAACTATAAGACGTCAGATGAGGGCTGTAGGTGCGCATCAGGGTCTTGCACCGGTTTTAGATGTTGCAAGAGACCCGAGGTGGGGTAGGGTTGAGGAAACATATGGGGAGGATCCGTATCTCGTAGCGTCTATGGGTGTCTCATACGTTAGAGGATTACAGGGGGAGGAGTGGGAGCCTAGAGTTTTAGCTACACCGAAGCACTTCGCGGCTCACGGTTTTCCAGAGGGTGGGAGAAACTGTGCACCAGTACGCGTCGGTATTAGAGAGCTTAGAGAGGTTTTCCTAATGCCGTTTGAAGCAGCGGTTAGGGTGGCTGGAGCGCTGTCTATAATGAGTGCCTATCACGACATTGACGGTGTGCCGTGTACGGCATCTAAAACTCTTCTAACGGATGTTCTTAGGGGTGAGTGGGGTTTTCAGGGAATCGTCGTCTCTGATTATGGAGCCATACATATGCTTCATAACTTTCACATGATAGCCTCCGATTTGAGGCAGGCTGCTGTTAAAGCTTTAGAGGCTGGTGTAGACGTTGAACTGCCGATGGCTCAATGTTACCTGGGGCCTCTGCTGGAGGCTTTGAGAAACGGATTGATATCTGAGGCTGTTGTTGATGCGGCTGTTTCAAGGGTTTTAAGGATTAAATTCCTACTCGGGCTGTTTGAAAACCCATATGTAGATGTTGAGGAGGCGTCTAGAGTCTTCGACACAGTTCAGGATAGGGATTTGGCTCTGCGGGCGGCGAGGGAATCTATAGTGCTCCTTAAGAACGACGGGGTTCTACCATTGAGTAAATCTATAGAATCCATAGCCGTCGTTGGGCCCAACGCAGCTGAAGCTAGAAGCCTCCTCGGAGACTACAGTTATACGGCTCACTTATCCCTTGAAAAACCGGCGGTTGAAGTCGTCAGTATACTGGAAGGCGTTAAGGCTAAGGTTTCAGCTGAAACTGAAGTTTACTATGCTCAGGGATGCGGTATTTCAGACTGCTCTAAAGCCGGGTTTAAGGAGGCTTTAGAGGCTGCTGGAAGATCCAGAGTCATCATAGCAGTTATGGGTGAGAGGTCTGGGCTTTCGAAGTTCGACGTTTCAGGTGAAGGACGTGATAGAGATGATATAAGTCTACCGGGTGTTCAGGGAGAGCTTTTAGAGGCTTTACTTGAACTTGGTAAACCCGTCGTTCTGATCCTTGTAAACGGTAGGCCTCTAACCTTAAGTAGAATTGTCGATAAGTGTGCAGCGGTAGTTGAGGCATGGCTTCCAGGAGAAGAGGGTGGGAAAGCTGTTGCAGACGTATTGTTCGGCGACTATAATCCAAGTGGGAGGCTACCCGTGACGTTTCCGAGAAGCTCAGGGCAGATCCCTCTGTATTCCGCTATGAAGCCATCCTCTATTAGGAACTATGTTTTTACCGAGGTTAAGCCGTTATTTCCGTTTGGGCATGGGTTGAGCTACACGGAGTTCGAGTACAGCTCGCTTAAGGTAAGTCCTGAGAGAGTTGAGCCGGGTGGTGAAGTCTCTGTAAGCTGTAACGTTAAGAACGTCGGCTGTTTAAAAGGCGATGAAGTTGTACAGGTCTATGTGAGGGATGAGTATGCCAGCGTAGCAAGGCCTGCAAAAGAGCTTAAAGGTTTTAAGAAGATTTCACTCGAACCCGGTGAAGTGAAGAGAGTTAACTTCATAATTTCAACGGATCAGTTGGCTTTCTACGACGATCAGATGAGGCTCGTAGTAGAGCCGGGCTTCTTTAAAGTTATGGTGGGTAGGTCTTCTGAAGATATAAGGCTAACTGGGAGGTTTGAAGTAGTTGGATGGAGGGGGGTCTCAGCCAATACTAGGAGATTGTTTAGTTCCGCGGCTGTTGAATAGTTGATTAAAACTTATAAAATGCAATCCTCTATTATTTTTAATGAGGGGTTGAGTGTAAACTGGTCTTCTTTTTCATGGATTGAAGTTTAACAATGCGAGCTCTGATTACTACAGTTGAAATATTTTTCCCTGGGGTTTCAACTGTAGTAATCTTTAAGCTTGATTTGCCGGGATACCTTGGGGTTGATGGATTATCTGTACGTGAAAATACGGTTGTCTATGTCTTGGTGAAGGTCGGCTTTAAACACGTAGCCTTTTCAACAGATCTGTAGTTTTTCAGAAGGCGGAGGCAAAAAATAAAGATTTAAGCGGGATTTTAAAGCTTTAAGTGTTTAAAAATTTTATCAGATTTGTTTCCCCACTTTTTCGGGGTACTCTTGAATAGAGTAGTTGCTGCGGTAGGTTTAGGAGTGACTGTGATGGGGGTTGTAGCGGCGCTTGCAACGCTATCACCTGAACTTTTGAATACGCTTATTCCGATAATTCTTATAACGGTTGGAGGAATTGTGGCGGCGTCCTATAAGGTAAGCGAAGATTGGGGCTTCTACATGCTCATATGGGGCTCTATGGTTGTCGTGTTGGGGGTTTTCTGGGCTATAGCCCAGTACTATCCAGCGTACACGAATACCTTAGCCTTCTTCTACATTGCCCTTATAGGGTTAGCCGTATTCTTAACTGGAGTGCGGAGTTAAAAGGGGTGTTAGCACACTCAAGATCCCGCTCATCAAGTCGCCAGGGCCAGAGCTGCCATCCACCCCCGTAGAATAGGAATATTTGGAAGTATTTAGGGTTTACGTTTCAACGCATCTCTGAAGGCTTTTAGAGCAAAGCTTTCCCCCGTATCGCTTAGGAAGCTTTCAGCCTTCTCGGCGTTTAAACGCTTGGGAACCCCGCCAAATATCCTCTTAAAGTTTTCAGAGTATATGTTTTTCAGAGCTTTGTCTGGAAGTTTAAGGCCTATGAATGGCTCCTTATACCTGGTTAAGAGTTCGTCAGCAGAGTCCGGCGTGTAGAATTCCTCGTCTGATTCCAAGAAGAGCCTTATCATCCAAACCCTCGTAGCGGCCTCTTCAACGGTCTGCCAATCCATTATGTCTGTTCCAAACAGTATACGGTCGCTGTGTTTTATGAAGAGCTCTCTCCAGTCGTCTCTTCTACGAGAAATATTGTACATAAGCTCTACACCTAGGGAGAGGTCTAAGTTTGTATTCCCATATCTTTTGAGGAAATCTTCAGTACGTTCGATATCTGCTGTTAGAAAGTACATGTGGGCGAACACTATCTTAAGATTAGGGTGTTTCTCTAGAACGTTATCCATCTCCTTGTACAGCTCCTCTTTAGCTGGGTAGTCAGCTCCGTAGGGTCCCCAGCCCCTCTTCTTAGCCCAATCTGGACATGTTTCCTCGCACCAAAACTCCTCAGGATCTGCGACGTGACATAGAACTGGGAAATCAAACTCTTCACATGCAGACCAGAAGCCTTCGAAAAGCGGGCTGTCCAGCGGAGTCCTCCGGGCTCTAGGAGCTGGTTTAGAGCCCATTTCCCCAACGCCGTCGAAGCCCGCCTCCAACGCCCCCTCTACAAACTTATACCAGTTCGGCTTAGCCTTAGGATCCGGTGGTTCAGCGCCGGCGTAGAAGACCTCGGGATTGACGGCTTTAAGGTAGAGGCCTAGCCCATCAGCTGAGGTGTAAATCCGACTGAGCTTTGAAAATTCAACAACCTTGAGGTATTTATCGGTCAAACGTTTAAGCTGATTTAAATCCTCTCCAGATCGAAAGTGGACGTGGCAATCCCAAACCTCAAAAGGTTTAAACCTCGTAAAATCTAACAACTCGACACCGAATAACAAATCTATTGTAACAGATTTTAAATGTATTTGCAGCTTTTGAAGACCGGTCTATCGGTTTAAACATCCATGTTCGCAAAACTATGGAGGCTTGCAAAGTGTATTCCATAGGGCTATAGACTATGATATAAGGAAACAGTTTGGATCACTTTAATTTCACGAAAACCGTACTCATGCAACTTAACCGACTTAACGTGAGACGTTAAAGTTTAAGGCTTAACATCTCTCATAAAGAATTTGAGGTGAGCATTCTTGCTGAGAGAGGTTTCGGTAGAAGAGGCTTGGATGAGGAAGTATCCTGAGAGGACTGTTCTAGTGGTTTCAGCGGATAGAGACGGCAGGCCCAATATTATAACGCTCGGTTGGAATATGCCGACCTCTGTAAGACCACCCATGGTGGCCATATCCATTGGAACCTCAAGGTATAGTCACAAACTCATAAGTGAAAGCGGAGAGTTCGTCTTAGCTTTTCCAAGCGAAGGCATGGAAGACGCCGTCCTATTCTGTGGAACACACTCTGGAAGAAACGTAGATAAGTTTAAAGCGACAGGTTTAACGCCTGTTAAGGCTAAATATGTGAAGCCTCCACTGATAGGTGAGGCTACAGTGAATATGGAGTGTAGAGTCGTCAACGCTATTAGAACGGGAGACCACACGATTTTCGTAGGTGAAATACTAACAGCCTACGTTTCCGAAGATGATAGACCAGTGCTTTTCAACATGGGCAATCGCGTGTTTAAAGGATTCAAATGCTGGTAAACCACACAAAGCGATTTTCTTCCATGTATTGACGACCCGGAAGGTAAAGCTTAAAATAATCGGCTTCAAACAATAACTGGACAGAGCACCTATGCCGCCGTAGCTCAGCACGGTAGAGCAGCGGGCTGTTAACCCGTTGGTCGGCGGTTCAAGTCCGCCCGGCGGCGCCACAAATTCGTAGGAGCTTCTTTCAAACTTAAGTTTGAAAGATAGAAAGATATCTTCTTAGGGAGAGAAGCTTGAATTCTTATTTGATATTAACAGAGAAGCTTAGGTTATGGAAGTAATTTACCTTGCCATTACCAACTTCTTCATTTTCCCTTACTAGAGAAAAAGAGAAGGAGAATAAAGGGCGCGAAAGACTAGTCGATGGAGCCTTGAACGGCATCGCATAGGCTATAAAAACGTAAAGATGTGCAACTTTTTCACCATTCTTTTAATGGCTTTAATTGGAAGTCTGTTTTAAGGTGCTGGGTCTTCTCCGTCTTCGCGGATAAATACGCCTTCTCGATTATCTCTATTACGTGTCTGGCGTGTTCGCCTGATACCACCGGCTCCTTATCGTTGAGGATGCAATCTACCAGATGCATTATGTCTGAGTATATGTGGGCTTCTGGTAGCTTTGTATGAATTCCTGAAACGTATGGAAGCCTATTGGAGACTTCTTCAACGTGATGCCAGCCGTCTATTTTACGGCTCCAAACTTCTATACGGCCATACTCCAACTTTAACGCACCTTCACTACCGGCTACGTGTAGTCCTGAGAACGGTTCTCCATCGCCCACGCAGAAGGCTGAGTGTAGAAGGGTGAAAGTTGAATCTCCGAAGTCTAGCAACATGACAGTATTATCGTCTACTTCGACTTCAACATCTCTACCTAAGATCATCCTACGTTTAAGCCCTATACCAGACATAGCTGTAACCCTCTTAGCCGGACCCAATACGCCAGTTACTAGATGTAAAGCGTACACGCCCATGTCGTAAACGGGTCCTCCGCCTCTCCGATAGTACCATGAGGGGTCGGCTTCTACGACTACGTCTCCCGGTCTACGGAAGTCCTCATACTCGTGCCCCTCAGCCGTCGCCCCGGTCCTAGCCCAGTAGACCTTACCTACAATACCGTCTTTCAACATGCTTCGAACCCTCTGAACGTCTCTTCTGAAGGCTATTCCGGGTGAAGCTACTAGCTTAACCTTGGCTCTATCTCTTTCACTTAGAAGGCCATCGGCTTCTTCAACCGTTAAAGCCATAGGCTTATTCAAGTGGACGTGTATTCCAGCTTTAACGGCTTTTAAAGCCTGTTCGTAGTGTAGCTGTATCGGGGTGGCTATGGTAACGGCGTCTAAGCCAGCTTTGGAAACCATATCCTCGTAGCTGCTATACCATTCATCTGCTTTGAAGCGTTCTCTACAGGCTTTAGCCCTCTCTTCAACTACGTCGCAGACCGCTACAAGCTTAACCTTATCCTTCACGTCTTCCGCCGATATGTGTGGAAGTATACCCCTCTGAGATACGCTTCCGCAGCCGACTACGCCCATTCTAACAGGCATAGGAGAACCTCCTCTACTAGTATCTTTTCATAAGTTCTCTTAGAAGGTTTAGGCTCTCCTCCACCTCGCTCCATTCATCTATCTCAAACATCCAATACCAGTCGTAGTACTTCTTCAACGCCTTAAACATAGCCTCATAGTCTACGTTCTTCAGGTCTATCCTGCCCGAGTGTAAAGCCACTATACGACGCCCGACAAGCTCTATCTCCTCGTGAGGCTTCATCGTTCCCCTAGGCCAGTAACAGTGCTCATAAACGCCTAAGTGATCGCTGGCTATCTCATCAACCATTCTACAGAGCTCTAAAAGCCCACCTAAACCTAAACGGGCCCAAATCCCCCCTTCAAGACCAAGCTTTACACCGTAGGCTTCAGCAGCATCTACTAGAGATAATAGCACGTTTTTAGCCTCATCCCAGTTCTCAGCCCTACTCACCCCGAAGTGTATAAGCAGAACCCTCCCACCTAGGTCAGCCGTTAGCTTCATGTCTTCTTTTAAAATCTCTAAGCCTCTGCTCCAGTGTTTAAGCTTAGGACAGTATCTAGAGTAGCCCCAAGCCCAGTCAGAAGACAGACTAGCCAATTCAACACCGTAATTCCTACAAAGCTCAACAATCCTACGTCTATCTTCAATGGTTAAATCCTCAGACCAAGCTCCGAAATCATCACCCCATGGAGACCTGGGGTCTAGGCAAAGCTCAACACCGTCCAGTCCAAGCCTAGATGCAAACTTTAAAGCCGGCTCAAAGGGATGTTCTCCACTCTTCTCAGGCTTTGAGAAACTAACTCTTAAACCAATCTTCATAATTCCACAGCCCTTACTACTGTAGATTGAGCAGTTAAGCTTTAACGTTAAAGTTAAGCGAAGCCTAGCCATCAAGCCAGCTGAAAAGTTTAAGAGAAACCAGTTTGAGTAAAAACTTACAGATGGGCCGGTAGATCAGCCTGGTATGATCGCCCCCTTGGCATGGGGGAGGCCGAGGGTTCAAATCCCTCCCGGTCCACTTTTCATCGAACCTCCGTTCACTCCGCCCACTATTTTTGCCTCATAAATATCATGAGGTTCTCCGGCGTTGTGCAGGCGTATTCAAAGCTAGTCTCCGTGAGGCTTGCATGCTTCCTCAACATTTTAGCAACCTTTGAAATATACTCGTTGGTTTTAAGATCCACTAGCTGCGTATAGATTGGAGTGTTCATCCAATCACAATACTTATATTTTTAAGAGAGTTCCCAGCCATTAGAGGTGGAGGTTTTTGACCATTTTCAAGCTTCTTTCCGGTGTCGGTATTGTCGTTCTAATTATTGGAATCATCATAGCGGCTGTTCCTTTTAAAGAGGAGATTATGCCTACTGAACATGTAGTCCAAATATCTGATTGGACTGTCTCATGGTACTATGCACCAGTAAAACCCACTGAAGAATTGTTTGCAGGTGTTTTCATAGGAAACTCCACCTTTGAACCATTTTTCGCCAGGACGTATCCTGCATACAGTGAGGTTTTTGGGGGACTGGTTGAACAAGTGGGGTTTATAGCCAAAGCATACATAGAAGTTCCTATAGACGGATACGTACGTTTCAGCGTTTCAGGTGGGGATGGGACATGCATTAAGTTTTACATAGATGGTAACTTGACGGTGGATATGTGGGAGAGGACTGGACAGGCCAGTGAAACGGAATTTGCCACGGTAGAACTTAAGACGGGAATACATGAACTCAAACTTTGGTGGTATAGGGAGGGGACTCAATGGTCATCCTTAGGTTTTAGCATGGATCAAAACGTTATGGTATTCACCAGAAAATCCGACCCGCCTACGGGTTTAGGAGTGGCATGCGCTGGCGTAATCTTAATGGCTTTAGCCAAGTTTAAAGCTCGAAGCCTTAAACTAGCCACTCGAAAATGATTCACTATGTTCCATGCATAATTCGCGTAGAACCAGCATTAAGGTCTTCCAACTCACAAGTATTCTAACTTACCAGTAGCCGGGATTTTAAGTTACAAGTTCTTTAATACCCATCGCATTTGAAGGTTTAAGACTGTTGCAATGTCTCTATCTATTGCCAGATTACCTTATAACATTTCATGGGTCTGCCTTCATAGGAAGACATGTTGCCTGAGTTAAGTGTACAGCCCTTGAAGGTTTTAGTTGTCTCCACTTTTCTACTGGTGTTTTCGTATTAGTACAAAGCTAACCGTTAATACGGCGAGGCCTATAAAAAGTATTCCCAATCCAGCCCACTGTAAACTAGTAACGATATCCTGACCCTCGACGTACATGTCGAATGATATTTCACCACCATATCCATACCAGTACAATTCCAAATTATGGACACCTGATGCTAGTCGGACCCGCTCCTTACGGTCGAAGATACGCGATATATACCACATATCAATTATCCTATCACCATCCACGGAGAAAATTATACCGCCATTGCTGTCTATTTTGAAAATTACTGTAGCTTCTCGGAGAAGCTCCATGGTTAGAATTGCTTTAAAGCCTCCCCATACGGCGGGAGAAAGTTGATGTTTAAACTTAGCTGGAAAAGTTGAGGATGCCACGGGTTCTCCGAAAGTTCCATACTCGTCTCTTAAATTGTAGTGGACAACACTCCATTTATCTGCTCTAATAAGAGAGTTTAGTTCTCTTGTCTGTTCAAATCCATAACTTAACGTTATGGCTCCAACGATTAATATTATTAAGCCAGGTATCAGTGAAAACTTATGCATAGTCCATTCGCCATGCGATTGTGAGAAGAACCCCTTATATAAGTTTAACTGTACCGTTAAAATGTTTCATCAATTTTCGAATACTTCTTTTTGAGAAGATGTAGCAATTTTTTTTTTAAAGAGCTTAAGAACGTAAATCTTGCATCTACTATAACGAAACCAATCACCAATAGAAACAATGATGGTTGATATATTAAACCCATTTTCGTTTCTCTTTCACCTACATAGGTGAGCCATAGTAGTACAGTCAAGGTTTTACGATGGATTTAAATTTGTTTAAGGGATTGTGAGAATCTAAGGGGGAGATTATACCCTATTTTTCCATGTTAAAATTACGATGTAGTCTTCAGAATAGTAGACTGTGAAGTTTACGTATTTACTAGGTCTTCCATCTATGGAGGCTACTGGAAACCCTTGTTGTTTAAAATGTCTCCGTAATCATCGTGAAGATATACAGTTAACGTCACATCGGTGCTTTCCATTCCGCTATTGAACATTACCGCGTGAATGCCGGCGTGGGGTTAAGGCGTAGACGGGTAGTCGCACTACTGGTATGGAAGGAACGAAGCCGCTATTAAGGAAAATCTTGAATGAAGGACCTGGAGTTGAAAAAGTAGATGGTGAAAAATAAGATGAGCAGAAAACTCTACTCAAAATACTTGCATATACTATTCATAGTGCTAGGGCAATGTAAGTTAGTGATGGAGAGGAATGCTATCGGAAACAAAAATGGCTTTTTGTCTCCTCTTGCGAACCTTTGTAAAGACCATAACGGCCTTAGCAGAAAACTTAAATCAACTTGACTACAGCAATAGTAATGAGAGCTGAGCCCCTTTGGGATTCATCAAAGTTAAATTCGGCGTTTTCAACCCGCACTCCCCCACAAGGATCATTGAATTAGAGGGGATAGTTGATACAGGAGCCGTATACAGCGTTATACCAAGGAGGAGGCTTGAAGAATTAGATATCGAGCCTATTGAGAGGAGGAAGTTTAGGGCTTTCGGCGGATATGTTGAAAGAGATATAAGCGAGGTTGGAGTGGAGATTCTAGGGAAAAGGAGAACGGTAACAGTAGTTATGGGGGAGAGCGAAGATCAAATCTTATTGGGCGTAACAGCCCTAGAATCCTTCGGCCTAGAGGCGGACCCTGTAAAGGGAACACTCAAAGAGGCGGAACTCCTACTCCTGTGACTTCCTTCCCACGGTTATTATTCGCTTAGGTATTGTTTTGCACTCACCACTTATCTCTTATCGCTCCATTATTTCCTCAACTTCTTTTCCACCGCTTTCCTCACTCTTATCCAGCTCTTCAGTTTGCTCTGCATCTTTCTTTAAACGCAACGTTATATCATCTTTTACTCTCATTAGTGACATATATTATTGCCTCCAGTAAATCAGCTGGAAGAATTACAATAGTAGCTCTAAGCACGGCAACTATTCTCCTACTCGCAAACCCCCTTCTATTTTCTTCTCAGCCATTTATCGCCTCCATATATCCTCTAAAACTGAATATATTTAGTTCAAGCAGAAGTGGGGGTTAAGTCGCATCAAACTAAGAGTTAACAGAACCAGTTTGAGATTAGAGTAGGAATGATGCGGCATTCTAAGTCTTAATTTTAAAGAGGTTTGAAAATTTCTCCACCATCGACTTGAGCTTTGGATCTAACTCCTTAGGTAGGTTTTCATCCTCCAACCATTCTCTTATATGCAATAACCTCAGTTTGACATATGCTAGGTCTCCTTTGTTCAACGCATGTTTAATCTCGTATTCCGTCGCTGTGATATGTGCTTCGTAGATGGTTTTTGGATGGTAGTTAACGATCGTCATCTCGCCAATTGTTATGCCTTTCTTCTTCAATTCGCTTATCTCAATAACTTCATGCAACATTAAAAACTCGTTAGTTAAAACTTCTTCTAACGGCATCTTGTCGCCGCTAACTGTTTTACCAGTCATGTAACCGTAAAATTCTCTTGGAGATATGTCTTCACAATAGTAGCCGAGGCTTCTAGCAATTTCGACCGCTCTTTTCAATTTAAGGGAGACCCCATCAGACGTGTGTAAACACCTACAGTAGAATTGAACTTGGAAGATATTTAACATCTTTCACTATATTGAGGCGAAATTATCGAACTGAGTCTATTATATTAGGTTTTAGAGCCTTCGTACGATAGAGCCATACGTAGATTTAAATATAGGCGTGATTTAAAGTAAATTCGAGAGAATATGTCGGAAATCGAAAAGAAGATAGATGAATGTATAGAAGAGGTAAGCCAGTATAGGTTTTTCTCAGCTGAAGCTGAGATGGCTATAAAAAACTTTGAAGAGCTTAAAAAGCAGATAAAAAACTTGTCTAGGGAAAATATCGATGATTTTATAAGAGGGGTGGAGGCGGGGTACCAAGCAGCCCTACCCTATTCAGGCTTTCTCCCAACGACTGTAGCAAATTTAAAATTCATCAAAGAGTGGCTTGAAAAGAAGAAGGAAGAACTATAGCTTTGAAGAACCCCTATTTTTTCCATGCTAAGACTGTACGTTCAACAATCAATGCTACGGTTTTCCAAGCTTCTATCTAGTAGATGACCGCTACTGATGTACCGATCTCCTGAGTCTGGAAGTATAACGACTATAGTTTTACCTCTCCCCAGTTCCCTCGCTTTTCCAACGGCGACGTGCATCGCTGCTCCTGAAGATATACCGACGAAAAGCCCCTCTTCCCTTATAAGCCTCCTAGTCATTTCAACAGCCTCCCTAAGGCTTACGTTAACCTTCTCATCTACAATCGACGGGTCGAATATCGGAGGGGTGTACTCTTTCAAGTTCGTCAAGCCTAGGATGGTTTCTCCCTCTACGGGCTCCACCGCTACTACCCTTATACTTGGATTGAACTCTTTCAGCCTCCTACCAACTCCAACTATTGTCCCTGTTGTTCCAATACCGGCAACCAACATATCCACTCTACCGCCAGTCTGCTCAATTATCTCACGCCCAGTGGTTTCGTAGTGTGTTAGGGGGTTTAGAATTCTGTCAAACTGACCAAGTAGAATGTACTTCCCAGGGTTTTCCTCAACGATTCTACGTGCAAGTTCAATGGCTTCAACTTCGTTTTTAGTAAGCATAAGTTCAGCACCGAACGCTCTCACCATGGTTTTACGCTCCTCACCAACGTATTCAGGCATCACTATCAAAGCCCTATAGCCTTTAACAGAGGCGATCATTGCTAAAGCTATCCCGGTGTTGCCGGATGTGGCTTCAACAATTGTCATACCTTTAGTCAATATCCCCTCTTCCTCCAGCTTTTCAACCATAAATTTCACCATTCTGTCTTTTATAGACCCAGCTGGGTTAAACTTCTCCAACTTCGCTAAGATGGATGCATCACCTTCTCTAGTCAACCTGCTTATCCTTACCATAGGCGTGTTTCCGATCAAATCTAAAACGCTGTCTACGACTTTCAAAACCTCCACCTCGACGGCTTAATAGTTCGTTCAGCTACGCGATAATTCTATAACCTGATAATATTAGTCTTATCTACTCGACCTCGAAAGTCACTGTTTAAAAATACAATGCTTATAAGATTTGTTTTAGAAGGTTAAGGCGTTGCTTTACTTGAAAATCGACGTACACATTCACACTGTTTACTCAGATGGACGTGGAACGGTTAGAGAAGTTCTTAAAATCGCCAAGCTTAAAGGCTTAGATGGATTAGCTATAACAGACCACGACACTCTTAAAGGGTATTTTGAAGCTAAGCTTTACGATAGCGGTTTACTGGTAATACCAGGGTATGAAGTTCATACGGATGCGGGGCACGTACTCGTCCTGGGATTGGAATTCCTACCCTCCGAAACGAGGCATATACGTTATGAAAGGCTCATAGAATGGGTTAGACGTGTAGGTGGGCTGACGATTTTAGCGCATCCAGCCGCTGGAAGAATTGCATTAAACAGGTGGATGCGCTGTAAGCCTGACGCCGTTGAAATATTAAACGCCTTATATCCATTATATGGATACTTCATCCAGAGGGGGTTGAATATTGCTTCAAAGCTCGGTGTTCCAACGGTAGGTGGAAGCGATGCCCACCATCCTCAGAACGTCGGAGACTCTTACACGGTCGTCAAGTCGGACAACTTAAGCTTCGAAGATCTTGTAGAAGCTTTTAAAAAGGGAGATGTATACTTCGGCGGAAGCTTATCGCCTTTTTCGTCGAGGCTTAAAACGGGTTTAGAATACTTGGTCTCTACTATGATCGGCTACGCTGAAAGAGGTTAAAATAGTCTACAATATGTAGAAGTCTTAAAAAGAGTGGGGGTTTATGGAAAGTTAACCGTCTAATATAAGGTTTTTTATGCTTTCCACAGCCCGTGAATATTACAGTAGTCCCTTGCTTGGATTTTATCAGCCTTCACTTCGAAGTCGGCTTCTGGTTTATCGCCTGGTTTAAGAAACTTCCTGTATGTCGCTCCATCAGCTACAACCTCTACCCACTCTATGTAGTGCTTCTCCTCCATCGGATGGGGTATTGAACCGACTTTAACTCTCACACCTTTCTCCGTCTTCTCCAATACGGGTACATGCTTCTCCATACCTACGTCTTCAGTCTTCTCTTTAAGTAGTTCCATAGGGCGTCCGCAACAAACAAGCTGGCCAACACCAGCGTGGAGAACTTCAACTATGTTTCCGCAGATGTTACACTTATATATCTGTCTCCGTTCAGTCATATCGCAACACCCCTCTAATACTCCTCACATTTAATTTGGTAGAAGCTTTTCTCATGGTCGCAAGAGGGGCATCTCTCCGGCGGCTCTCTACCGAAATGTACATATCCACATTCTCTGCAAACCCACCAGACACTTCTATCTTTCTTAAACACCGTGCCGCCTTCAACTTCTTTAAGCAGCTTCTTAAACCTCTCCTCATGGTGTTTTTCAGCAACGGCGACAGCCTTCAGCCTTGTAGCGATCTCCTGAAGCCCTTCCTTTTCAGCGACCTCTGCAAACTCCGGATACATCTTAGTATACTCGTAGTTTTCACCCGCGATTGCCGCCTTCAAGTTTTCAGCCGTCGACCCTAAAGTTGTTGGAACTACTGCCTCAACTTTTACTTCTTCAAGTCCTTCTCCGCTTTTCCTTTTAAGCTCATTAATCAATTTAAACAGTACAGTGGCATGCTCCCTCTCATTTTCCGCGGTTATGAGGAAAACTTCAGCAATCTGCTCAAAGCCTTCTCTTCTAGCGGTTTTTGCATAGAAGGTGTATCTGTTCCTAGCCTGGCTTTCACCGACAAATGCCTTAGCCAGGTTTCTTAATGTCTCCTGCATAATAACGCCTCCAAGTGTATATTGTGTCTGTTAACCATTTAAACATTAACGTCCAACGTTCACCTGTATGAGCTTAAACTTAGTTTATAGGGGGTTTTCCCGCTTCAAGTAAACTTTAGAAGATATCATCCAGCTTATAGAGACTGGAGAATTCAAAACATTTATCTAGTTGAAGAGGAGACTATAGGGCGAGCCAACTTGAACATTTCAGACTTAAGACCCGGTATGAGAAATGTAAGCCTTAAAGCGAAAATCATCAGTGTTTCTGAGCCTAGAACCGTCGAAACGCGGATGGGGCCAGCTAGGGTTGCTGACGCAACAATTCAAGATGAAACTGGAACAGTTAAAGTTAGCCTTTGGGATGATCAGATAGACCGTTTCTCGGTGGGTGATGTAATAGCTATAAGCAACGGTTATACGACTACATTCCGCGGAGAAACGCGGGTTAACGTAGGCAGGTATGGGAAAATCTCCAAGGTAAAACAGTAAAACGTGGATAAAACACGGTGCTTCAACAATCGAATTGGAGAGTTTAGACTAGGTTAAGGTAATGGGGATGTTACGCTTATCCACTTAACTTAAAACACATCAACCCTTCTTAAGCTCTTCAAGAAATTTTTACTTGTCTGATAGCATGTTCAGCTTCTTTAGGATTATGAATCCCCTTATAGACGGTCTGGGCATCATCTTTCAAACCCATTGAAGCACTTTAGGTGCGTGTATACTTTTCCAAGACGGTCAACGTCTTGCCACCATTAGGTATAACCTCTTTAATCCTTCCATGCGCCTCATAATATCCGCTCTTATATCTTTAAAGGTTTCTTTTCAAGAATAGATGGCGTATAAATTGCATACTTTCTACTAGTGACGCTTCAGCTCTTCTCAGTCACTTACTTTCCACATATGTCTACGCCTTCTAACTGTACTTATCTGCTTAGCACTCTTCAGAAGGCGGAAATAACTACATGCTTGGAATGGCGCGTTAAAGCCCCGGGTGGGGTTTGAACCCACGGCAACCTGCTTACGAGGCAGGCACTCTACCTGGCTGAGTTACCGGGGCTTTGTTTAAAGCAAAGGTTATGGGGTTTTTAAGATTTTCTCTACGCTATCTTTTAGGTGCCGTACCTGATAGGATGGCTTTTTTATAGCGATCCCAGTCTTTCAGTATCTCCCTCATGAGGTTTACCGTTACATCTATCGTCTTCTCAGACATCCCCGGCTCTTTAGGCTTTGAAAGTAGGACTATGTTGAATGAGTCTGAGCTTGGTGGCCTTGTCGCCCTAAGCTCGTTCACAGTCGCGTATTCACGGTAGGTATGTGTGAAACGTATTCTGAAGACTTCAGTGTTATCAGCTAAAATCTCTTCTTCAAGACTTATGTTTTCCACGCGTTCGATCATCCCTGAGACATCCTTTAACCTATCCGTTACAAAGGCCGTGAAAAACGGCTTCTCCGCGATTTGAACTCTAATGGGCATTGCAATACTCCTCTCATGGTAGACTTTGAAGATCTTCTCCTCCCTCTTAGCCCTCTCAACCTCGGGAATCTTAATCTTCCTCATAAGCGACGGCGTAGCCATAACCGCAGCCCTTATGGCAGGTACAACAGCCGATAAAACCGAGACTGTTATGGAGAAGGCTAACCCTATAACACCCCAATACCACTCAAGCTTCTCCCTAACACCTATTTGACCCGCAGGTCCTAGGAAGTTCATGATCCTGTAAGCGCCTAAACCAGCGTAGTAGCCTATGCCACCACCTATCAACCCCATGACTATTGACTCGGCTAGGAAGACGCTTGCAATATGAGCCGGGTTAAGCCCTAAGGCGGCTAGCAGAACCATCTCCCTTCTACGTTCATAGATCAAGTTGACCATAACCATGAACACGTTGAGAAACACCAGCGCAGCTGGGACTAAAAGCTCAATGAACCCTTTAATCTCCCACTTCTCACCCATGTAAATCCTCGAAACCCTACCGTTGAAGAAGACCCATGCATAGTATTCTCGAAAAGCCATCCTATTCGCAAACTCCTTCAGAGCATTCTCATCATTCATAGGTATGAAGACTGATGGAATGCCGATCATGTCAGATAAACCTATAACCTCGCCCTCCTGAGAAGTAAGGCTTAAAATCTCCCAAGCGTTGAAGACGGCAAACTCCGTAGCGTTAACGGGGGCATATACGCCTTCGCCAGTAAGCTTGTAGGGTGCTATGGGCTTACCGTTAATGTCATTAGCCTCTAAAACAGCCTCGTTCACGTATCCCACTAGTGTGAAGTTCCACGTGTTTACCTCCACGCCTCCAGATAAACGGGATACTTGAATTGTATCTCCAGGCCTTACTCCAAGCATTCCAGCTAAGCTTTCAGTTAAAGCAACAGCCATACTTTTAGTGAAGAAGCCCACAGGTAGGTATGCGTTTAAACCAAACACCTCAGCCGTCTCAGATGTCAAACCTAAGACGCCGTATATATCAGCCTTGCGGCCTGTTGAAGTCCTAAGGCGGATTATTGAAGAGTTTAATGGAACATTATCTACACGGATTAAAAACCTTTCAGCACCATATGCTCTTAGAGCTTCAAGCTCACCCTCTACGAAGAAACGCTCCACTGTTAAAACCTTCGTATCGTTGAAGGGTATTTTCTCAAGCAAACAGCCGTTCAGCTGAACAGCCGTAGAATCCGGTCCTTCAACAACTACACCTTGGATTCTCGAGAAAGACGTGAAAGCCGTCAAAACCATTATGAGCATCGCTAGAGATATAATGCAGAATGTCGATCTAAGCTTCCTACGTTTAACGTTACGTTTACCTATTGAGAATATGACTGTGATTATGCTTTTAACCGAAGGCTTACCTTCAATCTCCGGAGGTTTATAGATTCTCGGAAGCCCAAAGTATAAGCCCACTACGACGGCGATCGACAGTATTATCAGTGAGATGAAGAACATGCTTCCAGCTATGACTATTGGTCTTAAACCTATAGACTTGCCTATGTCGAAGAAGCTGAATACAACCTTGGTCTCAGGATGCATGATTATTTTAAAGCCTGGATAGATGTAGTAGAGGGATATTATTACAAAAACGTATAGGATAAACGCTGTTAAAACCTTCCTCCTAGCGTCTTCAAACAGAAAGCTTCCTACGGCTACTGAGAAGACCGCGAAGAAAAGCGGGTAGAAAGTTGAGTGAGACTGAGCTAAAACCCTCATAGTCACTAAACGGTTTTCTAAAAGCCTAAAGTTGAAGTAGGCCTCTTCGATAAACTGAAAACGGACAGCATCAAGGTCGCTATCTGTCGGGTTGAAGTTTATAGGCGGTAACAGGTGTTTAGCTGATTCCACGTTGCTTAGAACCCTATCTCTGAAATCCTCCCTCTCAGCTCCAAGGTAGAAGCCCTCCTCCTCAGCTTGGACAAACCTCCTCTCTAAATCTCTAGACAAAACTTCAATAGCATCGGTGCTAAGCTTGTAGACGTATCCTCGAATATCGAATAATATGTGTTCACCCTTTTCTAGAGTAAATGGGCTTCCCTTGAAGCTTATGAGCACGGGCAGTATCTCTTTCCTCATCGTACGTTCGTTGCGAAACTCCATCTTAGCCACAAGGTAAATAGGCGTATCAGCAGGCACTACGACTAGGTTTTTCATGAATAGGCCTCTTGAAGACAGAAATTGAATGTCTGCACCATATATCCCTAAGCGTTGCTTAACCGTGTATATAGGCGGCTCACCGTATATTATCACGGCACTATTTGGAAGATTGGGTGTTTCCAAAGTCGAAGCATCCACTATCGTCAGTAGATACCATGAAGGTGCTGTTCTACTGAGAATATACCATATGTCAGACTTCTGCCTAGGATATATTTCAATAGAGGCGCCTGGTACGAGTCTAAAATTCACCTCCCGCGATTCTCTAAAACCTCCCTTAGAAACATCTTCAGGGTAGACTGCGGGTACGTAGTCTATTAAACCAGTAGAACCGTCTCTATGGAGAACATATATCACGTACTCGCATCTCGCACCATACCTGTCATACATCGGAAGCGGGAGTTCGTAGAAGCCGGAGTTATCCGTATACGTTTGAAAGTACTTCTCTTCTACGCTTCCACGCCATGGTATCGCTATGATAGACGCGTTGTACACTGGTTTAGACGTATAGTGGTCTTCTACTTTCCCATAGATTTTTATACTCTCAGCCGTAAAGGCGATTGAAGAATTAGTTAGAATACTAAGGGTTATAATGAACAGCAGCATGGAGAGGAGATATATGCTTAGTTTTCTCATACGACTTCAAGTTTTATTTATACTTAAAGGGTTTTTTATCTTTTACCTTTTTCCATGGCATTTTTGAAGACCGACGCCGATCCGTTTAAAAGTACGGTTAAAAATATGTCTTCTTAAAACTTATATTTAGCTAGCTTACAGTAAAGCAAGATACACTTGGCGAAGAATTCGACGAAGCTCATAGCACTAATCTCCGTCATGAGTGCTTTGGGAAATGCATTGGGCTTCCTCTCAATAAGATTACCATCTGCACCAGGTACAGTAGTCGAATTCCACCTATCCGCACTTCCAGCCCTACTACTAGCAATAACAGTTGGACCTTTAACCGGCGCTTTAACTGGAGCTTTAAGCTTAATAATAGCCACAATGAAAATAGGGAACATATTCATACCGTTTGGAAACGCACTACTAGCGTATGTGACTGGATTATTCTCTAAAAGATTCAGATTCCCACCGCCAGTCAGTGGAGCCACCGCAATGATACCCTACACACCTTATATGTGGTTTGCCTGCTCAATATACGGTGTTCCAGAACCAGTTATAGCTTTCATAGTTGTGAAAGCCTTCATTGAAATATTGATCTCATGTACTCTAATAGAGTTTATACTGTTGAGGCGGGAGGTTAAAGACTTCTTAACAAATATTGGTAGGTTTAAATAGGCCTACGTTGGACGCGAATTCGCAGACGATTCACTATTGGTTAGGAAACGCTTAAACAATAGGTTTAACAACGTTAATGCAAAACTACGGCTTCAACAGGTTTGACGTAGATATTTTAAGCGTAATTGAATACGCTTTTAATTGTTTCTAGGGAGAGATTTCTATAGCTCATAGATATGAGCGTCGTACATTGGGAGAGACAGCCTTTACATTCATCGACTGCTTTTAATGCAACCGCTCTTTTTTCACTAAACCATAGATCTTTAAGAGGGGTTTCAGCTATATTGCCTATGACGCTTCCTCTAACGGCATTACACGCAAGAAGTGTACCATCTGGGTCGACCATCGCGTAAAGCGTACCAGCGTCGCAAACTTTATCCATTATACATTGGAAGTATCTTTCAACCGCCTCTATATACCATCTCGTCGGTGCTATGAACTGCGGCACATCCTCTTTAAGCTTTAGGAGGGATTTAACGAGCATGTTCACTTTCTCGGATTCAGGCTTCAACTCTACTGGGGGAGGATAGGGCATGACTGGTTGGAAGGATACGAAGTCTACAACCCCCATTAGACTTTTAAAGAGTTGAAACACTTCATCTACGTTGGCTGAATATATTGTCAAGTCTATTCCAACTTTAACGTTGTTCTCCCTTAGGTGTTGAATAGACTTCAAAACCCTACCGTAGGTTCCGACAATTCCTCTAGTTGAATCATGCGTACGTTCAAAGCCATCTAGCGAAATATTCACCACGTCGAATACTTCGCTGAGGGACTTCGCCCTGGGGCCCGTTATCGTCGTCCCATTTGTGCTTAGAATCGTGTAAACTCCATGCTCTCTAGCCCTCCCAGCCAACAATTCTAAGTCTTCTCTAAGGGTTGGCTCTCCTCCTGAAAAGTCTACCGCTACAACGCCGAAGTCAGCCAGTCGATCGATCACTTTAAGGGCGTCCTTTGTCTCCAATTCTCTAATGTTGCTTCTCCACCAGTTACAGAAGACGCATCTTAGATTGCATCTAGCAGTACAGCAGTAGACGACGTAGCTTAACCTTGGATTACCGACTTTAAACCTTAAATAAGACGATAAAACCCTATAGATGGTTTTCAACTTCAGGGTTTTCTTCAAACGGCTTCACTTAAACAGTTAACTTGAAGAAGCTTTAAATACTTCTCTCAAAATCCTCTTTCGTGTATGAAGGGTAGGAGGCGTAGAAGCTTCTTCGATGAGATATTTGGAGATGTAGAAGAGGAATTTGAAAGGTTTGAAAAGCTCTTCCAAGAGTCTGAAGTCGGCGACTACGGATATTCGATAAACGTTATAGAAGAATTTGGGAAAACCAAAGTCTACGTTAAAGCCGGTAGGAACGTAGACGTGTCTGAGCTTAAGAAGACGCTGAGTGAAAGATACCCTGGAGCTGAAATAGTCGTAGAGGGGGGTAAACCCATCATAGAGGAGGTTAAAGTAGATAAGGAGACGACTGGGAAAGGGAAGACTTATAGAATACCGGTTGAAGGATCTAAGACGGATGAAAAGCGTAAAAAGCCTCCAATAGAGCCACTATAAATCCTACAGACCTATTTTAAACACTTCAAAAGCGTTTCTAGTGGTTTTCTCAGCGACTTCATCTACAGGTACGCCTTTGATAGAGGATACAGCCTTAGCGGTTTCAACCACCGATGACGGATCCGATCTAACACCCTTATAGACGACTGGACAGTCTGTTTCGAGAAGCAACCTTTCCAATGGAACCCTTCTAACGGCTTCAATGTGGTAGCGACTGTATTGGGCGGCCGGTGTAGCCGACACGTAATAACCTGAATCTAAAATCCCATTTAAAACGTCTTCAGGCCCACTATACCAGTGGAATACTGCTTTATCAACACCCATAGATTTAACTATTTCGAAGGCTTCAGACCAGGCGCCTCTTGAATGTATCGATAAAGGCTTACCGTATCTAACGGAGAGCTCCACAGCTCTTTTAAACACTTTAACCTGTAGGTTTCTATCCGTTTTAATCCAAAAGTCTAATCCAACTTCCCCAATGGCGACTACCTCCCCGATTTTCTCCTCAATAAGTTTGAAATTCCCCTCTACATCTTCAGATCCAGACGTCAGATTCCAAGGATGTATTCCAAGAGCTGGATATACGTATCCTTTAAACTCTCCCCCGATGCTTAAAATCTTCAAGTTCGTCTCTAGAGAAGAACCGACGGCTATGACTGCGGCCACTCCGACCTTCCTAGCCTTTTCTAGAATGGGCTTTAGGTTTTCAAACTCATCTAGATGAGCGTGGGTATCTACTAGAAACATGTTTATTGATTATCTACCGTAAGAGGATATAAGCGTATTGTAGCCTGCACGATCATCTACCGTCTTCTCACGTACCTAGTCTTACCTGGCTTTTCAGAAGGCTCTTCTCTCAAGCTTCCAAGAGTGCTAAGCTCCTCTTCCGTAAGACCCAAGTTTTTACAGATCTTCTCACATAAATTCGGGTTTAAAAAGGCTATAGCCTTTAAATATGGGAGATGCTCTCTGACGACTTTGGCTTTAGAAGCATGGGTTTTAGAGGCTATTTTAGCGGCTAAACCGTTTAAAAGCTCTCTTCTAGCCTTAAAACTGCTGAGGAACCTTATTCTGGATGGAAATTTGAAGGGCGCCCATTTAGGCTTACTGTACTTCCTAGACATTGCCACGCCAGCAGTCATACATTCCAGTGCGTAGCTTAAAAGCTTCCAATTCTGCTCCTTCTTAACCCTGGTTAGAAAGAGGTCTGCCAACGCGAGGTTTTCAAGAGCTTCAGCTAAATCCTCGGGATCGTTGAGCTGAGCTGGCACGTTTTCGTAAACCCATTCAAAGAACATTTCAGGATCCATATCAACCATTTCAAACGCGGATTTGGCGCCGTTTACGGTCTTACCGTAGAAGACGAGTTTTAAAGCATCGAATATCGGCGCGATCCTGTTTCTAGTGGCAAGCCAATTTACGTCTTCAACCGTTATTCGTTTACGTCCATATGAGACCGTTTGAAGATCGTTTACAGCAGACCTCATATCGCCTTCAGCCTTCTCGGATATTAATTTTAAAGCAGCATCGTCCGCCTCTAACCCTTCCATAGAGCATATACGTTTTAAATGTTTAATCACGTCTCTAGACGTGAGCCTCTTAAACTCTATGAGCTCACAGGTCTCCCTTAAAATGGAGAACCTAGGCTGCCATATGTCGTTAGCGACCAGTATAACTGGGTTTCTCGACTTTCTTATAATATCTAAGAGAGCGGTTAAACCTCCAGCATCCTCATCGGATATACCGTCAACCTCATCTATCAGAATTATGCGTCTACTCTGACCGTAGAGAGTGCCCTGCTCCGCAGCCCTGCCGGCAACTCTAGATATTTTCTCAGCAGTCCTCCAGTCGCTCGCATTCATTTCAACGAGGTCGTAGTTGAACATTCTAGCAACTATCAACGCTATGGTCGTTTTACCTACACCCGGGGGGCCGTATAGGAGAGCCGCCTTCTTACCTTTACCTGGATTCCAGCCTTTAACCCACCTGATTAAATGTTCAACGGCTTCGCTATTACCTACGTATTCTTCCAAGCTTCTAGGCCTGTACTTCTCAACCCACGGGACCTCAGACAACGCCTATCCTCCCTTCAAAGTTGCAAGTTTTATCTTAGCCAACAAAGCCATTATCTGAACCTCTTCATCAGCACCCTGACCTATTCTAAAATCCGTATCACCTACAAGTTCAATTATTCTAAGTTTAACGGGCTCGGGGATGTCTAGCTTAAAAACTTGGGAATGTATCTGCTTCACTATATCAGAGCCAGAGTAACCCTCCATGTAGAGCAACCTCCTAAGCTCCTCCCTAGCCTCGATTAGATCACCCTTTATAGAGGTATCCAGTAGGTCCGCTATCCTCTTCGGATGGACAAGCCCGATGACTCTGTAGACGACGTCGGCTGTAACGGGCTCACCAGTCGCCGCAGATGCTTGGAGGAGGTTTATAGCCCTTCTAAGGTCTCCAGTAGCTATATCAGCCACTGCATCAACACCGTCTTCAAAAAGCTGAACACCCTCAGCTTTAGCAATATGCTTTAAGAAATTGACCATATCATCCCTAGGCAACGGCGTAAACCTGAAAATCGCACACCTAGACTGTATAGGCTCGATAATACGGCTACTGTAATTACATGAAAGTATGAACCTGCAAGTATCCGTATACTTCTCCATAGTCCTTCTAAGAGCATGTTGAGCATCATCAGTCAGGTGATCAGCCTCATCAAGGACTAGTATTTTAAACGGCACGTCCACTAAGCTCCTACTCCTGGCGAAGCGTTTAACGGTATCCCTGATAACGTTTATCCCCCTTTCATCGCTGTTATGAAGCAGAACTGGCGTAGTACCTCCGAAGAATGTTTCTGAGCTTGGGACGCTGAAGTCGTAGACCCAACCGTCGTAAGGCTCTTCAGAGACCTCTGTAACTCTAACCGCGTATAAATCGGATTCCGCTAACTTTCTAAGCTTTTCATAGTGTTTTTTATCCTCTTCTGAAAGCTTTGTTAAGTCAACCGTATACATGACATTTGCAACGGTTTCTTTAGATACCCTACGTGCTCTTCTACCGTAAAGCTGGTGTCTTAAAGCCCTCTTCCAGTTTCCTCGCACGTTAGAATCTACTCTCTCAAAGAATTTTATAAACGGAGTTGAAGGCAATAATTCAGATTTACTATAGCTAAACCTTGTACTACTCCAGATAAGCCTGACCTCCTGTCCAAAGACAGAGGAATCGACGCCAGAAAGTCTAGCTAACCACGCTATATCTACCAGTAATTCCCTTGAAGTTGAGCATATTCTAACATATTCTTCCCAAGTTCCAGATCCATCATTCATACACCCCTTAAGAAACTCTACTCTATCATCTATCGGCGTGTTAAACATTATGCTTGGTATCCTCTTATAACTAGCGGTTGACCCGCCGCTGTAGAAGTTCTCTCGGAAAAACCTGGCAAGCTGGGTATTCAATAGTCTAACTTGTACAGCAGAATATTTAGTTCTATCAAACCCTGAAGATGTTAAGTTTACATAGCTTGAAAGTCTTAGACTACTGGCTATTGATAACGTTTTTTCAACTAAGGCGAGCTCTTGCGGATAGGCGAATGTAAATATAACAGTACCACTTGTTCCAGAATTAAACCCAATACATCCCTCTGCAAGATAGGCGCCGAGGAGCCAAGAAGTATCGGGTGTTAGTTTAAACCTCTCCATAGAAACTCTGACCTTGGGGTTTTTAATGGGTTTCCCATTGAGCATGGAGAATTCGTTAGGCTTGTACATAGATACATCTACGTCCTTCTTCCCACCATCGATTTTCGATACGAAAGATACAAGTAAATTACCCTCCCTAACGTCTTCAGCCTTTTTAACCTCAATATCACCACTATCGTTTATAACCATGATTGAATGGGCTGGAGTAACTCTTATAACCCCACCCTCATAGCGTATCTTTATAAGCCGTTTTGCCCTGTGTCTAGCTATAAAACCAACTGGTAGAAATCTAATGCCATAATCCTTAGGCGACAGCGATAAGACTTCCATATTGGAAACCATACAATACCTAGCATTAGAATCATTTCCAAAGAACATAGCATCAAGCTCTCTAAAATCCGTTCTACGAGTTTCACCGTTAATTCTCACCAATACAGGGGTCTCAGGAGCGACAGACGCATTCAACTCCATAAAGCTATCCGCTAGAAATTTACCGAATAGGTCGTTGGCTAGGCATAATGCAGCTGTCGTTTTTCCAGTTCCAGGTGGGCCAGCGAAGAGGCAGTGGGGCATGGACTTTGTTTCGACAAACCTCTTCAGCCTTTCCACTATTTCCTTCTGGTTGACCATGTCTTTTAGACTTCTAGGCCTATACTTCTCGCTCCATAGTTCACTCACTGAAGCGACACCAATATCGGTTTATAGGTAGAAGTAGAGTTAAACCTTGCTATCATAGTAAGGGAAAATGTCGCCGATTAACAGCAAGATCCACCTTGAATTTTTAAACGTAGTCGTCCATTACCGCCTTCTAAGCATTATGGAAAAATTCGAGCTGTAAAGTGTTTGGGGATTGTGAGGGGAAAACTTTACGTAACAGTTGAAAGTAAATAAGTCTTTGACTCCTAACGAGGGTGACGGCTTACTTGAAGAATAGGCCTCGAATCTATATAACATCCGGCTCCTTCGGATCATTAACGCCGGAAACCTTTAAACGTTTAAACGAGATCGCTGAAGTCACCGTTAACCGGGGGAGGCTTCAAGCTGAAGCCCTCCGAGACGTTTTAAGGGAGTATGACGGTATAGTTCTTGGGACGGATAGAGTGACAAGGGAGGTTTTAAATGGAGACCTCAGAGTTCGTATAATAGCTAGGCATGGCGTCGGCGTGGACAATATAGATTTACAGGCGGCCACGGAGAAACGTATAGTTGTCACGTATACTCCAAGTGCAAATGCCGAGAGTGTAGCAGAGTATACGGTTGGACTTATGCTGGCGCTCAGTAGACGCATAGTGGATGCTCATATGCTTATGAGGTCTGGGGGGTGGGCGAGGCTTGAACTCATCGGTTTTGACCTTAAGGGTAAAACGCTGGGTATAATAGGTTTAGGCAGTATAGGAGGTAGGGTTGCTGAGATATCTAAGGCTTTTGGAATACGTGTATTAGCGTTCGACCCTTACGTTGACAAGAGTAAAGCTGCCAGTCTTGGTGTAGAGCTTAAAAGTTTAGAAGCCGTTTTAAAGGAGTCTGATTTTGTCTCTATTCATGCTTCTCTGACTTCTGAGACTAGGGGTTTGATAGGTGAGCGTGAGCTTAGGCTTATGAAGCCTACAGCCTTCCTGATAAACACTGCTAGAGGGGCTATAGTAGATGAAAACGCCCTCGTAAAAGCCTTAAAAGAGAAGTGGATAGCTGGAGCAGCGTTAGACGTATACTCGGAAGAACCGCTGCCGAAAGAGCACCCACTGAGGGAAATGGAAAACGTAATACTAACACCGCACATAGCCTCATATTCATATGAGGCCGTTAAGAGGACTGATGAAATGGTTTTAGAGGCTTTGGAGACGTTTTTTAAAGGCGGGAGGCCGAAGTGGATAGCAAACCCCGAAGTCTGGCATCTAATAGAACTTAAGAAGTCTAAAATTTGAAGCGTGAATTTATGAAATATTTTTAAAGAGAAACGTTTAAATTTTTGAAAATGTTTAACCTCTCTATGCTTGAGACTAAGGGTTTTCAGGAGGGCCATCGAAGCTTAGACGTTAAAATAGTAGATTCAACTCTCCGCGAAGGGGAGCAGGCTCCAGGTGTAGCCTTCACGGTTGAAGAGGCTTTGAAGATAGCTGAATTCGACTTAGATGTTGGAGTAGACCTGATAGAGGTTTTCACACCATACTCGGAATACGAGCTTAAGCTTGTAAACGCCCTTAGAAAAGAGGGCTTATCGTCTAAATTAATCGTTTGGTCTAGGCTTAAAAGGGAGGATTTTGAACTCGCTTTGAGAACGGAGGCCAGCTGGATAGCGGTATCTTTTGGAATTTCAGACGCTCATTTAAAGTATAAATTCAGCGGTCTGAAGAGAGAAGAGGCTTTGATGAAGGTTCTTGAAGCCGTAGACTACTTGCATAGCCATGGTGTTAAAATCTCAGTACACTTGGAGGATTCTACTAGAGCCGATTTAAACTACATGGTTGAATTTCTGAAAAATGTAGACGCCGAGAAGTTTAGAGACTGCGATACTTTAAGCGTGCTCCTACCACCTCTAGCATATGAGAGGATGTGTTTTCTAGTAAAGGCTACAAATAAACCTATTGAAACACACTACCATAACGATTTAGGCATGGCAGTTGGCAACACGATATCTGCTGTTCTAGCCGGAGCCAGTTGGATATCGGCTACTTGGAACGGGCTTGGGGAAAGGGCTGGCAACGCCCCTATGGAGGAGACCCTTCTAACTCTGAAGACCCGTTTAAACGTGGAGAAGTTTAATGTTAAACCTCTTAGGGCTGTATGTAGGTTTGTGGCTGAGGCCTCTGGAAGCCCTATAAGCCGCAATAAGCCTGCGGCAGGTTTAGACATATTTACCGTTGAGTCTGGCATACATCAGGATGGTTTGCTTAAAGACAGGAGGGTCTATGAGCCGTATCCGCCTGAAATTTTAGGTGAGTCTTGGAGGATTGTAGTTGGAGACAGCTCAGGCAGGTCTGGGCTTGCCCATGTTCTAAACCATGGAATGGGATATAGTGTTCCTGAAGACCCGGATAAGCTTACCGAGATACTCATGTATGCTAGAGGTATGGCTAGAGCGAGGAAAAGATACCTTTCACGGGAAGACCTTGAAGAGCTAGCGGAAAAGTTCTCTCTCAAGAAGAAGGAGGTTTAACCTTCAATAGGTAGACGTTTAGCTTAATGGAAGATTTTTGTGGAAGACCGAGGGCTACGGTAGATGGAAAGGTTGTCTAAAATAGAGGATTTAGCCCTTTTCAACGATGTTGAAAGTGTTCTTTTAGACAAACATATATATTCTGTACTGGCTAGTATACTATTTGAGGTCGATAGTATGCCGTCTGCATGTGTCCTCGTAAGAGCCTCGGCTGGTCGGTATAGGGAGGTTTTAGAGGCCGTTAGAAGCCTTAAAGGCGTTGTTAAAGTCTTCCCGGTTTTAGGAAGGTTTGACGTGGTTGTAGACGTTGAAGCTGAAAACTATAGCGACCTAGCCTCTCTCGTTAGACGTATTGGACGTATCGGAGGAGTCGCCTTCACAGAAACCCTTGTTGAAATGGAGGTGGTTTAGGCTTGGTTAACGCATGCATACTGATAAAGGTTGTCCCAGTAAGGTTGAACAGGGTTCTTGAAGAGCTTAGGAAAGTAAAGGGTGTTGTTAAAGTTTATCCAACATATGGAAGGTTTGACGCAGTCTGCCTCGTAGAAGGTTCAACGAACGAGGATATAGCTGAAATATCCGCCGTAATAAATAGGCTTGAAGGAGTTAGAAGCACTGAAACTCTTATAGAGGCGTAAAGCTTAAGAAAGATCCCCAACGTAAATTTCTAATGTATGGCCAGCTACTACTTCCCATACGTTAAAGGAAGTATGGAAAACGTAGACCTCGACAAAGACGGTGTTAAAGAAACCTTAACGTTAAAGTTTCAGAATAGAATAGGCTCTGGGTCTGCATCTGTAGACTTGGAAGTATACGTAGACGGTGTAGACTACACGAATAAGGCATTCATAAAAGTAGCCGACGAGGCGGCCCGACCTATAACACCGGGCATGTATGTGACGTCGTACTATGGAGATGAAGTATATATAATGGTAAATCACGGTGGTAAAGTAGGACCGGGCAAACATCAGGTAAACCTAAAGCTTAGAGTAGACTGGGAAACCTATGAAACAACAATAGAAGACGAGGTGAAATAGCCACCATCCACCTTTTTTCCCCTTGGAAAAGCGAAACCTTTATTCTAAGAAATTTTTATAAATCTTCCAGAGCTCCGGTCGTATAGTCTGGTCAAGTATTCCGGCCTTTCGAGCCGGAGGTCGCGGGTTCAAATCCCGCCCGGAGCACTTTCCATTCTAGGGGTATGATTGTTGCTCTTGGGAGAGTAAAAGAAAAAAAGCTTAAATGACTGTTAATCCCACTATAATAAAGTGGGAAATGGACGAGGTTCATCTTAAGATAGATTCTAAAGGAAGGCTTTACATTCCAGTAGACATAAGGGATCAGATAGGTGATACGGTAACGCTTAAAAAGACGAGCGAAGGCTTCCTAATAGTTCCCAGTAAGCCCAAAAACTTTATGGAGGAGTTCCGTAAAGTCATAACGTCTGAGCCTCCTAGAACGGGCAGACCAGAGAATTGGCCGCCTTCAAAAATGAAAGCTTTATGGAGCAAATTCCAAAAATGATGGGGTTAGATACTAATATTCTATGCTATGCACTCGACCCATTCTACCCAGAACATGAAAAACTGAAGAATCTACTTATCAACCTGTCTCCGGAAAACCGTGTGGCTTTAAACCCCACAATACTACATGAAACTTACCATACGCTCGTTTTAGGCCAAAAATGGGTTCCAAGCGAAGCAGTAAAAAGGCTGAGGCTACTTCTGAAACATCCATATATTGAATTTTTCAGCCAAACAAAGAAGACGTGTGCCGTCGCGCTTAGCCTAGCCAAGCAGTACAGACTTGGAGGAAGAGACTCCCTAATAGTAGCAAACTTCCTAGTGAATAAAGTTCCGATAATCTATACCCACGACCAAGAGCTTTTAATTCATAGGGAAATTTCTTGGAAAAACTTCCGCATAGCGTTTAAAGACCCTCTAATTGAATCGTAGGGAAACATGTACATGAAGCTGGTTATATGAAGAATGCCGTTGAAGTAGAGACAATATGTGCACCCTTTGGAGGTGTCGATAATCCCGAGTCCTATATAGGATAGGAATAACAGGGTGGTGGCACACCTTAAAATTAGAATTATGCTTAGACAAGTTAAACTGTTGAATCGCTCTTTATAACCCCTTATGAGGCAGCTGAGTACGCTAAAGACATGTTCAACGCTTTAAAAGTCGCTCTTTATAACCCCTTATGAGGCCGCATACGAGTTGAGAAAAGGTCGTTTGACATTCTTCTCTGATAGAACACACTCAGACAGGGAAAAGAGGGGGATTTAGACATGTTTATGACTGTGGAACCGCCTTGACAACCTTATCAGCCTGTATTAAGCCAGCACCCGTAGCCGTTTTATCCCACGTCTTAGTATACCATCCCCATCCGTCTGATCCATAGTCGAATACCTTCATAGAGCCGGGTGAAATACGTAAAGCCGTCGACTTTATGATACTTTCAACCTCTCCTTGGGTTAAGTTGGGGTTCTTCTGCAACATGAGGGCTATAACGGCTGAGACGTGTGGCGTTGCCATGCTTGTACCACCTAAGTAGTAGAAGTTGGCGAGGTTTGGCGGAGCTTTTATCCAGCCTCTCCCCTGAGCCCACCAGGGGAGATGACTATAGCCTGGAGAGTCTGGGAAGGGTCCTCTAACCCAGCTACCTGGAGCAAGTACATCAAGCTCCTGATCATAACCGGGCACACGGTTATCGTTTTCTCTACTGCTCCAGTCTGTCACATAGACGGACTTAGAAACTTTCTTTTCTGGAACGTCGTTGTATCCATAAGTATCATCCTGCAACCACCAGAGGCGGTATGGCGGAGGCTCAATATAACCAGGCCAGTACCATTCACATTTCCATCCACATGCACCTACAGATATCACCTGCGGATAAGCACCCGGCCAATCCATCCCTTCAAGCCCGTTGTTACCCGCCCCTGCGACGACTATAACGCCGTTTTCAATAGCGTAGTTTATAGCGTCTTCGATTATGTCTGACGGCTCAGACCCTCCTAAGCTCATCGATATTATCATTGGACTGTAGCCTCTAAGCTTCAATTCTGTTGCATAGCGGATTCCGGCGTCAACCATCAGCTCTGTACCGAAGACCAAGCCTTCAGGCCCAGTGTATGGCGGGAGATTGTACGTCTCCAGCACTTTTATAGGTATGATCGTTGCATCTGGAGCAATCCCTTCTATGA
>CAZMSC010000013.1:0-43744 GCA_964568845.1 uncultured Candidatus Bathyarchaeia archaeon | reverse complement strand
TGAATACCCGGTTTGCACCCGGGTGGTCGCGGGTTCAAATCCCGCCCGGTCCACTTCTTTCCGCAAAAGGAACTCAAATTGAGGTTGTTTTCCCTCATGGATGGGACAGTCCCGGGGCAGTCCTCTTCTCTGAGGAGCTGGAGTATCAGCTTGTTAAGCCCTAGGTCGCGTTCTCTGGCGTATTCTTTAAGGAGCCTGGCTACCTCGGTTTTCAGTGTTATGCAGGTGTAGCCGGGCGAGGTTGGCTTCGGAAATCCCGTACTTTTCCTTCAATTTTCTTTAAGGAAGTATTCTAGTTCCGCGCTGAGCCTCTCGGTCTGCCCTATAATCTGCGGGCATGAGATTATGGAATCTAGTGGTACGAGAGGGTGCTAATACGATATGGTCGGAGGAAGTAAGCGTAGATCCATATGAGCCCAAGGATCATCAAGCCTTCGTAGAAACTACAATAGCTACTATCTGCATAGGTGAAAGTCACTTCAGTGAGCTATCTTACTTCGACGGCAGGAGTTGGCCTTACTGGTATACAAATGTGAAGATAGTGACGCCACCATACTACGTGACGGAGTTTTCCCACTATGAATTCTACGCTGGTGGGGGTGGTTAGGCTTTGGTGGACCTCTTATCTTCAACCGTGAGAGTCTTGGTTTTCGCGGCGGCTTTTTCAACTATAACTATTTTTGCGTTGCTCTTGTTCTATCCCTGTGGGTTGGAATATTATGTAGAGCCATTCCACAGCGAGCCCGTGGACTTTTACGCTGCCGGCGGTAGGAAGGTCTCACTAAACGAACTGATCAAATTCGTCGGTGAAGCCGGTGAGACCATTTACCTACCGTCTAAGCTATCCCGTGGGTTGAAGCTTACTGCCGTGTACTTCAAGGACGGTCCTTTCATAGCAATAGTAGTCTACAGCGCTGAAGGCGATAAAGACTATAAGACGGCCGAATTGACGATAGAGAAACTCCATCTGGTCTTCCGCCATCCTCGCTGGAGGAGCTTAAGTCTATAAGCGGTGACGACTACGTTTTAGAGATAAACGGTTGGCTTGTAAGAATTAAAAAAGACGCCTATGTATTTGAGAGGGAGTTCATAAAGAAGTATAGGACGAACCGCGCGCCATCGGCGGAGGCCTGGATAAAGGGGTCTAACTACACGTTCAATTATTGGATGCGCTCACCGATACTGACGGTAGAAGAGTTGATACAGCTCATACGTGACATGAAACCCGCGACACAGCCTTAAACCTAAGTCTTGGGAAAACCTAATGCAGAGCTTTAAACAATCTAACCAAAGCTTATCGGACTTTACAATGAGTGTTCAAACGACGGGGAGATGCTTAGAGCATTAGACGTTTCAAAGCCTACTGTTAGACAACATAGGGTTAAGCTTGGACTGTAGTCTTAGCCTTCGGTTGCCAGGTTTAAAATGAAGATGGATGACGATAAGCTTAAGATTAATGCATTAAATATTCATAGAGAATCGGAAGTATGGTATCGATGTATATCTGTCTTTTTATCTTTGAACTGAGGTTTATGACCTGTTTACAGTGATTACAAGGATCTAGATTTCTGTGTTGGAGAAGTCTTCGTCTTCTATCATTACAACATTAATTTTTGCATATAAACCGTTCTATTACCGAATAGTTTATAGGCCTAAAATTTCTTCTTTTATGGCTTTATGGCTTTGATTGATTGGAGCAGCAGTATTGACAATGTAAATCTCTAAAATATTAAACAATTCTTTGAAGAATTTTCTTCTCAAATTCGTTTTCCACTCGTCTTTTACGAGCAAATGGGGATTGCAAAAATCCACTGCTTCTACATATCGGGATGCTTCTTCCGCTGAAAGCTTGTTATAAACTAACTTGTCATCTGGGTCTCGCTTCAGTAGTATAGCTTTTTTCAACGTGGTCATCGGCAAAATTTTCCCCTTGCCGACAACCCACCTCACGTTTACTACAGCTCTGCCTTTCGAATCAAATTCAGCTTTTTCCACAAGTTTTTGATATTCACCCCAAGTATCAGCTATATCAGCTTGAATGTAGAAGTTCTTCTCTGAAGCAAACGCAACGGCTTGATCTTCCATCAAACGCACGAAAAACCAATCATCTGATACAACACGCACTCCTCTAAGTCTGAGAAGTCCATATGTATGTGTAGTTTTACCCGTTCCCGAAGGAGCGATTAAGCAGACCCCTTTACCTTCTATATCTACACATGCGCCGTGAACCGAGTTTATCCCATGATTGTCTTCAAGAATGTCACCTGCAACGCTCAAGGCGATGGATTTCACCCAACCATAGTAGTCTATATTAATTAGAAAAGCTGTTTTAGAAAGCGGGTCGTAGAATACACTTTGCCTCTCATTTTCATCGTTTGTCACAATTAGTCTTCCATGGGAACGAACATAGGCTGACATAGGATAAAAGCTTTCCTCCCAACGTTCTTTCACGTATTTTATATCTGTCAAGAGTTTGATGCAACACCCGTATATGTCAGCTTTCTCTTCGTATAGAAGACGATCGCCATATTTTTCCATTAAACCGCTCTTTTCCTCGATGGAGATGGGTTTGACTTCATATTTTGATGGCAAAACGTCACCCTCACCTCTTTTAGGAAATTATGTTAATGAAACTTTGTTTCTCTGTACAGTAGAAGCACAGCGTCTCCCGTAAATGGTGTTTTGAAGGTTTGCCAATCTCCTCCCTGTATCATGTCCGTCAACATACTACTTCCATTGATTGGGTCCATCCACTCCAACTTCAACTCTCCCCTTGCACTTCGTAGGTCTACTTTAACCTCTCCGCCTGAAGGTATGTAGATGATGTATGTTTCACCGGGTTTTGCTAAACAGTAGTGGGTTGAAGCCAAATCGGGTAGAGGCAGCATTTCTGCTATGTTGAATCGTTTTGATATTTGAACCGTGTTACCCATGGCTTTACGTATCTCTTCAGCCTGTGGTATGTCTTCCGCGGGTGTTATTCCCGCCCATGTAACCGTTTGACTAGTTAAATTAACTATCCGATCCATGAAGAGGGGGTTGTATCCTCTAGTAAAGCTCTTCCAGATCCATTGAGGATTACCCCCCTCTCCCCACAAGTGGTCTGTATCGTTTAAAACGACCTTTCTTCCATCGTTTACCGGCGGGTCTTCACGGTATCCTCCCTCCGGATTTGGGGAAATCCAATCTGCGGGACTATTGAAGAGGTTGGCGTTACTGCCGCTCTTCTCACCGCCATACTGGAAAGTCATCCCTACTGGGTGTTGCTTAGACTTCTCCGCCTCGTAGGACTTGATGAAGCGGATAAGGTGATACTGCCATTCAGTTGAGTAGTTGCCAGCTTCATTGCATATTTCGTAAAGAACGTTGTCGAGGTCGTTTACCGTATCCACCACTTTGCGAACATAGCTTCTCTGTAAAGCCAACACTATCCTATTATTGAGAGTATAGTATTCTAGCCGTCCCCCATCTACGCTGTTTACATTGTTATCCGGGTGGAATGGATGAAACTCCCAACCTTGAACTGCGAATTGAGCACAATGTCCTTCGAATAGCATAATCGATACGTATATTCCCCTTTCAGTAGCCATCTCTACTCTATGACGTAGACGGCTAAAATACGACTCTTCAAACTCATATAAGTTGAATTTAGGCTTTCCATCCTTTGCAAACCCCGGTCCCGTACGTTTCCAAGGATGTGGTTGGCTAAATGAAAACGGCCTATCTAAACTATAGCGCCATTTTGGCATCTCCCAACGCCATAACCGGACAAAATTATGGTTGTGTTTTTGAAGAAAATCCAGATATGCGGGAAAATCAAACGGAGGAGGTGGATCCGTTATGCCCATATCTTGTAGATTACTCCACGTATGTGAGCCAGCGAGGTAAACAGCACGCTCATCATCTTCGGTAAAATATCTGGGATTCTTTGGATGAATGTGAAGTGTTCTATTCAAATTCAATCACCTCTTCATTAAAAATTTAATCGAGCAGTATTTAAAACTACTAAGGACAATCATGCAGTCCTGTCCTTATAGATTCTGAAAAACAAAGAGGATAATTATTGTCTCGATTCTGCCGAGGTTTTTAAAATTTGGAAAAGCTACAACTATAAAACCTAGGATACAAAATCATAAGTCAAGATGTGGGTTGAAATTAAAGTGTTAAAGTTAAAGCTACTTTTTCAGCTATTAAGTTTTTAATGGCCTCCCATCTATCTTTTGAGTATTCATTTTCAGCTTTAAATTCTTCTTCCGATATTCCATATGCTTCTATGATTTGACTAGACCTATCTTCTTCAAGGAGGTGCTCATCTACACGGTCACCATAGCTTCTTATAAGAGCGTTTAAAGCCTCTTCAACTTTTTCGCTTTTATCACCGATCACTATAAAGGCGGCATCGCATACGCCTTTCTTAATTCCCAAGATATTTATAGCTTCACTTATCTGCCTTTGAGCTGAGGCTCTGACTAAAACCTCCATGGATAGGCTTTTGGTTATGTTTAACTTATGGTTGATAGCTTCTAGAGCTGTTAAAACCGATACGAGTATGTGTTTAAAACCAGCCAAGTTTTTCACATTTAAGACTTGAACCTCTAAACCGCTAAAGTTCCTTCTAAGCCTTCTAATTAAAAGCTCAGGGTCTTCTACATAGATCCCTCTAACCGTTAAAATTCCCAAGTATAATCCATACTCTTTAAGCTCAACTATCATTGAGGAAATCCCTTACTATCCTACTGACTATTTTACGTTTAACACCGGCTTCTACCAGAATCTTCTTGACGTCTTTTAACCCTCCCCCCTCGGCCTTGACCCTTAACCATATCTTTGCAGCAGATTCTCTGATTTCATGTGGAAATATTATCCAAGCCTCGGTCTCTCTAACATAGTAGTCGGGCTTCACTATAGACCAAGGCTTGAAATATAAGCAAGCTATCCTAGTTTCTAAAGCGCCCATGTTTTTAAGATGATTTTTAACGAGCATTAGGCTCTTACCTGTATCCGCTACGTCATCGACCAACAGGATCTTCTTCCCACTTACAGAGACCTGTATGTCCTGCGTTATCGTAGGCTCGTCTTTAGTCTTCCCAATATCCAAGTAAAATTCAACCTTTATGCTTGTAATATTTGGGTTGTCTAAAAAATCTGATAAAAGCCTAGCTGGAACCCATCCGCCTCTAGCTATGCCTACGATTAAATCTGGTTTAAAACCTGAAGCTTTAATCATAGACGCTAGATCTAGACACATCTCGTAGATCTCATCCCAACTTGGGGCTTCGTAAGTGACCAATTCAACCACCAGTTAGATGAATTCGTTAAAATTCACTTTCAACCTATGTGTGAAGCATTAGATTATTCTAAGCTTGCTCTAATTAAGTCTAACGCGTCGGCAACTGTCTTGGTGACGTTAAAAACCTTTACAAAGTATCTCCCATAAACCTCTCTCCTAGATGAAAGCTCATAAAGCCTATCCATGAATATCCTCTTACCGTCTGGGTTTTTAGCGTTAACCACTATGAAGGAGTAGTATCTGAAGAAATCATCCTTAGGACTTTTTATAAAACCGGGTCTATCCATACGCTCAGCGACTTCTCTAAGCTGTTGCTCGGCGACTTTATCACCTTCTAAGGCTCTCTTCTTGACGTATTCTAGAGTATAGTCCCAGATTTCTTCAAAAACATTCCTCTCCTCGCTTCCTTCGGGGAATTCCGCAAGTGTTTCGAAGAACTTAAGCTGATATATTGTAGACATTTTAAGCTTCAACCTACCTTTACATGCCTTTGAAATTGTCCGATAAACTTCGACGCTTTTATCGCTACCGGAGTGGAAATCTAGAATAGCGTTGAAATATTCAGCTACAGCCGCCAGAATTCTAACCCTCTTTTCAAGCGTGTCCAGTGGACCCTTATAGTCTTCTCTCTTATTAAACCCCACATTTGGAGCTACTAGATCAACAGCTATACCCATCCTCTTACACTCGGCGAGGCAGTAGAACAATTCCTTGGGCTCTGTGGGCTCAGACGTCTCATCTAGTGAAAGCTCGTAGCTGAAATCTTCCCCAACCCTGCTCTTAAAATATTCATACAGTTCTTTAGATTTAAGTAGACATAGCCTGTATTTTAAGGAAATCCTCATAACATCTTCTTCACTAAACGATATTTTGACGTCACCCAACGTATAGCAATGATACGGTTGAATATTGTGAAGCACCTCTTCAGCCTCCTCACCAAACTCCATCAAAAACTTCTCCCTAACACTTTCAGTAGACCACTTTGACAGGTCTGTAAACTCGTATCTAATAAGGTCAGAAGCATCTACCGTTATACCTCTTACAAAGCCCGTTTCAGTAGCTTCATCTATTATCCTCCTATTATAATCCATAGATGCCTCCAACCCCTTTGAAGCATGTTCACCCATCTGTTCCCCATGCGAAAGTATTCTCGTTAAAGCTCTACTGGGCTGTCTGACGACGATTAGATGGTCGATTTCAGTACCGTAATTATCAAAACCCATTTTGAAGCATCCTAAAGCTATACTGCTATACAAGGTTTCAGCATCTAGCCCGGTGTGGCCGAGCCACTCTGGATACACCCCTGGAGGCGCATTTACAACATCTTTAAGGGAGAACTCCCTACCCGCGGATAGCTGGAAATCCGCCGGAATATTTATCTCCTTCAAAACATTTACGAGGTGCTGGAGAGTAAACAACATTCTAACACCCAATCCCAATCTAGCTTTCTTACCTAGGTTTTTTGGGCCAAATTCAGGTCTCTCCTTTAGGAATTTTCTCAAATTATCGGCGTTAAAATCTACCATGAATACCTTATAGCCGTCGAATTCGACCACCAAATTATTCTTAAAAAGGGAAGGAGGCTTAACAGCGCTTTCAGCTATGCAGAACATCTTTTCAACATCGCATACATCGGCTACGCAGTACAACACACCATCTTTAACCCTTATCGAATCGATCATTAGTTTAATTTTTTTAAACCCACAGTTTCTATTCTCTAGAATCTTCCTAACCTCTACAGTCACCCCTATTCTGAAGGCCCCCAGTTCATCTAACACTTTGCATAATTCTTTCAATTCATCTCTAAGCGCATCTTCTATCAACGGCAAACCAATTTAAGAAAGAGCCTTCAATCGAATTTAAGTTTAATTTCTCCACAATCTTCTGTAAAGGCAACTCTTTTATAGTGCGTCTCTAACTCCTAAATTGGGAGGGGCCGTCGGCTAGTTTGGTCTAGGCTACGTGGCTCGGGCCCACGTGATCGCCGGTTCAAATCCGGCCGGCCCCACTGGTAATTAAGGTCATCATAATGATGACCTAGGTAGGTAACATTTATATTATGTTATAGATTTCTAATTTCTCTGGTAGAGTCCGTTGGACCGCGGTACCCCCAGTATATCTGATGTGGTTTCCTCAACTATTCGAGAATTTAATGAGACTTCCAGTATGTTAAGAGATATGCGTATTAAGCTTGAGAAACTTAATCAGCTTATTTCAAGCGGTGAGGTCAGCTCCCAAACAGCCGAATCCATTAGAAAAGATTATATGACCCAGCTTATAGGGCTCCTAGACAGGTTTTTTAAGCTTAGAGCAGAGTTGGAAGACTTGAGAGTTAGATGTATAGTTGAAATGGAGAGGGCTAAAGTTAACGCTGGGACAGCGGGCTCTTCAGATATAATATCGAGGCTTGAAGAACTTACAATACGGATAGATGATGCCCTAGAAAGCCTAGACATGGACTCTAGGCTCTTCATAGCCTCTCAGTATACTCAATACCTTAAAAGTCCAGATGTGGATCAGAATGCTTTAAGGGAGAAGAAACTCGTATACCGTAGATTCGTCGATTCGATAATTGAGAGTTGGCTTGTAGATAAAGCAGATCTAGAATCAGAGCTATCAGACCTCGAGAAGGATGCTAACAATCTCAGAGAGCAGCTTAAAGAGCTCTGGGTTAGATTTATGGTCGGTGAATACGATAGAGGCGAATATGATGCCAAAAGGTCTAGACTGGAAGAAGATCTATCTTCCATAAATACACGCATAACAGAGCTTAGAGATAGGTTGGATACTATCGATGAGCGGATAATCGAATTAACTAGCGTGATAGGAGCTGAGGAAGTTGAGGAGGCTGGTTAGCGCCTTAATAGGAATCTTACTATTGTCAACTGTTTTATCTGCTATTTCTAGTCCTAAACATGTTGCGGCCGAGTCTAAAAGCAGTCCGATAAAAGTATACGTGGAGACACCATTAAAACTCAAGTATGTTTCTGAGCCTGTTGTTTTTTCCGCAAACTTCTCTTATGGTGAGGCTGCTCTAGGTTCTTTAAGGCTTTTAGATGAGAGCGGCGTGGAGGTACCGTATCAAATACTTGAAGCACAGTACTATCCAAACACACAATACTACAGCTATGCTAAAATCTTAATCCTAACAGACGTCGCAAGCAGTATGAATAGAAGCTACACACTCAAATACTCTCCTACATTTATGAAGCCTCCAGATTATACGAAAGCATCCGATTTAATTTTACGCGAAATCAGATTTAAAAATGGAACGAAAGACTTGATCGTTGAAAACAGCTATTTAAAAGCAGTATTCAGAATAAACCCAACTTTAGGTCTTTATGCTCTTTACGATCTCGCATCTGGTCTAAACGAATCTCTAATACCGTCTTCCTGGAGCTTCGCATCTCCATGCGTAATGACAAACAACACCTGGCTTACACCAATTGATATGGGTAAAGTAAATACAACGGTTTCGGTCAACGGCTCATTATGTGTTGAGATTCGTGTGAAGGGGTCTTATCCTGGTGTTTTGGTTGAGAGGGTTTTCAGGTTTTACGCGAACAGCCGCTTCTTCGACTTTGAAACAACATTCAAACCTACGGAAGGCTCAGACATCACAGCATTAAGCCCATTCAACACAATGTACAGGAAAGGAATTTTTCAGACAATTATCTTATCAAACGGCTCCTCCATAGACCTATCCTCGGTAAGGGAATTCTCGTCTTTCAATCCTGGAAATTGGTCTGCACTGGCAGGCTTTAACAGAGGCATATTCGTAACGATGCTTCCAACAGATCTCCTCGGTCGCTTAATTGTTGGAACAAGTGTTCCAGATAATGACATAGTGATATACATTATAGATCCGTCGAAAATATCCTCAAGCGTCAGTTTAACCTTTAAAACAAGAGTCCTCCTATTTAAGGAGTCTCCTGATGTGAAAACGCTGGATGGCGAGTATATTAAATATGTCACTCCGCTGATCGTTAAGGTTTCACTGCCAAAGGTCCTCTTTAACGTAGATGGCCCTAGACAGGTTAACATATACGATGAATTTGTCATAACGGTTAGAGTCACCATTCAGAGCGAACTTTATCACGTGCTTTTAAATGCTTCATATGGTTCTGGTTTGGATTGTCTTTCTAAAGCCGTCTACCATAGTGCTCTACCGGCTAGAAGCATTTGGACCACTCGCTGGATATTCCGAGGTAAAGCCGAAGGCTTATACAACATAGAATTCACACTAACAACATGGAATGAAACGTTCACAGTTAATTACCCGGTTAGAATTATTCTACCGATTTTAACTCCTACGGTTAACGTCACGTTTAGAGTCACCGATTTTGACGGTGAAGCTGTATTGGGGGATACCCTGCTTGAGATATTTGACAATTTTGATCGCCCCATTAAAAAACTATACGTGGATATGGCTGGAAATGTGACGACAACGCTTCAGATGGGCGGATATAAAATTCTCATTTATAAAAATGAGCAGTTAATAGGATGCAACTACATTAACGTTTTCCGGTATGAAAACATAACCCTGAAAACATGGCTGTACGATTTCAACGTAATGATGTTAGATGAAACTGGTAAACCAGCCATAGGAGCTTTAGCCGTTCTGAAGCCTTTAAACGATTCTACTAGCTCTAGGTATAGAGCCCCCTCAAACTCTAGTGGCATAGCAAGGTTTGAAGACGTGTTCAACGGGTCGTATGTATTAGAGATTTTCTGGAGGGATGAATTGGTTGAAAACACGACCGTCAGTGTTCAAAGCGATGAGTTTACATATAGAACTGTGTTTAACGCATGGCCTATGAAAATAATAGTATCTGCCCCTAAGGATATCAAGTATGTTTCTGAGCCTGTTGTTTTTTCCGCAAACTTCTCTTATGGTGAGGCTGCTCTAGGTTCTTTAAGGCTTTTAGATGAGAGCGGCGTGGAGGTACCGTATCAAATACTTGAAGCACAGTACTATCCAAACACACAATACTACAGCTATGCTAAAATCTTAATCCTAACAGACGTCGCAAGCAGTATGAATAGAAGCTACACACTCAAATACTCTCCTACATTTATGAAGCCTCCAGATTATACGAAAGCATCCGATTTAATTTTACGCGAAATCAGATTTAAAAATGGAACGAAAGACTTGATCGTTGAAAACAGCTATTTAAAAGCAGTATTCAGAATAAACCCAACTTTAGGTCTTTATGCTCTTTACGATCTCGCATCTGGTCTAAACGAATCTCTAATACCGTCTTCCTGGAGCTTCGCATCTCCATGCGTAATGACAAACAACACCTGGCTTACACCAATTGATATGGGTAAAGTAAATACAACGGTTTCGGTCAACGGCTCATTATGTGTTGAGATTCGTGTGAAGGGGTCTTATCCTGGTGTTTTGGTTGAGAGGGTTTTCAGGTTTTACGCGAACAGCCGCTTCTTCGACTTTGAAACAACATTCAAACCTACGGAAGGCTCAGACATCACAGCATTAAGCCCATTCAACACAATGTACAGAAAGGAATCATACCAGACGGTGATATTGTCAGATGGCTCTATTCTGCCGTTGACTTCGATTTCTTATGCCAGATCGTTTAAGGCTGGAAATTGGTCTGCTTTAGAAGGCTTTCATGGAGGAATATGGCTGTCAATAGAGCCGAGGGATGCCTTGACGCATCTGATAGTGCAGACAGATATACCGGGCTACTACATGATAACATATATCGCTGACCATATGAGGCTTGTTAAAGGTCAAGATTTCGCCTTTAAAGGTAGAATTATGCTTCTCCCAGAGTACTTTGATCTGAAAACTCTGGAAAACGAGTTTCTACGGTTTGAAACATCCCCTATTGTTAAGGTTAAAACTCCAATGGCCCTAATTAGAGCACAGGGGCCTAGTCAAACGATTCTAGGCAACATTTTAACGATAAACCTAGACGTAGTTGCTTTGAAGGACCTAAGCGACTTGATGTTAAATGCTTCATATGGTTCTGGTTTGGATTGTCTTTCTAAAGCCGTCTACCATAGTGCTCTACCGGCTAGAAGCATTTGGACCACTCGCTGGATATTCCGAGGTAAAGCCGAAGGCTTATACAACATAGAATTCACACTAACAACATGGAATGAAACGTTCGTTGTAGTTTATCCCGTGAAAGTATTGTTACCTGTTATAGCTCCATCGGTTAATGTAACGTTCTTTGTCTCGGATTACGACGGTGAATCCATCATCAGAGATGTCACGCTTAAACTCTTAAGTCCGGCTGGTATAGCTTTGAATCTACCCATAGGCCCCTCCGGTAATGTGTCCAGTAAAATTCAAATGGGTCGGTATGAGTGGTATGCGTATGATGGGAATCAGACAATAGGAAAGGGCATAGTGGACATCTTCCGTCCTGAAAACATCACTTTAAGGACTTGGCTGTACGACTTCAATGTAATGGTCTTAAGTAGCGATGGCAGTCCATTGGCGGGGGTTTTAGCTATTCTTAAGGCTCTAAACATGAATATATCTAAAGAATATGTCCGCTTATCTGGTTCAAACGGCTTAATAAGATTCAGTGACATCATCAACGGGTCTTACAACCTTAAAATACTCGGTTGGCAAGGTGAACTTATTGAAAACACAACTGTAATGATTCAGAAAGACGAGCTGTATCATACAGCTGTAGCCAAGGCTTGGGTTGTTAAAGCCAGGGTCTTAGATGTAGATGGGGCTCCTGTTTCAAACGCATCCGTGTATCTGCTCGACGAAAACATGACGCAGATAAAGGCCGTGGTGTCAGATGAGGATGGTTTCGCTCTTTTAGGTGGTTTAGTTAAGGGAAACTACAGCGTTAGAGTTGAATACCTCGGTGTAATGGTCGGCTATCAGTACTTTGAAGCACCTATTGTAGGTCAAGTCTTAGAGATACCCTGCCGCGTATGCAAATTAGAAGTCATTCCAGTAGATCCGTGGAATAACCCATTGATAGGGTCTGATGTCACGATATCTTTCAGACCAACACCTTACACCTATCAGACATTTACCAGCTCTTTCAAGAGCCCTGAAAAGCCAATATCACTGCTGTTGCCTGAAGGGTCTTCATGCACCATTAGAGCCTCAAGCGGCTTGTATGAAGGTTCTTCGGATATGGTTCTTAGAAGATCTACCAGACTTATTTTAAAAGCGTCTATAAGGATTTCAGCCGTCTTCATGCCTGGGTTGACGGTCTTCTTCTGGATATTCGTGATATATAGTTGGAGAAGAAGAGTCAGGGTCTTCTCAGTCGAGGTCTTGAAATTGAAGAGCATGTTATCTAAGCTTGATGAGCTCTACCGTAGTGGCGAAGTGGAAGCATCACTCTACGGAAAACTTAAAAGAGAGTACGAGGATAAATTACATAAGCTTCTTGAGGGAGGTTAAATTCTTGAAAATAGCTAAAATAGCCATATTTATACTTTCTCTTACAATACTTACATCCGCCTATACGTTTAATACACTTGTAAAAGCCGAGCAGGTGTCCACGGCTTCAACTCCGTATGTCAAATATACTTTAATCAGCTATTTCATAGACTATTTAACAAATTCCCCTGTGCCCCGTTTAAACGTCACATTGGTTTTAAACGGTTTTACCGTGAAGGGTTTAGCTGATGATTTCGGCTCTTTAAAATCTTCTTTCAACGCATCTAAAGACTTGGCTAATAGCATTTTATTGAATAGTCTGTCAGTATATGGGAACTTCACCATTGTGAAAATTCAAGACTACATGGTGGAAGATTTAAGATATGACGTCACCTATTCAAAAAACATCTTAACCTATACTGGTTTAGAAGTGAGGCCGAAAATAGTAAGTACTGAGAAGGAAACGCTCCTATACTATTACATATATACGTTGAAAAGTAAATTTGTCAATGTAAGTGATCTAGACGTCTCAACTATGGAGATTCTTCCAAACGGTGAAATACAATTCAGAAGAGATAAACTCGTTTTAGATGCCAGACCAGCCGTACCAGTAGATAGACAGTTGAATAGATATGAAAGCTTATATCTTTTCCCAATAGACTACGCTGTTACAGTTAAAGTGAGAATTTTCAGGTTTAGATTTCTACCTGAAACATATCCAGTTAAAGCACTGGTGACTGAAAATACATCTTACGTTAACATTATGGGTCCTGTTTTACACTTCAGAATAAATGAAACACTATCACCTATTATAGAAAAAATAGATACTTTAAAAATCCTTGGACTTCCAATGATCGATGAAGAAAGACTTCTTACAAAAATCGTAAACCAGAATACCAATATATTGCGCTTGGTGGAAAATAGGAGCTATGACGCTGCATTAACCCAACTAAGATTTTTAGCTAAAAAAATATCAAATCTCCAATCCAATCTATCTAATTTAAACATATCACTAACACTATCATGCGTAATAGTTATAGTGTTCATATACGCATTCTCTTCACTCACTTCAACTTTAATAACAGATGATGCTAGGAAGAAATTCCTATTAAGGTTCATACTATACTTCTCTCTATTCTTCATCTTTCTACTATCTCACAATGAATTTAAAATAGCATTGTCAATACTATCGTCAAACTTCCTCCTCACTGACATTAAATACCTAGATAATTTCACAATCGTAGTTATAGGTTCAACTCTTGGAAGTCTAGGTATCCTCATACCCACATTAATCTCTCTATATTCTCCACCGATTATAAGTTTAAGTTTAGATTTGAGTATAAGAGACGTCAAGAGACATTTAATGAGGTCTCTCCTAACAATCTTAGCATTTTCTCTCATAATAGCTTCAGTTTTAGCAGTATTCAAAATATCTTATAGTCATATTCTATCAGAGAAAGTAACTCAAACGTCTTTCAAAACAGACGTCATATGTCTACAATCTACTTCAGAAAACATCATAGTCAAAAATGATCTAGTTTTCGTAAAATCTATAGAATGGGTCAACTCATCCTATTACGTCAAATCTCTCTACGATACCATTACAATAGGTCCACTTTCAGGTTTTACCGCTATAAGATTAACTTCTCCAAGTTCAGGTGTTTTAGATCAGAGATTCGATATAATTGGTATAGATCCTGCTTTTCTAAATGACTATTTCAAGTTTTCTCCAAATATTGTGAGAGGTGGCTATATCTCTGGGAATGAAAGTGCGATATTGGCACCCTCTTCATTAAGCAGCTATTTAAGACTTTCTGAAAAGGTTAGAGTTAGATTTGTGATAGTAAGCAATATCGCTAACAACTTGGTAGATGTTGCCGAGTATGATTTGGGTGACTTCATAGTGAAGGGCTTCTTCAATCCCGATTCTGTTGGGGAAATTAAACTCCCAGATGGTTCTCCACTAGTAGAATATCCATATAAGACGATAATAGTTTCTGAAGCCCTCCTCCCAGACTCCATCGATGCCCGCAACTTGAGGGTAACTTTACCTAGGCTCTCCCTAGGGATTTCACAGAATGAACCCTACTATGTAGATATTTTCAAGGTCAAGTGCGCTTTCATAATCCCAGATCAGAAGTCGCACATAGATGTCTATGAGAAGGCTAAAGAGTTTTTAGATGTTACAGGCTGTAGAGTTTTCGCATATTCAAACGGTGTATGTAAGACATATGAAGAACTTTACATTCTAAATATAGTGGGATTTTCATCGATTATCCCGCCGATTCTCATAGTAACTTCAATCATAGTTTTAATGATGAATTCCATAATCTATGAGAGACGTAGGGAGATATGGACTTTAGCCGTTGTAGGCGGTAACCCCCGCTCTATAACAAACATGTTTTTAATGGAGGCTTTCATAACCGGGCTTCTGTCCACCGCGATAGGATACCTATTCTACACTGGCTTCTACCTATCATCTAGCATCATCGCGCCCTCGATAAGTAGCTGGTATCCTGAACTGTTCAGTATATTCGCTGAGATGAGGATGGTTTCAGGTTTCGAACTTTCATCCATCCTGGTGATGGTGCTCATAGGTCTAGGTGTTCCGCTGATCGGAAGCTACATCCCATGCGTTAAAGCCCAAGGTTTAACCCTGCTGGGTAGGACTCCTAGGCGTAACATAGGCGCCGACGTGCGTAGACGCGGCGACATGGCTGAGTACGTGCTTCCCATTAGAGCAACGCCTCTAGACGGTGAAGCATTGTACACGTACTTGAAAGACAACTTCTTCACAAGGGCTTTCCAGGTTAAGAAGCTCTCTGGAAGCGCCTACCAGGATGGGACATTCGACTTCAAATTCACATTTCAGTTTAGAAACGTCCTCACAGAGTGCGTCCTTAGAGGTGTTAGGAGGGGTGATACGATATACCCGGTTTTAGAGTTTCCGTCTGAGTACTCGGACGCTATGGACCTCCACAAGTTCATATACGAGCTTGAGAAAACCTCGCTCAACTACCCGTCTTGGAGAGAGAGGCGTATAAGGCTGGATATAACAAGGGTTCAACCCGTGACAAGGGTTAGAACCGTAGACGACGTTTTAAGAGACGTTAAAGTAATCAGGGAACAGCTACACGTAGTCACAAGTAAGCTTAAAACCATAGAGAAGCTTAGAGCCACAACACCATCTGAGCTCTTAGCTGACTATGAGGCTAAATACGCCGCCCAAGCCGATAGGCTGAATAAGGCTATAAAGAGGCTTGGATTGGAGCTTGAGCCGTTGTATGAGCAACTCAATAGTGAAGCTCAAAAGCTCAACACTGAGATGGAGAAGCTCAACATAGCCTACAAGCTCGGAGAGATGTCTGAGGAAGACTACAAGGCCTCAGCAGAGCCTCTGAAAACTAGACTTGATGAACTCACGAGGAAGCTTGAAGACATACGTTTCGTACTAACGCAGCTTAAAATGCCTAAAGTCACAATGCCAAGCGTTAGAGCACCAGCAGCTAGAAGAGCGGCTAGACGCAAACCAGCCGAGGAGGCGCCGGGGCTCATGTACTGCCCATACTGTGGAAGCACAAACCTCACTAAAACGCCAAGCGGATCAATAATATGCGGAAGATGCCGTAGAAAACTCCGTTAAACCTTCAAGTCATCTTAATCTTAATCTTAGCAACTATCCCTCTTTTTTCTAATATTTCAGCGTTCTCTTCAGGCATATATGCTAGATCCTCAGGTCTAAACGGTCCATAGGTTTTCAAATCCATTCCAACTATGGCTGGGCTCTCCTTTAAAAACCTGACAAATGTCACTTTGTTTCCGAATTCTGGAAGAATTATTTGGGGCTCCCTACCGTTTAAAATACTTTCAACAATCGTATCGCTTTCTTCTTTGAAAAGTTTTAAAGATCTTATAAGCGCATCCTCTTCATCCGTTAGGCTTGATCTAGCCACCTCCTGGTTTTTAACGATTTTAGAAATCATTTTATCGATCCTCAACTTGTAGAGTCTTGTAAAAAGCATGGTGGCATATTCTACTTCACTCTTGAGAAGTTCTGCGGATACGCTCTCCCTATCAACTATTCTAAGATTTTCCGCCAACTGTTTAAAGTACATGCTCACCCTTCTATAGAAATCCTTAGGAAGTGGCTGTAAATCTTCATGGGCTTTTTCAATCTTCCAAGCATTAAGAATTTCATCGTACATTTTGCTCAGCCTCAAATTATGTGAGCTAAACCCTTACATATCAATAAGACGGCGGCGGAAATGGGCAATTCCACATCCACGTCGCTATATGGGCCGAAAACGGAATCTCCAACTCTAAAATCTGGGCTCTCATAAACATGAACCCTCACCTCACCCTTCTTAAAGACCACAGCTTCTTTAAGGGGGTCAAAGCTTTCAAGGGCTTTTAATACCTTAACCTTTCTAAAACCTGTTTTACTATGTAACGTTCCCTCCAGTCTTATAAGCCTATGAACATCTGCTGTAACAACGGTGTCTATTAAGACACTTCCCTTTCTCACGGCCTCTAAAAAGATGCTATCCCACGTTTTCCCATCAACTCCAACTATTTGGTTAAACTTCCCCTTCCACCATAAATCAATTATTCTCTCCCTGTTCTTAATTATATTTAAGGCAACTTTATCTTTAACTCCAATCCTCAGAAGATCCTCCAAACCGTATTTAAGTATAATATCGTATCCATTTCTCATAAGCCTCTCAGCCCAAGCTGAAAACTTTAAAATCTTAGTCAAATACTCCTCCCCACCCACATCCCTTAAACCATGAAGGGACGGATCTAGTCCAAGCCCGGTGATGTAATCCACTATTTCCCTTCTGGCGTCTTGGTCAAGCACTTTAAATTCTTCACTTTCAACGTGTACATGGTATCCTCTATGCCCGGAGAAGTATATGGAAATCTCTTGATCGGTTAAACCGAAGTCTGAATCGAGAAATTCTAAGAGTTTAACTGTCTCCATTTTTGCCGCTTCAAGGCACTCCGAGCAGAACCAAGCTTTTTCATCGATCCTCTTAGAACCGCATTTGGGGCAGTTTTCAGGAGCTGAACCGTATCCGTTTTCTCCACAATCCAAACACTTCCATCTATCATGCCTCTTCTTACAGGAGGTCTGTATGTGGTCTGCATCGATATCAAATACTAAGTCTGCTCCAAGCCACTCTTTTTCCTCCATATTCATGGCTGAGGGGTTTAAGTAGTATGCGGTTGAACGGTAGCAATCAGCTGGCACTTTTTCGCTTAAAAATTTGACTAGGCTATTTTCATTTTCAAAGCTTAAATGTCTAATCATCATACGCGCTTCTAACGTTGAGAATCCGAATTCCCTATACTTAATTGCACTTATCTTCTCAAACAGCGCCTCCTGTTCATAAAACCTCTTGAATAGGCTTTTCAGAAACCTCAGATTTTTCTCCCTCTCCAACCCTTCCAACCCTCCTTATGGCTCTCCTATAGTAGGAGAGCGGGTGTTTAATTCTTCCGCAAAACCTCCCATCTTCAACGCATAAGCCATGTGTCTTAAGGGTTTCACATTTAGGAGCTGTGTATTTTGTCTTAGACCCTCTTAAACCAGCTATATGCTCAACTTGATAGCGCGTTATCCTTTCATTGGCGTCTGGAAGTTTAGTGAATAGCTTAACGATATCTTCTGGGTCAACACCTATATTCAGTAGAAAACTTGTTACGGCGAATCTAGCAGTATGAGGTAGATGCTGTCCATTGACTAGTGCCTGGTAAAACGCTCCGATACAAGGTGGGAAGGCTTCTAAAACGATCCTGCCCTTGAACTCCTCTAAACCCTCCGCTTTAGGCCTCTTTTCGGATACGAGGAGTCTAATCCTATTGACTACTTTACCGAGTTTGCCGGGCAGTTCTTTATCGAATCTATCTTCAAGCTCATCTTCAATCATATTTTTAATCCCTTCAGCCATGAGTCTGGTGAATTCCCCCCTTGTTAAATATACGTAGCCGTCTCTGATAGGCTTATTTATAAGCTTCCAGCTTCTATCGCGGAAGTTTGGGGCTATTTGAAGGTAGTCTCTGACGTTTAACGCATAATCGTAAGGTGCCTTTTGCCAAACATATTCAGCCCTCCACATGAGCACCTCATTGGCTATCTTGAGGAAAATCGTTTGAGTTTTCTCATTTTGGAGGAGTTTTATAAGCCTCTTAGCCTCTGCTGAAGCGTATCTTTGGCTTAAGAATGAGTCTCCAACAGCCTTTACTATGGCAAGTGACAATGGAAATGATAAAAGCTCAACGTACACATTGCTTTTATAGCTTACTTCTTCTCTATCAAGAGCTTCTCTAATCCTCTCTTCAGCTCTAATGACGACATCTTCAAACTCCGTTTTTTCGAAATCTGCTAAAAGAATGTCTCCAGTTCCAGTTTTAACTTTAAAGTACTCACTTGCCTCGGGTATAAAAGGATACTTTGCTAGGGTCTCTATAGACTCTTCCATGCGATCCCTTTCAAACACTCGTACTACTCAACATACGGCGCTATGTAGTATACGAGTTTACCTTGAAGAATATCAAAGTTTAACTTAAGAGGTTTATCTGTACTAAATTCTAAGCCGACGGTTCCAGCTAGATTCGACGCCGATTTAACAATATCCTCTAAAAACGTTAGACTGTAGCTCGCACTACTGGGTTGTTTAACCTGCAGGTCTAGAAGAGCCTCGCTTGTCTTATCAAGCTCGACTGATATTTCCCCTAGTTCTCCACTAGCCTCCATAACCAACTTATCGGTGGTAGCTTTAAACTTCAATATATCGCTAATGGTTGCGGCGTCTGCAACGGTCTTAGTGAGACAGCTGGAAGTTATCTTAGCTACGACATCAAACTCAATCTTCAACGGAGGTATTTCCTCACCTGTAAGCTGTAAAGTCGGTATGGCCAGTCGTCTCTTATACCTTCCAGTGAGGTTCATCTCAAGTTTACCTACGGATTCGTCAAAATTTAACTCGAGGTTTTCATCACCAGCTCTTCTCAGAAGCTTCAAAGCCTCTTCGAGGTTTAACCCTATAGTCGTAGGTTTATCTAGTTCAAATTCTTCAAATGCGCTTTTACTCCACTCAAAATCCACCATGGCTACGTGACTCGGATCCATAGCTTTAACTTTAAGCCCATCTTCATCAGCTATTATACAAGCTTCATCTACCAATGCTGAAAGTGATGTAAGGATGTTTCTCAGAGTTTTAGCTTCAGTCATTGTCAAACGTAGAACCATATAATCCCCACACCTCCACGTTCATAAAGTAGAATGGATGAAGACTATTATAAGGATTATTACAATTACCCTTGTCAAAAACATGTTTACAAGCCGTATGTTTACTCAATTTTCCAGCCACGGTTTAAACGGTATTTTCTCTTTAAAATAGCTTCGTACTTTAATAATTTTTAAGGCGTCTTCAATGAACGTTGCAGGTTATTACATAGCAATTCATAAAAGCCTCCTCCATTTTACAATTTATCAGTTATGAATGCTTCAGACTTAGAGTTGAAAAATATTAAAAGGCTTCTACTACCAAACGTCGAAAAAGTCTTCGAAAAATGTAACACCGTACTTTCAATTCAACCGCATCCAGACGATACGGATATTGCTGCTGGTGGAACCATGGTCAAACTTGCGAGAAACGGCTGTCAAATAGTATATGTGACTGTTACAGACGGAGGAGCCGGTACCTCTGAGAGAAGTCTTTCATGGGAATCCGTCGCAGGCATCAGGCGTAAAGAACAGGAGTCAGCCGCTAGAATACTTGGAGTATCTAAACTTGTATGGCTCAATTATAGAGATTCGGAGCTTGAACAAACAATGGAGCTTCGAAGTAAATTGATAACGCTCATAAGAAGATTTAAACCCGATGTCGTATTGACAGTAGATCCATGGCTTCGCTATGAAGCACATCCTGACCATAGGGTTACTGGTATTGCCGTCTCCGAGGCTTCTCTCTTAAGCGGCTTCCCAAACGTTAATCATGTAGACTTATTAAACGGGTTGGAGCCTCATACTCCTAACTTTATAGCTTACTATTGGAGTGAAAAGCCAAACGTTTACGTCGATATTACCGAATGGATTGACATAAAGTTCAAAGCGATTATGGAGCATGCCTCTCAATTATCCGATGGTATGATAAGCCTATTGAAGTCTGTCTTCAGGCTCATGGGTGAGAAGGCTGGCTGTGAGTATGCTGAGGCTTTTAAAGTTTTAACGCCCTCCACCTTGCACTGCAACACGTATGCTTCAGAGCTGTGAGTTAAGTGTATGAAAAACATTTGTTGGATTAAAGAATCTAAACTCTGTCTCCATCATCAGAGGAATAGTAAACTCTGTATATCACTACGCCTGTAACTCTGCCGTTGTATCCACCTGAAGCTAGACTGCTTGAGTAGAAAACAGGCTTTATATAATCAGATTCGTAGAATACTGGACCTAAGAATATCCCTCCGCTATCAAGGGGGTAGAATTTAAAGGGTATTAGCTCTCCGATTAAGGATGCTGAGAACTTTGCAGTCGGGTTTCCATTGTGAATGTACTCGGTTTCGTTTAAACCCGCTATCCTGATCATCCATATGAACTTGTTTTCCTCACCATATCCCTCCGGTTGATAATAGTAGTAGCCTCCATAGCTTCTAACGACGAAGTCTACGAAAACTACCACGTAGCTCACGTTATACTGCTTCATCGTCTGTATCGCTTCTTCTTCCGGCGATAGGAAGGTGTGTGCTATTACAGCTATCTGGGTAGAATTTAACGTCGCATTATCTGCTAATGTTGTTTTATTGCTTAATATGGTTATCCAATACCCGTAATCCCACCAAGCCATCACCACTGAATCGTCTGGGGCGTTCTCTTTAAGCCATTTTAAGGCTTCAATCCAATCTCCTCTGAATTCGTTAACTGGAACCGATGAACATGCTATTGTAACAGGGTTATCAGCTGTCTGTATGCCAAAGTATACGAGCGGAGCTATCGATAGTGAGACTAGTATTACGCTAAATACCGCTACCAACTCTTTTCCGAGAGGTATTTCTCTTCTTCTTGAAGGCTGTACTTCAGACATCTTGATTAGAGACTTAATGATTCTACTAATGCTGTATGCTCCTGCTAAACATGCCGGTGCTGCTAGTATTAACATGAGTCTGACGTATGATGCCGCTGAATATAGGGTTGTTAGAAGTTGTATAAGTAGGAAAATGTGTTTATTGTCAAGTTCATAAATAGCTATCAGCACATAGACCGGTATTAAGACTATTAGAAAACCTAGGCTTGTGAAAAAGCCTATCCAAGTTGCAGGTCTATGTTCTCCAACAGACTCTATAAGAGGTATAAGTGCTCTGTATAAAGGCTCTAAAACAGCGTAGTATTTGGTAGGTACTCCCGTCACGTATCCCAACGACCAAGCTACGTATAACGCTATGGCTGAAACCGCTATGAACGCGACCACAGCGGCTAGACGCATTTTAACCTTCTCGACCCTCCTCTTGATGATAAGACCATAGGCTAAGGCTATGAGAAGACCCAGTGCAGCTGTGCCTGTTATCTCTCTGATTATGCCTAAACCAACTCTCGGAACGTTAACGGCTATACATAAACCGCTACATACCATTACTCCATATGCGATCACGTACTTTGCTCTGTAGTCTCTTAAAACTATGAAGAATGTTGAAAGAGCTAAAAGTCCTAGAGCATACCTCGCCGTACCCCATGATGCAAATAGATACCCCAATGTCGCTCCGGTTAAAAGTGCATATGCTATGGAGTTTTTAAGTCCCCGCTCCGGATCCATAGCTCTAACGTAGAATAGAGATAGTATAATCAAGGCGAATATTCCAACAGTCTCATCATCAAACCATCCTAAGTGTGTCCTAGATATGTAGGCTGGGCAGATAGCCATAAATAGTGAAGATAGTAACGCCACCGATAAACCGCCATAGTCTCTACCTAGAAAGAAGATGGCTATGCAAGTTAAAACAGACATTATTATTGGAAAATAGCATAGGAACTCGTACAAGGTCATCGATACGCCAAATGTTTCCGCAATCATGTAGAAAAACGCGGCAGTCATAGGTAGTCCTGGGTATATTGTCTTCGTCATATCTCTACCGTTAGGATACCACGACTTATAGTCTACCCAGTTGAGCCAAGATAAAAATCCTTTTTCAACTATCCTCTCGGTCACTCTAAACTGTAGGTATGGGTCGAATTCGTGGAGGTAAACCCCCCATTTTGCCGGCAACACCCTTATGATAAATGCAGATACAAGGATCAAGCATAAAGTGGATAGAACAATCGAAATTTTAAGGGTTTCACGTGTTATCTTAAATTTCCTAAAAACTTTAAAAAGTTCACCTAATTTAGTCAATCCATCTCGAAGCATCAAATCCCTCCATGCAATTTATGCAGAGGTTTACCTGGGGGGTCTATCACTCTGGATCTTCTTAACCTCTACTCTCTCAGGGTTCAGTGTCAAAGGTTTGTTACACTCTGGGCAGACGCGGTTGTACTTGTTGATTATTTCTTCAGGGTTTACTAATTCATCTCCGCAGTACAATAAGCGTTTACAACTGCTACAAACGATCTTCTGAGGCATCATGAAAAGACTCCCATCACTGCTATTAAACTTTTACTAGTCCTCTACTCGACATATGTCACTTTACCAGTTTTAATAAATTTCAGAGGAGCTTTTCTCTCCAAAGCAATATGGTAGGTTAAAGCATATATTGGCGGTAGCTCTACTAAAGCATCGGTGTAGCTGTCTGGAGGCTCATCGACTTCAATCAGCATACAGTTTTCGAGGCGGCCTTCCTTGCCGTAATCTATTAAAACTGTTGGCGAGCCGATTTCTGTTGCATCTGAAGCCATTTTAACGTTTAACCTCCTTGTCTCCTTAGGGCCAGACATAACTATGACGCCTGTTGTTGGGCCGAGTATCTCCATTGGTCCATGTCTAAATTGCGCCGCGGAATACCCCTCACAGTGGATTTTAGCCATCTCCTTCATGATCAGCGCTCCCGTGTATGCGGATGAAACCGTTGGCCCTCTGCTTACGATTACTATTGAACTACATTTAGCTAGTCTTTCGCCTATATATTTGCTCTCGTTCAAACCTCTACGTTGATAATTCTCTATAATATCCGCCACTTTCAACAGTTTCTCCCTTTCATAGTCTACATCTTCTCTTGCGAAGTCTGCAGACAGCATGTGTAATGCCGTTAATAATGCTAAATGGCTCTTAGAAGCGGCTAAGTGCTCTTCTCCGGCTTTGGTGGGAACTATTAGATTGCTCTTAGAGGCTAAAGTGCTCTTCGGATTATCTGTCACAGCTACTATGAACGTGCTCTTAGGCACAGCCTCTGCAAGTTTAACCGCCTCAACTGTTTCACCGGACCTTGAAACCACAACCGTTACAGAGCCCTTTAAGGCGTCAAGCATATAGTATAAGAGTTCAGATGTTTCAACCATTTGAATGTTGAATTCAGCTTTATTCAATTTAATCCATGACGGTAGAAGCGCGTAGTATGAATTTCCCATACCAGTCATTATTATTCTTCTAAACTCTCTCCTGCTCAATCTTTCAACTAAGCCTTCAACTTCTCCTCTAACGTTTAAGTACGATGCTGTAGTATCTCGGACGGCTCTAGGTTGATCAAACATCTCCTCTAGAAACAAACTCATATTAAATCACCGTCTAAAGTTGAAAATAGTCAATATTTAAATAATGTGTTTAACTTTCAAGTCGTTTTCGACTGTCCGAGAATCTGAGGGTCGTATAATATGCACTCATACCACTTATATACTCCATCCTCCCAGACGTAGTAACTTCCCACGAGTTTCAAGTTCGGATACTTTTTTACCACTCTCTCCTCGGCGATCCTCTGCTTACTTATCTCCCTCTTAAGTTTTTCAACACCCAATGCTTTGGGTCTACGTCCAGAACTTGGTCTAGGCTTCTCACCAGACCCCTTTCTAACTCTAACCCTTACAACGATTACGCCCGGTTTGGCTTTATAACCAAGCTTTCTAGCCGTGTGAAGTTTAGTCGGCTTATCTATACGGACAACTGTAGGCTGTCTCCTCCACACTATAGTTCTTTCCCGCATAAGCTCCGCTATATAGGATTTCCCAGGATCTCTCCAAGCCTCAGCAAGTGCACTGTACATGATCCCCCTCTGAATGAGTATTTTCATGCTCATAAACTTTGCCGCCGCATCAATCGAGTCTTACAATTTTACATTTGATTCTCTTTAGAACGTCTTCAGCCTTCTCAGCTGGAAGTTTAATCGTGTATAGCATCGTCTTGGTTCTAAGTTTAAGTTTAACTCCATCCTTGATTTTCTTAACGCGGCATTCGGATGCTCTTGCTGAAATCCCTAGAAACTTTTCAACATCGAACACTTCCTCAGGCATAGAGGACACCTTAAAACTTAAATGTTAAAAGTAGAGTTTTAAACATTTCGTAATATTGACCGGTACAGACAATACTAAAAACCGCGGTTTAAAAGCTTATAGTGATGAGGTGGAGATCTTCCTGAAAGTTTTAACGGTCAATATGGTTGGCGGCGTTTTCTGGGCGCTGATTCAACCTTTAAAAGACTACGACCCCTCAAACCTTATGCTAACCATCGCTTCGGGGGCCGTCGTAGGCTGTATTTTCAGTGTGAGCAGCCTCCTGATACCTAGGTGGTTTGAGCTTGAGAAACGCGGTGAAATGTACAGGATTGTTTGCTATTTTATGTATAGTCTAATCTCCATATATTTGACAGTCTTCACGATTTTTCTCTTAACGGCCTCAATAATAATATTATCTGGCGGTGTTCTTGGTATAAGAAGTGATGGAAGCGTTATCACGTACATATCTATATATGATTTACTGAATTCCTACAGTCTAGACTATATTCTACAGCTATCAGTGATTCCCATTACTGGAAGCCCTATAATCGCAATATTGAATTTTGCAAAAAGCAAACTACTCAGTTATTTTCATGGAGAAAAAACTCAAATAAAAGGTGAATCATAAATTTACTGCAATTCCAGTAGCGCTCTAATCCTTTTAACGACGTTTGGATGGGTTGAGAATATTTCCATAAGCCTTTCAAACCAGGTTATTTCACGTGAAGCTACTGATCTGACTAGTTCAGAATCCCTCGTGATACCGTATCTAGCTAAATAGGCGGTATCTCTTGCCGCCGTGTCTGGGTCGGATATGAATAGTGCTTTAAATGCCCCTACATCTGGCGTTAAGCCCCTCCTAGCCGCGTACCTCCCCGTAAACGTCACTATTTTAGCTAAAGCCTCTGATAGTTTTCTCGCGCCGTCCTCCACTATGGATGTGCTATGCACATCTGCGTAGTATTCCCTTAAACGGCTCAGATATAGTACTACGAGTGAAACTATGTAGTAGACGACGAGGGATAGCATTCCTATTAATATTAAAGCACCGGTGTTATTTCTCCTATCTCTACTGCCATATCCGCCGAAGTATGCGCTCATCATAAGAGAATAACCCACGTAGTAGAATATTGCGGGTAAAACCGAGGCAAACATCATTACATGTACGTCTTTATGCTTTAAATGTCCCAGCTCATGCCCTATAACAGCTTCAACCTCCTCCTCTTCAAGAACATCTAAGAGGCCCTCCGTAACTGCAACCCTCGACCCGGTCAGAGGAGAACCATAAGCGAAAGCGTTAGGTATGCGTATTCGAGATATCATCACTTTAGGCTTAGCTATATTTGATCTACGGCTAAGCCTCTCAACGATCTCGTGTAGCCTTGGATATTGATATGGAGATGCCTCTCGGACGCCGTATAATGCATCTATCATATAAGGCGCTATAAGCCATTGGATCAAGTTGAATATGACAACTATGGGTGCTAAGAGCAGTAGAGGCGCTCCAGCTAAGCTCAGTATTATTGTGAAGAATAGCGTAGACAGAGCCACTAGAAACGTTATGGTTCCAATCATGTAGAGTTTAAGTTTTAACGTCTTCATTTTTATCGAAAGTTCTTGAAATATTTCGTTCTTAAAAAGTTTACTACTGCTGTTCTACTGTATTTTTAAGTGTTGACTGATGTTCTTCGTGAGATGGTGTTTATCGGGTTCTGAGTTAAGTAGAGATGAGTGGTGGTTCGTTACCTCTACTTAATCCTTCCCCCTCGATCAGCTCATCGAGGGCTCTTTGGGGGAACCCTTCTCCCCGCATCTGAAGGTTTAAAACGGCTACTACGTCTCTATCCATTACAAGACTGCATTTTTCACACCTCATCAACCTGCCCTCATAGGCTACTAGGTAGCCGGAGCAGAGGGGGCAGGTTTTAGAAGAGTTTCTCGGATTAACATATCTTACTGGTAAGCCTAACCACTTAAGCTTGTATTCCAACATGGAGTGGAATGTTCTAGCGTTCCATTTTGAGAGCTTCCTGTTCTGCTTTCTAGATCCGTTTAGAACCTTATGCTTTATCCCCTTAAGCCCCTCCATTATTGCTCCAGAGCTGGATTCTTTAAGTTTTCTCGCTATCTCAGTCGTTAGCTTATGTGTGAAGTCTTTAGCCCTATTTCTTTCACGACTAGAATACTTCTGCAATAACTTCCTAGAAGCTTTAGCTTTGAACTTTGAAAGTCTCTGTATTCTTTGACGCTTAGCCTCATAGACTCTATGGATGTGGTAGAGCTCCTTTAGATCATATCGCTCAATCCTTCCGTTGATTAATGCTGTTACATTCGTTAAGTTTACGTCGAATGAAGCCCATTTATCTGCTTTAGGCTCAACTTCCTTCTTGACTGTGATTATGAGCCCCCTCTCTGTTAAGATCAACCCTCCAATCCTATCAAAATCCTTAGGTATCCAAAAATACCTGTTTAAATCAACTTCAAGATACCTCTTATTCGGCTCAATGCTTATCTTTAAAACCCCGTTCTTTAAGCTGAAGAGCGTGCTCTTGATATAAACCGTCCGCTTCGTTATCTCAGGGAGCTTCTCAGCTCTCCCTCTATTGTAGAGTGTTATCCATCCCTTAACCAGTCCGATGACTGAGTTTATTGCTGAATCGACGTAGTGCTTCGAGTATCGCCAATCCTTCAGTAATTCATCTCTAAGTCTTCGTCTATCATTACTTTTGAAGTCTAAGTGGGCTTTCCCATTGGATTTAACATAGGAGAGGATAGCTTCCAACGCTCTTCTCTTAACCTCAAAGTATGCCTCTATCAGGTCTAATGGTTCCTCTACCGGGATTCTGTAGCTTTTAACCGCTTCCACTTCTAACCTCACCCTTCAGAATCCTCTCTACGTCGCTCTTATAGTATCTGAGCTTCCCGCTCGGAAGCTTAACAGCCCTTATAAGCCCCTTCTTATACCAAGACCATAAAGTCTTGTTGCTCACTTTAAGCATAGTCCTAGCCTCCTTAGGAGTAATTAGTTCTTCATAAGACATCAGGGAAATATTAGGAAACATACTATTGTTTAAGCTTATCTATTTTGAAACTGCTGATTACGGCGTCTCGTATCAAACCCAGCCAACTACTCAACTATGATAAATAAGCTTATTAATAGGTATAGTCTCCCTATTAGAGGCTGATATATGTTGAAAATTTCAGACCTTAGGAAGGGTATGCGTGGTGTCAACGTTAGAGGAGAAATCACGGAAGTCTCTGAAGCAAGGGAAGTGGTTACCCGCTACGGTACAACTGCTAAAGTAGCTAATGCCACTCTTAAAGACGACTCTGGATCCGTTAAACTCACTCTATGGAATGAAGATATCGATAAGATCTCTCCAGGATCGCTGGTCGAGATAAGTAACGGCTATACGATCGCATTCAGAGGGGTTCTCCAGCTTAATATAGGTAGATTTGGAAAATTGAGGGTTTTAAACGAAGAATAAAACCGCCTCCTACAAACTTTTTAAACAGCTTCTCTATGGAGTTATTGATGTCTAAAAGTTGTCTAAGTGGTGGGAGGCTTTGACCATCCCTTCAGAGTGGAAGAGAAGTCATTTTTCAAAGGAAATAACCGCCTCTTTAAGCGGCATTAGGGTCGTAGTGCTAGGTATGGTTTTAACTGTTAGAAAACAGGGTGGATTATGCTTTATGATAATTCAAGATGGATGCGGGGTCGTACAGGTCACCGCCCATAGGGATAAGGCGCCTACCCGGGTATTTAATAAAATGGTTGAACTTACACCTCACAGTTATATAGGCGTTAAAGGGGTTGTGAAGGCCATTGAAAAAGCCCCTAGAGGAGTTGAAGTAGAGGTGGAAGACCTATACGTTTTTTCTGAGCCCAAAAAGCTTCCACCATTCGAAATGTTTGCTAAAACCCTTCCCAGCTTAGATAAAAGGCTAGAGATACGCGCCGTAGATTTACGTAGACCTAAGTCTAAAGCTATATTTAAACTTAAACACCAGGTTTTACAAAGTATTAGAGGCTTTCTGATTGAGAGAAACTTCATAGAGGTCAATACGCCTAAAATCATAGGCTCCGCTACGGAAGGAGGAGCGGCATTATTTCCCCTACTATACTACGATAAAGAAGCCTTCCTAGCTCAAAGCCCTCAGCTTTACAAGGAACAGCTTTCCTCAGTCTTCGAGAGGGTTTTTGAAATAGGGCCGGTCTTTAGAGCGGAGAAGTTTAAAACACCTAGACATCTTAGTGAGATAACCTCCGTTGACGTTGAGATGGCTTTTGCAGACTATGAAGACGTAATGAGTCTTCTCGAAGAAATGATAAGTTACGTTATCGGAGACTTGGTGGATAAATGCTCTGAAGAGCTCCAGCTTTTGGAAGTGAAGTTGGAGAAACCGAAGTTGCCCTTTAAACGTATAACGTACGACGAAGCCTATAACACTCTAAGAGATCTAGGGGTTGAAGTGTCATGGGGTGAAGACTTCTCTACGCTGGCTCTTAGAAGGCTTGGACGGGTTAACAGAGGCTTCTACTTTATAACGGATTGGCCTACTGTTTCCAAGCCTTTTTACATTAAGCCTAGAGACGACAATTCTGAGGTTTCTGAAAGCTTCGACCTCATGTATGGGTCTTTAGAGCTGTCCTCAGGCGGGTCTAGAGTATCTTCGCGTGAGCTTCTCGTTAAACGTTTAGAACAGCAGGGTTTAAACCCTAAACTTTTCGATTATCATCTCAAGATTTACGATTATGGTATGCCTCCTCACGCCGGCTTCGGTCTAGGGCTTGAGAGGTTTGTGATGGTTATAACCGGGGTTTCCAATATAAGGGAGGTCGCGCTTTTCCCTAGAGATCAGAGTAGGCTTACACCTTAACGGGCGATGAATATGCCTCAGAAGAGAAATATCACCGCTAAAGACATTAGGCATTTGGCTTGGCTGGCTAAGCTAGAGCTCTCTAAGAGAGAGGAGGAGACTTTTAGAAGTCAGCTTTCGAAGATTTTAGAGTACTTCAGTAAGATCGATGAAGCTAATGTCGAAGACCTTCCACCCACGTTTCATGTAGCTAAACAATACAACGTCTTAAGAGAAGATGAACCGCGTCAGTTTCCATCAGATCTTGTGCTTCAAAATCCTCCTAAGAAGAAGGATAGGTTTGTAAAAGCTGCGAGGATTGTCTAACGTTGAAGCTTCTACATCTTTCGGCTGAACGTATAGCCTCCGCTGTTAGAAGCGGGGAAATATCGGCTGTAGAGCTTTTAGATGAGGTTGTTGAGAGGATAAGGGCGGTGGAGCCTAAGGTAAACGCGTTCATAACCATTACTAAAGATAGGGCTTATGAAAAGGCTAAAGACGTGGATAGGCGTGTGAGGAGAGGGTTGAAGGTAGGTAGGCTTGCGGGTGTTGTAGTAGCTGTTAAAGACATCATATGTGTAAAAGGTGTTGAAACCACTTGCGGTTCAAAAATTCTTAAGGGATACCTTCCAAGCTACAACGCTACGGTTGTTGAGAAACTAGACATGGAAGATGCGGTTATCATAGGTAAGACAAACATGGATGAATTTGCTATGGGCTCTACTACTGAATTCAGCGCCTATAAAGTTACTAGAAACCCATACGATTTAGAGAGGGTTCCAGGCGGCTCCTCCGGTGGTAGTGCTGCGGCTGTGGCTTCAGGTGAGGCGTTATTAGCACTTGGATCTGATACGGGCGGCTCTATAAGGTGTCCGGCAGCCTTCTGCGGTGTGGTTGGCTTAAAACCGACGTATGGTCTTGTTAGCAGATATGGGCTTATCGCCTATGCGAATAGTTTAGAGCAGATAGGGCCAATTGCCAGAAACGTTAGGGATTGCGCCCTCTCCTTAAGCGTCATAGCCGGCTATGATCCCAGAGATAGTACATCGCTTACGACTCAACCTAAAGACTATCTTGAGGAGTTAAATGCTCCACATGATCTTAAAGGTGTACGTATAGGTGTGATTAAAGAGTTTATAGGTGAAGGTGTTCAGAAAGGTGTCGCTAGTGAGGTTTTAGATGCAATATATAGCTTAGAGGAGCTGGGCGCATCTGTAGGTGAAATCTCCCTCAAAAGTTTGGAGTATGCTTTAGCAGCGTACTACGTGATAGCGATGTCTGAAGCTAGCTCAAACTTAGCTAGATATGATGGTTTAAGATATGGTCTTAGAGCTCCAGATCAAGGTTTGAACTGGAGTAGAGCTTACGCTAAAAATAGACGTTTAGGCTTTGGTGAGGAAGTGAAGCGTAGAATAATTTTAGGTACATTTGCACTATCCGCCGGATACTATGAAGCATATTATTTAAAGGCGTTAAAAGTTAGAACACTGGTGTTGATGGATTTTCAGAGAGCCTTTAAAGAATTTGACGTATTGGCTGGCCCATCAATGCCTATGGTTGCTTTTAGAATAGGTGAGAAGATAAAAGATCCGCTTGAACTCTACATGTGCGATGTGAACACGGTGCCTGCCAACTTAGCTGGTTTACCAGCCATATCAATACCATGTGGTCTATCTGAAGGCCTACCTGTCGGTCTGCAACTCATCGCACCTCCTATGGAGGAAAGTCGACTGTTTAAAGTTTCATACTCTTATGAAAGTTTAGGTAAATGGAGTTTCACATTGAAGCCGTAAAATTCCTCGGCGAGAAAGCCACGTCTTTTAAGCATAGGATGGATCGCTGAAAAGTTATAAGCCTTTCGGATTCTAAGTTACCCCATCTATGAAGGTATAAATATCTGCTTTGAGTCTTATAATAGCTGATGGCTTTTAAAACGGTTAAAATAGGTCTTGAGGTTCACTGTCAGCTTACAAGCCTTAAAAGTAAACTCTTCTGTCCATGTCCTACAGACTACAGAGGTAAGCCTCCAAATACGAATGTATGCCCAGTTTGTATGGGTGAACCCGGGACTCTGCCAGTTTTAAACAAGGAGGCTCTTAGAAGTGCTGTTATGATAGCTTTAGCTCTACACTCGGATATTTCAAAGTTTACGTATTTTACACGTAAAAACTACTTCTACCCAGATATGGCTAAAAACTTCCAAATATCTCAGTATGATGGTGTTGGTGGAGCTCCCTTAGCTAAAGGGGGATACGTCGTTTTAAACAACGGTAAAATAGTCAGAATCAGACGGATACAGCTTGAGGAAGACCCTGCTAGGCTTGTCTACGAGGGGTCTATAGATACTGCCCCCTCAGCGCTTGTAGACTATAATAGGCATGGAATTGCGCTCGTCGAAATAGTCACGGAACCAGATATGTCTTCACCTGAAGAAGCTAGACTTTTCCTCCAAAAGTTGAGGTCGATACTTGAACATCTGGGTGTATTCGATGGTGAGCTTGAAGGCGCTATGAGGTGTGATGCAAATATTTCTCTTGAGGGCGGTGTTAGAGTTGAGATTAAAAACATATCTTCCTACAAGGAGGTTGAACGTGCTTTGATGTTTGAAATAACAAGGCAGAGCAGTCTACTATCGAGAGGGATCAAAATAGCTAGAGAGACGAGGTTTTGGGATGAGCGTAGGAGGATAACGGTCTCCCTTAGAACCAAGGAGACAGAAGAGGATTATAGGTATTTTCCGGAGCCCGACCTGCCACCCATACTGTTGACCGACGAGCTTCTAGATGAGATAAAACGTAAGCTTCCCATGCTTCCAGATGAAAGAAGGCGTATATTCGTAGAGAAATATGGCGTTTCTGAGCAGAACGCCGACGTCCTCGTAAGCGATAAGGCTTTAGCCGACTTATTTGAGAAGTGTCTTGAACACTATAGTAATGCTCAGGGGCTCAGCTCACTCCTCGTCGGAGACCTTCTAGCCCAGTTGCACAGTTTAAATATGTCTGTTAAAGACGTTAAAGCCAGTCCAAGTCAAATAGCTAGGCTTCTGAAGCTTCTCGACGATAAAGTATTGACTGGGCTTTCCGCTAAAACAGTCCTGAGGGAGATGATAATTACGGGTGAAGACCCTGATTCTATAGTTCAGAAGAGAGGGCTTCATCGGATAAGCAATATGGATATGCTTAATGAACTGGTTGATCAAGTCTTCGCTATGAATCCGAAGGCCGTTGAAGATGCCCTTGTAAACGAGAAAGCTGTTCATTTTCTAGTTGGTCAAGTTATGCGTATGACACATGGTAAAGCAGACCCGAACCTTGTCCGTGAGATAATTGAAGATAAGCTTGGAAAAATAAAATCCAATAAGGTGGGCTGAAGGCTACACGCATCTCCTAAGCATCTTTTAATCTATGTTTAAAGCCCAGCGTCTCCAATGCTTCTGTAGTCGAATTCGCCATCAGGAAAACGTATAGTATTCTTAAGGCTGTTTTAAAGTTCTCTCTTTTGCCACATGGTGTTTCAATTAGGACTGGCAAGTTAAGGTTAAGTTTAGCCTTTAGAAGGGGAGATATCGAACCTACTAAAACGCCGCCTTCAAGCTCTACGAGGGGAGGGACACCTTTCACTTTAATCCTGCTCGGGCTTATTAGACTATTGTAGCTTGACGGCTTGTAGCAGTGTACTTCAACGTACATGTCCGGTTTAAAAGCCTCTACTATCTTAACGAGCCTTTTACATGCTTTCGTATTCAAGTAGTTTAAGCTTAAAGTCGTCACGTACTTACCCATGTAGAGGCACGGTATTACTATTGCCGAGCCGTTCATAGGTCTTCCGGTTTTAACGAGCCTCTCGAGTAATAGCTTGGTTGTACGGCATTCTTTGCCATGCACCCCTCCAATGAACAACCTTAAAGGTCTAACGGGGTTACCTATACTTTTATACATTTTCAAGTGGGCCACCCGTTATCATTTGACGCGTCTGTGCGCAGTTTAAACCATCTCTAGAAATTTTAAAGTCCGGAAAATATATTATTTAGGATCGGGGTTTATCTTGATAATTGTTGCAGTTGACGGTGGTAAAACTAAAACGTCATGTGTAGTGTTTAATGAAGAGGGTGAAGTTATATCCACGTCTTCATCCGGCCCTAGCGGACTACTGCTTCCGAGCGATACCGTTAAGAAGAATCTGTGGACTGCCATATCAATTTCTCTTTCTCAGGCTGAATTATGTATAGAGGACGTAAACGTTCTCTCCATAGGATTGGCAGACATCGATACTAAACGTGACGTTGAAAGAGCGTCTTCACTAATCAGGGAACTTCCAATACCTAACTCCGTCGTCACAGTGGTTGAACATGATGCTGTTGTAGCTTACTATGCCGTAACATACGGGGCTCCGGGCGTAGCGGTTATAGCCGGGACGGGTAGCATAGCCTTCGGTATGAATAGGCTTGGTGAAAGAGCTAGGTCTGGGGGGTGGAATTGGCTTTTCGGAGATGAGGGTAGTGGGTATTGGATAGCCAAAGAAGCTCTTCAAGCCGCCGCCAGGGCGTCTGATGGTCGTGGACCAAAAACTTCACTCGTCGATGTTTTCATGGAGAACTTTAAGATAAACGACCCTCTTGATATGCTTGAAGTCGTTTATAGAAACATGGGGAGCGATCCATTGAGAATAGCTGATTTAGCAGTTCTTGTGGATAGGGCTGCTGAAAATGGAGATGAAGTTGCTATAAGTATTCTTGAAAAAGCTGGTGTTGAGCTGGCCCTCGCATGTTATTCTACGGCTTTAAAACTCGGCATGGTTGATGAGCGCATAGTGGTGGGGGCTGTTGGAAGCGTATTTAAATCTAAAATAGTTAGAGACGTCTTCTACAGTTGGCTTGAACGTAGACTTAGAAGAGCTGAGTTTAAACCGCCCCTCGTAGGGTTTCAGCCTATCATAGGTTCAGCTGTAATCGGGTTTAGAAAGCTCGGCTTTGAAAACGTTGAAGAGAAAATCGAAAGACTTAAAAAGCATCTGAAAGTCTAACCGTTAATCGTCAACTTTATTTCAAGTCTTCTAGGTGTTAGAACCATCCAAGTGTACCGTCTTTTCTAACTCTGTCTAAACTCCATTTAAAAGTCTTGTAGCCGATTGGAAGAAGAGCTATACCAAAAATAGTTCCCTTTAGAAATTCTAGTTGGATTGTTGGATCCAATATTGATGCGGCTTTAAGCATGGATAGACGCCATAGATGGTAAACCCAAGTCTGAGGTAGAAACCAAGATATCATAGATATGCCGGGCATAAAGCTATCTAGAAATTGAACTGGAAAAGATATGCCGGCGAGGAGTTGCTGTAAAACGTTTATAGTCCATGTTATCGGGTCTGTGGTTTTCGTAACCAGTCTAAAACCTGTACTTATCATGGATAGTCCGAGTAGTATCATAGCGGATATTATGAATGCTAGGAATGTTGAAAACCAGTCTATCTTAAGCTTTACTCCGAAAAACAGTATTCCAACCAGTATTTGAGGTATGAATGTTATAACCGAGAAAATATATGGCCATGCTATCCGCCCTATGACGAATACGGGTACTTGTATACCAGTCATTACTATGGTTTCTAGGCTCCAAGGATTGAGATGTCTCTCCAATGCTTGAGATATTGGCATAACGAGGTTTCCTATAACCAATCCCACCACTAGGAAGGATATGTAGTCTGTATCGTATTCGGGGACTGGTCTATTCCTATAGATCGCGTTAATAGACCAGCTTAAAATTCCAATAGCTATTGTTATGAGCTGGGTTGTAACTTGCATCCTATATGTTTTCCATCCTCTAAAGTCTCTCTCCGCAAAAGCTAATATCTGCCTTATACTGGTGGTCAAACCCATTCTACGCATTTTCTCACCGTTTAACCAATTTTATAAAGACCTCTTCTAAACTAGGCTCATAGGTCTCTATATCCTTCACGTTTAAACCATGTTTAGCTATAAGATTTATCATATCTAGAAACCTGAAGTTTTCATCGGTTTTAACTATTATCCTGTTCGGCGAGCCGAATTCTAGACTTACGTTTTTAACACCGTTCAGGCCTTCAAAATCACCTATAATGTCCTTTAGTTTTCCATTAGGCTCTCCGTCTAAGATTAGGCTGTAATGTTTCTCAGGGCTTACATACCTCTTTAAGTTTTCAGGTGTATCGCATGCTATGATTTCACCTTTATTTATTATGGCCACTCTGTCGCATATGGATTGCGCCTCCCACATGTTATGTGTAGATATGAATATGGTCTTTCCCTCAGATTTAGCCAGTCTTTTCAATAGCTGTCTAAAATCCGTGGCCGCCGTGGGGTCTAATCCAGCCGTGGGCTCATCGAAAAGTAGGATGGGTACGTCTAGGAGAAGAGCTCTGCACAGTTGCAATTTACGAGCCATACCTGTAGATAGACGTTGATACATGTCACCAGCCCTATCTTTTAACCCCATGAATTCTAAGAGTTCTTCGATGCGTTTTTTGGCATAGCTCCTAGGCAACCCGTAGAGAGTCGCGTAAAATTCTAAGTTGTCTTTAAGGTTTAACCTCCATTCAAAACCTCTATGCTGTTCACCTAGAACGGCTTGGAGATTTCTTAAAACTTTACCGGATTGCTTTACAACATTATAGCCGTTTACGTAGGCCTCCCCTTCATCAGGTAACACCAGTGTGCATAGGATTTTTATAAGTGTAGTTTTTCCAGCTCCATTGGGTCCTAGGAGGCCGAAAACTTCACCATGGTAAACTTTAAGATTGACTTTGTTCAAGGCTTGAATAAATCCCTTCTTACGCGCGAATAGCTCTTTAAAACCTCCAACTCTACCCCAATAATCCCAATGCCTCCCCCCAGCGATACTTCTGAGGCTTACGGGGTATCGTTTGATAAGGTCTATAATCTCTATGGCTACTTCAGTCATTTCACCTATCTATATAGATAAGATAGCTTACTCTGGTTTAAATTTATCCCCTCCATCCGATTTGGCAGAGTTAAAGGTAATACTACTTCATGTACGTTACAATTTCTCTAAATCTAGCGGCGTGGTTTTTAGAGTTTAACTCATCCCTTAAAATTCCATCGATCGTCGTGTGATGTTTTGAGAAATACTAAAAATCTTTAATGTATTTGAGTTTAAACTAAAGGTTTTTATATTTGAATGGTGCGTAGAAAAGTATTTGCGCTCTGCTAAAGAACGCTGTTTACATTAGTGTCGATTTTAAAATTCTCAACTCTTAATACTATGTAATCTTCTTACAGTTTTTTATGATCACTTTGAAGAAAAATTTTATATAAAACATTTCATTTCTAATTGAAATGATAAGAATGACAACCGAATCTACTAAAGCCAGTTTAACACCGGGTGTTAAAGTATATTATCAAGGCAGATGGGTTGATGTCTCTGAAGTTGTAAGTGTAAGACATGCCAAAGTTAAACTTAGACAGGCTAGAGTCGAATTGGCAAGGCGTATAATCAAAGAGCTCCTCAAATCTCCGAGAAACTGCGTTAGGAGATCTGTATTGATTAAGCTTAGCCGAGAAGTTGCCGGGGAAATGGGTCTCAAACGGCTTGGCTACAGATTCCTGATAACTCAAGGCATAATCGGACGACCAGTCGGGTCTAAACTCTACTACCTTACAGAAAAGGCCAAAGAACTCTATCCAGACCTCTTCCCAAGTTAAATTTAGAGCGTCTTCCACCACATTCTTTTTCTTTCCCTAAAGTATCTCTATCTGGATTTTTAACCCTTGTAGCATGTCCATATGTAAAAACAATAGCTCATTTATGGAATTGAAAAATGGGATGATTTTTGGTTTAAAACTTACTTAAGCCTCGATTAAGTCGGTTTTCAAGATGTTTAGTGGTTATTGAAGATTGGCGCGTATTTTTTCATAAAGCTCCTCTTTTGCAGGGACGCTTGTTACAAACGCTATTCTACCGTTTATAGCTATTATAGGTATGAGGCTTCGCATGACTTGAGGTCCAAGACCCATTTCAACAACTCTCTTCTTTCCACTTGCTTCAAGTATTTCAGCCAGCCTCTTCTGAGCCTCTAGGAGATTTCCTCCATATTCAGCTACGCGTATATCTACACGTTCACCAAAGTCCTTCTTAACCTCCCTTAAAAGTGCGAAGAGCTTCTCGTTTTCCTCTCTTCTCCTTCCGCAGCCGCAAAGCCCAGTTGGGAAGACCTCTAAAACAACTTGACCCATGTTTTTCACCCTCTACGTGAACCATATATTAGATATGCAAGCTTTTTAACGTTTTCTAAGCCGACGACTTCTGTATCTAGGAGAGGCACTTCGACCACGGGTATATTGTTGAACTCTTTTTTAACCAAATCTATATATTTCTCCTGTAAAAGTCTACGTTTAAGGAAGAAGCCGTTTTTACAGTGTTCTTCGGGAAGCACGGAATTTATGAAAACGCCTTTAACTCTAATGCCGTATGGAGTAAGCCCCTCCTGAATCCTTTTAACCTCGTAGACTGGTAGCATTTCAGGGTGTGTAACTACGAAGTAGACTGTTTGATCTGAAGCCAGCTTCTTTATGGCTAAGTAGCTTTCATCTCTAAGCTTCTCAAGAAGTTTAAGCTCAGCTACTTTACCAGTTAAATCTACCACTTCTCTTTTCGCTGCTATAGACATTTCAAGGTTGTAGACGTAACGCCACGGATAGTTCACCATTTCGAGGTTATGCTGGCCAGGCGCCGTATCAAATACGACGGCGTCGTATACATCGGTGTTCATGTAGTGTATGAAAACGTTGTAGGATGCCGTTTCACATGGGAGAATGGGGTTTTTCTCCCAATACTCCTTCAGAAACCTTATTTCAGACTCGCTGATTTTCTCAGCCGTTAAATCTCCCAGCTCCTCTATACGCTTTAAAACCTCAAGCTGATGTTTTCTTATACTCTCCTTAGGGTCTACATTAACCACCCAGAGTTTTCCAACATCGGGAATCTGCGCCTCCTCACTACCTATGTCTCGCTGGAAAATATCGTTCTGGCTCTTTTGAATATCCGTGGATGCTAGTAGAGTCTTAAACCCCCTCTCAGCCAACCAGAAAGCGGTGGCAGCCGCTAGACTACTCTTACCAACACCACCCTTTCCACCGAAGAATATGAACTTTCTAGTCTCCCTTGGGAGAATATGCTCCTCCAGCGCCTTCAATTTTCCACAGGACTACTTACTATATTCTTATTTAAAAGTTTAACTTTTAAAGGTCCAATTCTAACCGTCCCAACAAGGGTGAGGGAAGGTTTTTCTCAAAGTCTTCAGTATTAGATTGTGGAGATGGCTGAAGCTTCAAGGCTCATAATAGAGCGGCTATTAACCATGAGAAGCCCCTCTAGAGAAGATGTTGAAAGGGTTAAGTTTGAAGTCTGCAGGATTTTAAACTTAGATAGAATTCTAAGCAACTCTGAACTCATAAAGAGCCTAAAGCCCGGCGAAGAGAAGCTCTTAGAAGTGCTAAAGCGTAAGAAGACGAGGACTGTAAGCGGCGTTACGGTTATAGCCGTGATGACCGCACCATTCCCATGTCCAAAAGAGGAACCCTGCATATACTGTCCAGGCGGTCCGGGTAAAGGCTCCCCTCAAAGCTATACCGGACGTGAGCCAGCTACCCTTAGAGGTATACAGTACAATTACGATCCCTATAGGCAAGTGAACAGTCGTATAAATCAACTTAAAGCCATAGGTCATCCTGTGGATAAGGTTGAACTGATAGTGCTAGGTGGGACGCATACGGCACTACCATTAGACTATCGAATTTGGTTCATGAAGCGTTGCCTCGACGCGTTAAATGGCGTAGAGTCTCAAGACCTTGAGGAAGCTAAAAAACTGGCTGAAAAGGCACCTATAAAGGTTTCAGGTATAACCGTGGAAACTCGCCCAGACTGGTGTGTGGAGAGCCATGTAGATGAAATGCTCCACCTCGGCGTTACAAGAGTCGAACTTGGGGTTCAAACCGTCTACGAAGATGTTTATAAGATTATAAATCGTGGACATGGTCTAAAAGAGGTTGTTGAAGCGACGAGAATAGCTAAGGATGCCGGTTTGAAAGTTACATACCATCTCATGCCAAATTTGCCCGGGTCTAATCTCGATAGAGATTTAGAAATGTTTAGAGAAGTCTTTAAGAACCCGTCTTTCAGACCGGATGCTCTTAAAATATACCCGTGTCTCGTCATAGAGGGTACGAAGCTCTACGATATGTGGGTTAAAGGGCTGTATAAGCCGTACGAGGAGAAAGTCGTTGTAGAGGTCTTAGCAGAAGCCCTTAAAAAAATCCCAAGATACGTTAGAGTTCAAAGGGTTCAGAGAGATATCCCAGCTCCCCTAATAGTTGACGGTGTTAAACATAGCAATCTACGGGAGCTTATTGAGAGGAGGCTTGAATCCGAAGGATTAAGATGCAGATGCATAAGATGCCGTGAAGTTGGCCACGTATACATGAAGTATGGGATTAAGCCAGACGTGGCAAACGTGAAGCTTCTTAGAACAGACTATGAAGCGAGTATGGGCTATGAGATTTTTCTTTCCTTTGAAGATGTGAAGAACGATATCTTAATCGCTCTACTAAGGTTGAGAATACCCTCTGAAAAAGCTCACAGACCAGAAGTGAAAAACGCCGCAGTCGTGAGGGAGCTTCACGTATACGGTCCTATGGTTCCGGTCGGATTCAAACGTGAAGATGGATGGCAACATAAAAACTACGGAAGAAGCCTCTTGAGAGAGGCTGAGCGGATAGCTGTTGAAGAATTCGATAAGCGTAAGCTTCTAGTTATTAGTGGTCTGGGTGTTAAACGATACTATAAACGGCTTGGTTATATTGATGATGGCCCCTATGTAAGTAAAACGTTAACTTAGTAACCTAAGTTTTATCGAAGACACAATGTTTCAGGTAGGGCTGGAAACTCTTGAACTTCTAGCCGTTGGGTGGCTGATATTAACCAGCTACGCTTTGTTCGCTAGAAAATTTTAACATTCTCCAAGCTTTTCTCTTAAGTGGGTGGGCTTATGATAAGGGTTTTAGTCGTTAAGGGTTATGAAGAGGTTAGTCGCGAAGCGGCGTTAAGGATAGCTGAAACCGTTAGATCTAAGCCTGACGCCGTTTTAGGGCTCGCCACGGGTAGTACTCCGATTGGATGTTATAGGGAGCTTATTAAGATGTATAGAATGGAGGGTTTGAGTTTTTCAAAGGTTTCAACGTTCAATTTAGATGAATACGTCGGTTTAGCTCCCGATCATCCTCAAAGCTACCACTACTACATGTTTCAAAACCTATTCAACCATATAGATATTAAAATGAGAAACATTCACATACCTGACGGTACGGCTGAAGACTTGGATGAAGAATGCCTCAGTTATGAGGATTCAATTAAACGGGCTGGCGGTATAGACCTCCAGCTTCTTGGAATAGGGAGGAATGGGCATATAGGTTTCAACGAGCCTGGCTCACCGTTCGAATCTAGAACGCGTGTAGTTGAGCTTTCAGAGCAGACTAGAATGGACAATGCGAGGTTCTTCAAATCCTTAGATGAGGTTCCAACACATGCTATAACCATGGGTATTGCGACGATAATGGAGGCGAAGCGTATAATTCTACTGGCCTCTGGAGAGGCTAAGGCCGAGGCTGTATCTAAGGCTATTAAAGGGCCTAAAACAGTTATGGTTCCAGCATCGGCGCTTCAAGACCATCCAGATTGCCTCTTTATAGTGGATAGGAAGGCGGCCTCGCTCCTTTAACCGATATTTAACTGCAAGTTTAATAGTGGCTTCTCAGACAATATGCTGAGTATTTAATGTTGCGGGTGTTCATACATGAACGTATCCAGTAGGAATATGCCTAAACCCATAGTCAAGATCCCTAAGGCAGGCTACGGTTTTAGAGAGGGTAGAGGCTTCAGTATAGGTGAGCTTAAGGAGGCTGGTTTATCCGTTGGAAAAGCCAGGACACTGGGCCTATATGTTGACGTTAGGCGTCGAAGTGTTAGAAAGGATAATGTTGAAGTTTTAAAAAGTTTTCTAAAGGAGGTTGAGGAAAGCTCTAAAGCTAAAGCTCCGCAAAATCCGGCTGAGGTTAAAAGCTAAGAGGTCGTTGGGTTATAACTTCTGTGTGGTGGTCTTTTTGGAAGTTGGGCTTTTCAAGGGGCTTATACCTGCAACCGTCCTACCTATGGATGAGAACTTCAAGTTAGATGAGGATGAGCTTAGGAGGTATATAGACTGGATTTCCCGGTTTAAGGTGAGCGGTTTGGCGGTAAACGTTGATACTGGTGAAGGTCCACACCTGTACTTTGAGGAGCAGCTTAAAGTCGTTGAAATCTACAGGGAGGAGCTTAGGGGGCGTATACCCATAGTTGCGGGTTTATCGGCGAGGTTTACCGATGAGGCTGTCAGAAATGCTAAGATGCTTGAGAAGGCTGGTGCAGATGCTCTGCTCGTTTTCCCAATACCAGCCTATGCCGGTGACCCCTTAGACCCTGAAATCCCGTACAATTATCATAGAGCCATTTCTGAAGCCGTTAAGATACCTCTCATAGCTTTTCAGCTTCAAAGAGCCCTTGGAGGTGTTGAATATTCTCAACAGGCTTTGAGAAGGCTGTTTGAAGTTGAAGGTGTTGCCGCTATTAAAGAAGCGAGCTTCGACGCTAGGAAGTTTACGGAAACGCTTAGACTCGTATCTTCTCTGAAGAGGAAGGTCTACGTGCTTACGGGTAATGACAATTTCATCCTTGAATCATTCATACTGGGTGCTGATGGAGGTTTGCTCGGTTTCGGAACAATAGCCACGGATTTACAAGTAGAGATTATGGATAGGGTTAAGCGTAGAGACTATGATGAAGCCTTTGAAATATCTAGAAGGATAAGTCCTCTGGCGGATGCTATATTCATGCCTCCTGTTAGAAACTACAGAGCTAGGCTTAAAGAGGCGCTTGTAATGCTAGGGGTTTTAAAGAAGGCCTACGTTAGACCGCCTTTAACCCCGATCTCGGAAGCGGAGCGTAAAGCCGTGAGGAATGCTCTTAAAGAGTCGGGTTTAATGTGATATACCTAACGTTTCAACCACGCTCTCAACGTATCTGACGACCGTTTCCACTATGGCTTTGAAAGCCTCCTCGCCTTTACTGGTGCTCGCCTTAGATGGGGCGCCCCACACGCCTGTTGGAGATATTTTAAGCATAGGTAGGTAGTCTAACATCTCCCTACCTACGCTCGGCTCGTAGTCTCCTGAAATCCCTCTAACGGCATCTGGCTTAAAGTATAGGAGGAGAGACGTCTCCTGTTCACCTGCATGTAAATCGTTGGCTGTTTTAAAGATCTCCTTCACAGCGTCTCCGTATACTTGCTCTGGGACTAGTATTACCTTAAAGTCTGGGTAGTCGAGGTTTAAGTATCTCACAGCTGGTTTTAGGATGAAGTTTCCACCGTGCCAGCTTAAGACTACTAGGTACTTGAAGCCTTCTCCTCTAAGAGAATCAGCGATATCTCTTAAAATCGAAGTTAGAGTTTCAGGTCTAAGGTATACTGTTCCCTTTACTCCTCTATGCTCTGCCGAGCAACTGACTGGAATGGTGGGTAAGAGGAACAGGTTGAGTCTTAAGGCAACCTCTTTAGCTATTTGAGACGCTATTATCGTGTCTGTATCTAAAGGTAGATTTACACCGTGCTGTTCAAGACTGCCGATGGGTAAGACTGCAGTTCCTAAATAGATAGATTTAATATAACTCTTGAGTGTATACTCAGATTGTGGAGGCTGTTTTAGGAGTCCCCTTCG
>CAZMSC010000012.1:0-43867 GCA_964568845.1 uncultured Candidatus Bathyarchaeia archaeon | reverse complement strand
GGACCGTGGCACACCGTCACAATCGGATGGTTAGCCGAGGCGGACAACAAGCTGGCTTTCTCAGCCGATAAAGCCGAAGCCCTTAAAGTCGAGTGGACAAGCTACATAGCTGGTCCTTCTCTAAAAATCCTAAGCGAATGCCTAGATAGGGCTATTGATGAAAAATTCATACCCTATGAGAACGTGCTGGGCGAATACGTTACTGAAGATGAGGCTTTAGAGAGATACAGCAACTTGAAAGCATGGTATGAGGCTAAAGGCCACTTCCTAGTTGGTGCAGGGCCATTCTACTTGGATAAGGTAGACCCAACAGCTAGAATAGTCGTAATAAAGGCTTATAGAGAGTTCGTAGACACAGCGGATAAGTGGCTTAGATTCTCCAAGCCTATGATACCGGAGGTTAAAATAGTTTCAGCACCTACAATAACGCCCGGGCTACCCGCTGAAATAGATGTTTCAGTTACCTTTGAAGGGCAGCCATACCGCGTAGAAGACGTCTACTACGTGAAGTACATAGTTAAAAGTCCAACAGCGACTTTGATGGGGGTTGCCGAGCCTGTTGAAGACGGCAGGTGGAGGATTACGCTTAAACCCGAAGAAACATCGATGCTTTCTGCTGGAACATTAAGCATCGACGTACTAGTCGTATCTAAGCTCGTGGGAATGCCCGTCTCTACAGCTGGCACGGCTACTGTTATGAGTGTGACAGAATTCCTAATGGATGAGCTGGCTAGGGTTAGAGCCGACTACGAGACCAGGATATCAGGTTTAAGTAGCACAATCGAAGAGCTCCGCTCTGAAATCGACTCGTTACGCGGCGCCATAAATACGTCGATGGGCATCGCTGCACTAGCCATAATAGTAGCTATAATAGCTATAGCCGTTCCATTCGTCAGGAAGAAGTAACCACTACATTTTTATTTACCCTCTTTATTTTTATCTATTCTTTAGTAGACGAGATAATGATTCCAAAACTTGCAACGTATATAGTGAAACGTGGAATCATACTTCTCCTAACGGTAGTTATCGCAGCGTACATGACCATTATAGTTGCGAATATGGGTGGATACGTAGATGAAATAATTAAAAGCGACCTCTATCTTTCAATCTCTCAAAACATCCGCCAAAACCCTGCTTATAAGGCTTTAAATGAAACTCAAATCAGGTGGTTGATAAATGCAACCTATACGAATGAATTGAAGAAGATAGGTTTCGATAAACCGTTCATATATAGAAGCTTCTCATATTTAAGAGACGCTTTAACGTTAAGCCTAGGTAGAGCACTTTTCATAAGTAGCGATAGCGGCTCTAAAAACGTCCGCATAATAATCTTGGAGAGGCTACCGAACACCGTGCTCCTATTCACAACCACACAGCTTCTCCTATTCTTCATAGGTTTATTCGCCGGCCTATTCCTAGCTAGGAGATACGGCAGCCTCCTAGACAGGCTGTCCGTGTTGTTCGCGCCGCTATCCTCCATGCCTGGATGGTTCTACGGAATATTCCTAATACTTTTATTCGCATCGTTTTTAAGACTGCTACCCTACGGCGGAATGGTGGATGTGCCTCCTCCAGCTGACAGATTCAACTACGCATTGAGCGTTTTAAAACACATGATCCTACCAGTCATGTCTTGGCTGGTAGCCTACATACCTATAAACGTGTATGTGAGGCGGACCTTCTTCCTCATGTTTTCAAGCGAAGACTACGTAGAGCTTGCGAAGGCTAAAGGTCTACCTGAGTCTCTAATCCAGAGAAAATACATACTGAGACCTACACTACCACCGATCATAACAGACTTCTCACTAACCCTAATCAGCTCCTGGATGGGAGCCATAATCACGGAGACGATATTCAACTGGCCTGGAATAGGCAGCTTATTCTACATAGCCTCTATGATGTTCGACAGCCCCGTGCTGGTCGGCCTCGTAGTCATATACGCATATCTACTGGCTTTAACAGTCTTCGCTTTAGAATTCATATACGCGATCCTAGACCCGAGAATTAAAGCCGGAGGTATGTAGCACTTGTCAAGCATTAAACAGTTCCTCAGAACACTACTCATCTACAGGTCCGCCTTAGGCGGGCTGATAATAGTACTGATCCTGATAGGAGTATCAGTATATACCATGTTCACCATACCCTACGACGAAGCCACCAAACTATGGAGGGCTGGTGAACGCTACTGGCTGGACAATCCACGCAATGCAATGCCCTCATGGGTAAACCTATTCTCCTCCAAAAAGATGCCTGAAACAATAGTACTGGATTCTGGAAAACCCCGGCCCGGCGTATCCAAGGCGTTAATCCCAGTATCCGATAGAATCACAAGGATTAAAGTAGAATTCTCATTCAACTACGAGTACGACGATTTTCCAAGCGAATTGAACCTGTTCTTCAACTCAAGCTTCAGCGCTTCATCACCGCAGTTGACGATACACTGGGTTAAACCGAATGGTGAAGACATAACTTTAAAAACTCTACTTGTAGCCAAGGGTGAAGACAGATACTACATTTCAAACGACGATAAGTTGGCTAGAGAGCTTAAAAACACGCTCTCAAAGAAGATCAATGAGACGATAGAGTATGACATTCCGATCACCATTTTACTCTTCGCATCAGAAGACAGCAGCATCCTCAACCCCAGCACGGTTAAAGTGATGAAGGGAAACTACAAGCTTTGGATAGAAGGCATAGCGTTCGAAGCTGGTGTGAACTTGGACGCTAAACTCGTCGTATATGGTAAAGTTTACGGTTGGGCTGGCACAGACCATTTAAGAAGGGACCTGGGAATAGCCCTACTATGGGGTACCCCAATTGCACTATCATTCGGCGTGATAGCGTCAACATCTATAGCGATGATACAGATGTTCATCGGAGCAGTCAGCGCATGGTTTGGAGGAAGAGTCGACAACCTCATGCAGAGGATCACAGAGGTTTTCATGGTTCTCCCCTTCATACCGATTCTAATAATGATATCCACCTTTTACAAGTTTAACATATGGGTTCTCCTAGCGGTCGTCATAGCTCTAAGCATATTCGGCGGAAGTGTTAAAAACTACAGAGCGATGTTTCTACAGATCAAAGAATTCCCCTATATAGAAGCCGCCAGAGCTTATGGCTCCAGCAACCTCAGAATTTTGACGCACTATTTAATCCCCAAGGTTCTACCCACCATAATCCCGTCAATAGTCCTATCGGTCGCAGACTTCGTTTTTCTAGAAGCCGCGTTAGCCATACTCGGCCTAGGCGACCCATTAGCTCCAACATGGGGTAAGATAATAAACGACGCCTACTCCAACGGCGCCCTATACAAAGGCCTATACTACTGGGTTTTAGAGCCATCTTTAATGTTAGCCGTAACCTCGTTAAGCTTTGCGATGCTCGGGTTTGCTTTAGATAAGATATTCAACCCTAAGCTGAGGGAAATGTAGATGGAGAAGAACCACCTAACCGTTAAAAACCTAGTAATGTACTATAGAACGTTGAAGGGAGAGGTTAAAGCCGTCGACGACGTTTCATTCTCCCTGCCTAGGGGGGAGACAGTCGCCGTTATAGGGGAATCCGGATGTGGGAAAAGCTCTCTAGCGAAATCGATAATAAGACTGCTTCCTAGAAACGTATCTACTTATAAAGGGACTATCCTGTTCAACGACTTAAACCTTATGGAGCTGGATGAAAGGTCTTTCACGAGAGACGTTAGATGGGTTAAAATCACGTACATTCCACAAGCCGCATTGAACTCATTAAACCCGGTTATTAAAATAGGCGATCAAATGATAGAGCCATTGATTCTACGTCAAAAATTGGATAGACGTGAAGCTCTTGAAAAAGCGGCAAAAACCCTGAAAACGGTCGGTATAAGTGAAAACTTCATACACAGGTATCCGTTTGAATTGAGCGGCGGTATGAAGCAGAGGGTTATAATAGCAATGTCTCTACTGACAGAACCCGAACTGATGATCCTCGACGAACCCACATCTTCGCTAGATGTGTTAACTCAAGCAAACATAATGAATCTACTTAAAAGCATTAGAAAGAGTCTGAAATTAAGCATGATATTCATAACCCACGACGTCAGCCTATCGAGCGAGCTTGCGGATAAAGTAGCCGTAATGTACGCGGGGCAGGTCGTTGAGTTTAACGACGCAAACGCATTCTACCACGACCCTAAACACCCGTATTCCCAGAAGTTGATGGAAAGCGTCCCAACGCTTAGAAAGGATAAGAAGCTAGACTTCATACCCGGGGCTCCCCCAAGCCTTCTAAACCTACCTAGAGGATGTAGATTTGCGGAGAGATGCCCCTACGCGTTTGAGAAGTGCGTCAAAGACCCCCCACTGGTATACTTGAGTGGAAACTTCTACGTGAAGTGTTGGCTCTACGTGAGGGAGTAACTATGAACACGCCACTTTTGAACGTTGAAGAATTGAGAAAGTACTTCGAAGTCAGGAGGGGATTTTTCGGAAGGAGAGATTATATAAGGGCTGTAGATGGTGTAAGCCTAATCCTTGAAAAGGGTGAAGCCATTTCAATAGTTGGTGAAAGCGGTTGCGGTAAAACCACACTGGGTAAAACAATACTTAGGCTTTATGAACCTACGGGTGGAAGGATAGTATTCGACGGTAGAGATGTAACGCATCTAAGCTGGGGAGAGTTGAAATGGTATAGGAGAGAAACGGGACTTGTTCAGCAAGACCCCTTTGGAGCACTACCATCATTTATGACCGTTAAGAAGATTCTTGAAGAGCCGCTGATAATACATGGGTTTAAAGACCGGAGGGAGCGTGAAGAGAGAATATACAAGGCTCTTGAACAGGTTAAGTTAACCCCAGTCGAAGACTTCATCGGTAAATATCCGCACATGTTAAGCGGCGGTCAACAGCAGAGGCTCGTCATCGCAAGGTCTATGATCTTAGAGCCTAAGCTGATAATAGCCGACGAACCCGTCTCAATGCTGGATGCATCTGTTAGAATAGAGATACTGAAACTGCTGCAGAAGCTTCAGGAAGACTACGAGTTAGGCATCATATATATTACACACGACCTTTCAACCACACGATACTTCTCAGAGAAGATCTGCATCATGTACGCTGGACACGTGGTTGAAATAGCGGAGACAAAGGGAATACTGGCTAATCCAATGCACCCGTATACCAAAGCGCTTTTAAACGTCATACCTGACCCAGATCCATCTAATCGCTTCATAGTTAAGAAGGTTCCCGCTGGAGAACCGCCTAATCTTTTAAACCCGCCAGTAGGTTGCCGCTTCAACCCAAGGTGTGAAAGCATGATAAAGGGTATATGCGACGTTAAAGAGCCTCCCTTAATAAAGTTCGGTGAAAACCACTATGTGAAGTGTTGGCTCTATGGTCGTGCTTAATAGAGAACACGTTGAGATCGTTGTCGGAGCCCTCCTCCTCATCGTAAGCTTCCTCATCTCCCTATTTATGGTAATCGACGTCTTAGAGCCATCGTTCTCCCTATCGTTCTTCGCATTTTCAGCCTCATTCGTAGGCTTACTCATAGGCTTTCACGGAATATACGGGCTAGTCTTAAAGTATAGGAAGAAGGATTGATAGTCAAGGAAAAACTATATATCGAGTAGATCGCATCTTTAAATCTCATGCCGTGTAGTAAACGCGAAGTTGAAAAAGACCTGGTCTTCTGCCCATACCTCTTGGGATGCGTGAGGAAGAAGGCTCCGATATGTGAGATGTGCACTTGGGACAACCCGTCTAGAGAAGAAGAGCTCTACTTCAAGTTTATGAAACACATTGAAGAAGTAAGAGCCAACCTGGCTAGGGAAACCCCAATTCAGATAGACGAATTCTGGTGGGAGGTTAGAATCAAGCCTGTTGAAGTTGAAACCCCGGTGAGCGAAATTAAAGCTGAGATCGAAACCGCTGAAGCCAAACCCGTGAGCAAGCCCGAAGAGGTTGAAAAACCTAAACCATCCCTCACCATAGACTACCACCTCAGACGTCTAAGTGAAGACTTGAAAGAGGTCATTTTAAGGCTTAGAAATGAAATACTAAAGCTCGACTCAGACATAGAGGAGAAGATCAATAAAACCTTCATAGGATATAAAAGCAGTAGAATGAAACACTACTTCATACATCTAAGAGCTCTACCGCTTAAACGTGAAATTGAAGTTAGATTCCGCTCAGGAGGCCCAATAGAAGACCCTGAGGGTTTAAGTAAACCCATACCGAAGAGCTTCGACACGCCGATGGATCGCCGCGTGAGAATAACAAGTTCAGATAAAATACCCTACGTTATCAACATCCTCAAACAAGCATATAAAAACCTGGCAAAAAGCTAGCCCTCCTCCAATTCAACGTATATCGCCGGTTTACACGGCCTAGCTAATACAGCCCTCCTCTTGGGATCGTAGACTCCAGGGGCGTCTTCACGATAGATTAAGACTTCACATTTAAACTCCCTCTCTAAGAATCCTTTAACCTCCTCTAAGAGGTTGAACTCATGGCTCTGTTTAAATTCAACCCAACTCTTTGCAAAGTCTCTATCCATCTTGGGAAGCATATCTATCGTACTCCTTATGAATTTAACAATCGTAGCTCTATCCAATTCAACGCCAGTCTTTTCAAGACCTATTAAAATTGCTTTAACGTCAGGCTTCTCCATGTTTAAGGCCTCCCTATAAACCTCCCACTTCCAACCCGCCGCAACATAGTAGACTATCTTTGAAGGCCTACCTGGAAGCACTCTGAGTATTCTATTGGTATCCTCAATCAACTCTTTAATAAAATCCTCGCCTTTCTCAGCCTCATCGTCGATCAGACTTGGATCCGGTCGAGGCCACTCAGCCTTACAGACCAACCCGCCTCCTCCGATAATACTCCAAACCTCTTCAGCCGTATAGGGGGCTAGAGGAGCTAGCAACCTAGCCCTAATATCCATAAACTTCTTCAAAGTATTCGAGTAATGGGAAGCCTCTTCAAGACTTAAACACCCCTTCCTCCTAAGGAACCAGTTTAAATCACTATCCATCTGGTAGAGTACGAGTTGAACAACCCTCCTCACATCGAGCTCTTCAAACGCCTCAGTAACCTCTTCAACAGTCCTCTGCAACCTACTCATCAACCACCTATCAACCCTATCGACTTTAGAATGGCCACCAGGCATAGCAGCCACCACCCTATACTCTCTACAAAGCGCTTCGAGAAAATCCGCCACAGACTTCGCTAGAGACGGGCTGAAGTTCGCATCCTGAAGCAACCCAGCTGTAGATACCACGGCTATTCTCAAAGCATCTGCACCATACTCTCTAACAGCCTCTCTAAGCGGTATTATATTGCCCAAGCTTTTAGACATCTTACGGCCCTCCATTAAAACACTACCGTTTGTAACTATCTGCCTAGGCCAAAACTCCCTCGGAAATACAGCTACATGGTTGAATATGAAAAACGTTAAATGGTTTGGAACAAGGTCTCTACCGGAATGCCTACTATCCAAAGGATAGTAGTAGGTGAACTCTCTCCTAATCTCTTCAATAAGCTCGGTCTTCACACCGGTTGAAGAAGCCACGTCCCTAGGATCACCCAACCCTAGGAACACGTAGTCGAAAAAGCCGTCGTTCAACCTATTAGGATCAAGCAGACCCATGTTTACGTATTTGGCTACGATGTAATACGCCATATATATTGTGCTATCTGACAGAGACTCTATTATCCAGCTTTCATCCCATGGAAGTTTAGTGCCTAAACCCCTCTGTCTAGCGCAAGCCCTCTCCCTAAGCCAATCTACAACGTTCTTAAACTCAACCCTAAGCTCTTCAGGGACTATACGCATAGAATCTAAACACTCATACACCTTCTCCTTCCAATGGGGGTTTCCATAGTCTATGAACCACTGATTCTCAAGAATCTTCACGACGCATTCCTCACCGCATCTACAGTAAACCTTTTCTGAAAGCTCATATATCATCTGAGCATCGCCCTTTTCAATAAGCTCCCTCTTAATGAGCTCCCTGGCCTCTGAAACCCTCATACCGGAGTACTTGCCAGTGTTGTCTAGCATGACGCCGGAAGCCAGCTCACGCCTATAGAGCTCTTTCGTCGCGTCTTCAAGCTTCAGATCGGTCTGACTCTTAATATCCATCTCCCTACATATGTCAGCTGCTGGAACTTCTCCAGCGCCTTCAAAACTGATGATCGTTATCGGCTCGATCGAACAGCCAGTCTTCTCCTTAACCTCTTTAAGCGCCATATAGTCGTATGGGGCATGGCTCGGCACAGACATGACTACGCCGGTAGCATGACCAGGGTCTACGAAACCCGCCTCTAAAATCGGTATGGACTGGCCGTTAACTGGGTTTACCGCGCTTCTCCCGACGATGTCCCGTCCTTTAAAAACCTCCAAAACCTCTACCTTAAGATTTTGATGTTTAAGCCTCTCAGAGGCTTTTAAACCTACTATCCACCTCTCCCCATCGACGACCGCTTTAACGTAATCCGCCTTAGGGTTCACCCATATATTTGTAACTCCGAAAACCGTCTCAGGTCTAAGCGTAGCCGTAGGTATGAAGAAATCCTCCATTTTAAACTTTATAGCTACGAATTCAACGACTTCCGGTTCAACATCGCCCTTCGTATCGTGCTGTCCGACGGGGTTTCCACAGCTTGGACACCAGCCTACGGGATGCGTACCGATTTTAATATAGCCCCTCTCTCTAAGCTTTCTAAACTGCCACTGTATGAACCTGCTGTAGCCTGGGTCTACGGTTGTAAACTCCCTCCTCCAATCTATAGAATAGCCCATCTCCCTCATACCGGCCTTGATCTCCTCATGGAAAAACCTCGCCATTTTAAGCGGGTCTTCAAGATCCTTAAGCACCCCCTCGGGAACCTTGTATATTTTAATGAAGAGGTCTCTAAGCTCTTCATCTCCTGAAGCAAGTCTCTTAGCCATAGCTAGGATTGGTGTACCCGTGTAGTGGAATCCCATGGGGAATAGTACTTGGAAACCCCTCATCCTCTTATACCGCGCATAGATATCAGTTATCGTATACGTCCTACCGTGGCCTACATGTTGGGGACTATTGGGGTATGGATATGCTACGGTCAAGTAGAACTTAGGCTTAGACGGGTCTAAGTCAGCTTCGTATACCCGCCCCTCTTCCCATATCCTCCTCCACTTATCCTCAATAGACCTCGTACTTGAAGCAATAAAAGTCACCAGCATGGATAACAATATAAAACTTCATATAAAGCTTTTCTCCCTCACAATGGGTAAATCCTCTAAGTAAACTTCAGCAACATTTATTTTAAGAATGCCTCTAAAGTATTATTGGGATGATGAGAGAGGTGATCTCTGAGCCCTCAAGTTTACGGCTCTGATGGGTCCCCTAAAACTGACCCTACACATTCATATTTGGGTTGCTTTCAAAGCGGTACGACCTAAGATTTTTAAACGATCGATGCCTCCTTATGGTTGGTTGTGAATCAATGTATAAAGAGAATCTTCAAGTCGTAAGTAAAGTCCTGAACGTAATCCGCAACTTGAACGGCGTCTTAGCCTCAGAGGTTTTAACGCAAGCAGATAGGGAAACACTGATAGCTCTCGAAGGCGAAGAGGAAAACGTAGAGTTTCTAGGTTTTAAAAGGTATAATGAGGGTTTGAGGGAGGCTTTAAATAGAGCCTATTCGATAGCTTTAGCCTTCAGAAGCTCCACGTTCCCCATGCCCCATAAACCCCCCGTCAAACTCCTACACCGTAACGTTACAGTCGGCGAAATGCTGTATGAAGATACTCAGCCAAGCTACAGAGGCAAAGCAGTAGAAGTGTTCAAAGGCTTCGTAATATACCCTGACCTGTTGCCTAGAGAGCGCTCTGAGAGAAGCCACGTTAAACTGGTCTACCTTAAGAGAGCCCCCAGTTTTATAACAGGGTTAGATGAGTCTATAGAAGACCCCGTCTACGGTGAGCCATCACCTAAAGGCCACGTTTTTATACTGAATAAGCTTAAAGTAGCCGCCGCTTTCAACGATACTGCCACTGGTATTGTAGGGTTTAATATTAGGAATTTTTAAGAGTAGGAGGATTGTATAAAATCCCCTATATCAAGTAGGTGTAGATTATGTGGGAAGATTACGTTAAAAAATACGAGGCTACCACTCCGAATTCTAAGGAGCTTTACAAGAGGGCTTTAAAAGTCATGCCCGGAGGTGTTTCACACAACATAAGATTCTTCCCACCACATCCATTCTACACGGTTAAAGCCAGAGGCTCTAAAATCTGGGATGTTGACGGCAACGTCTACACAGACTACTGGATGGGGCATATGGCTTTAATACTAGGCCACTCCCCCGAATACGTCGTAAAACGCGTTAGAGAACAGATTGAAAACGGCCTCCACTTCGGAACGGTCAACCCATACGCTTTAGAGCTCGCTGAGGCCATTCAGAGAAACCTACCTTCAGCCGAAATGGTTCGTTTAGGATGCTCCGGAACAGAAGCCACCATGTATGCTGTAAGACTTGCCAGAGCCTACACCAGTAGACGTATAGTTGTTAAAGCTGAAGGCGGGTGGCATGGAGGAAACCCAATCCTCCATAAGGCTGTAAGCATACCATATGATAAACCCGACTCCCTAGGCATTATAGAAGAAGAACAGCGGTTTACGAGAACGATACCAGTTAACGATGTAGATGGGTCCGAGCCTATCCTCAACGAATGTAAAGAAGACTTGGCATGCATAATAGTTGAACCTGTGATAGGGAGCGGCTGTATACCTCTAGATAGAGACTACCTCCTATATCTAAGAGAAGTATGCGACAGATACAACGCCGTCTTAATATTTGACGAAGTAATAACCGGGTTTAGGCTCGGGCTTTCAAGCGCCCAGGGATTCTACAGGGTGAAGCCGGACTTAACAACACTTGGCAAGATCATAGGGGGAGGTTTTCCAATAGGCGCCGTAGCCGGGCTTTCAGAAATACTTAAACTGGCAGATCCAACCTCTGGGCGGAAATGGGAGAAGTGTTGGATAGGAGGCGGAACATTCTCCTGCAACCCCATGTCTTCAATAGCAGGGTTAGCTACGATAGAGTTCCTAGAGAAAAACGCAGATCAAGTTTACGGTAAAATCAACAGGCTGGGTGAAGAGGCTAGGAGAGGTATAGATAAAGCCCTCAGAGGTTTAAAGAGCTTGAACGCTAAGACCACTGGTGCAGGAAGCCTACTGTTAACGCACTTCCTAAAGGAGAGAGACGACATAAAGTCTCCTAGAGACCGTTTAAAGACGGATCTAGAGGTTCAGAGAAACTTCTACATAGCCCTCATAACTCATGGAGTGTTCTTCCTACCCGGCCATGCCGGTGCGATATCCTATGCGCACACCGAGGAGGAAATTAAACGTCTGATAGAAGCTGTTGAGAAGATAGCGGAGGAGGCTTGATGAGCGAACTTGACGGCATTATTAAAAGCTTTGAAAAACTCTCAAAAAACCTTAGCAGGATTCAGGAATTTGAGAGTAAGCTTAAAGCCATAGATAAGCTTCAAAAAAACATGGAAATATTTGAAGGAATATGCCGAAGATACCCGGAGCTTCGAATCGAAGAGTTGAAAGATGCATTTTTAGAGGTATTGGAAAACCCCAGTTTAACACGCGCCCAAAGAGTAGCTATTCTAGCTAAAAACATAGAAACCCTAGCGAGTAAAGGCGCGTTAAATGTTAGAGGACCTAAAGACCTCGAAGCAATCGGTCTAGCCCTCATCGTCCTTCCAGAGCCAACGGGCATCAGCGACATCATAGGGCTGTCGTTTATAGCTGCAGGTTTACTCCTTAGAAGGTCTAAACTTAGAGCTTAATACACACTCCATGTATTACAACCTCAACACATTCCATTCGATACCTCGCAACAATTTTATATTTTTACATTCACAAAATTATTTGATTTTGAACAGCAGGTTTTCAGAGGCAATGCTGATCGTCATCTTATACCTATCATCTATTTACACGACCCCAGGGGCTCTATGTTTAAACCATTCAAACCTATACTCATACGATAAAGACATGCCTTTAAACGCAGTAGAGGAGCTTGTGCGAGAGGGAGATAAGTACGTAGTCTACAAGGTATACTTTGATTCCGTAAATGGGGAGAGGGTTCCAGCCCTACTAATCCTACCTAAAGCTGAAGGTAAGGTTCCATGTATAGTGTTCCTCCACGGCTATGGAGGCTCTAAGGAAGACATCCTACCTTTAACAGACCTAGCGGCGTCAGAAGAATACGCTCTAATCGCTGTAGACGCGGAGTATCACGGTGAACGTAAGGAAGAGGGTAAAGCCCTATACTCCACCGACATAGAAGACTCTGTTAAAAGCATAATACAGACGGTTATAGACCTTAGAAGAGCCGTAGATTACATTGAAACAAGACCTGAGATAGACCCCGATAGGATAGGTTACGTCGGCGGCAGTATGGGCGGCATACTAGGCGCCATATTCATAGGAGTAGAACCTAGGATTAAAGCGGCGGCCCTTCTAGTGGCCGGTGGAAACATGAGCCTCATGATAAGAGAGAGTCAACACTCAGCCATACCACCCATAAGGGAATACCTTAAACTCAACAACATATCCTATGAAGAGCTTCAAAGAATGCTCAACCCAATAGACCCTATAAACTTCATAGGAAACTTCTCCCCAAGACCCGTGGTTTTCCACCTCGGCAGGCACGATCGAATAGTTCCAGCTGAAGCGGGTGAACAGCTCTACAAGCATGCTGGTGAACCCAAAACCGTATACTGGTACGACTCGGGTCACGATCTACCATTAGAGCTTGTAGCGGCTAGAGTGTTAGATTTCATGGATAGGGAGTTGAAGAATAGAAGACCGATGTTCTACGAAACACGGGAATTCAAATACTGGCTTTCACGTTATATAACGCCTTCGATCATAACCGTAGTAGCTGTGTTGCTATTAACCTATGCCTTTAGAAGGAAAATCGCCAGCGCGGTTCGACGGATCATGACATATACCCGTAGCTCCCAATATGGAGGTTAAAGCGTCTGTAAAACGTTAGACTTCACCCCACATCTCAGACTTCAGGCGTTTAATTGAAAACTTTAAAGATTCTTTGAGGAAGGAGTCCTTCACCCCAAAGGACAGTATCAGAGTTACTTGAATTTTTTGGGAAAACGCTGCTAATAATGTTTAGGAGAAAACAAGAAGGCGTGCATTAAACGCTTTGAAATTTCGCAGCTATTGCTCCTCTAATAGACCTAGAAATTCTTTGAAGGCGATTCTTTCTACTTCGACCTCGTCGTAAGCTTCGTCATTTGAGATAATCGTTAGTTTGTTGTTTAATGCCACTGATGCATGGAGCGCGTCGAATAATGTTAGGGCTTTGTGTTGCGCTATTATTTCTTCACATAGAATTAAGTCGTCTGAGGAGAAAGTTATTTCCTGAATACCCGATGCTACCGCCTTTGCCTTTATATATGTTAGTGCGTTAAGCCTTTCACTGGCGGTTTTTCCATGACTTGCCATGACTTCGCGGATCTCAATAAGTGCAGAAACCGGGTAATATATGGGGAAGGGTTTAGTTGCTACATAAGCCTTCAATATTCTAGAAACTATCCCATAACGTCTATCTTTAGGCTGGAAGCCGAAGAGGAACTCTGTTTCAACCATGTAGCCCATTTCCACTTAAGAGACCTCTTTCAACAGTTGCTCCTCAGCCCTCTTCCGCTCTTCTCTACTGTAAGTTATGTCACCGAGGTTTTCGGCTAATGCATCATCGATATTGTCTGGAATTGGAATCAACACTATGTATGGAGGCCTAGCCAGAAGGTAAACCTTCTGCCCAACCCTTAAGGGAGTTTTCCTACGCACGTCACGGGTAATCGTAACGCGGTACTTAGGGCCAACCTCAACAATAGTCATATAGATTACCAACGTAAAGTAGCACTTGTAGGTATATAAGTGTTACTTATCTTTAAAATGTGCCACAATTTTAAAGAATGTTACACTTTAATTACTAAAATTTAACAACTAGACTTCATGTTGAATTCTTTTCTTCCCACATACCATGTTGCAGATGTCTTGCAAAATGTTACGGAAATCCGTAGTATCTGGCACCTCTTTTTACGAAAACGCTCCATTATTTCCTTTCAGCCTCAATTTATCGAGGCCTCGCGTCATAGCATATCACAGCATCGCCTAGAATGCTTTAAGCCATGCAAACGGCAGTTTCAAATCCTTCATGGTCTTCAAACCTGGTTCTGCGCTTAAAACTCTAGGTATCATGTTTACTATAATCGCGACAGTAGCTTCATCGCCGGGTATACCGTTTTTAACTTCAAATTCTAAACTTGGCACACCCTCTATTTTAACGGCGTCCCTAGGGTTCTCAGCATTAAGATACATTTGAAGGTTGAGTTTAATCTTTTCAAAACCTCCAACAAATCCCCCTATACTCTGAGAAATACCTATAACCTGGCCGGGTTTGATTTTGAAAAACTCTGTTTCAATAGGTTTAGAGGCTACAACTGGCTCTAAGCTTTCCCTAACATAATCGAAATTCCAACCTAAACAGTCGGCAACCATGTCTAAAGACTCCCTAAGACCTACGTGTCCCATACGGCCCCTTTGAACAGCGCTTCTAAACTCTTCCACACTCATACCTGAACCTATCTTCTTCTGCAGTGGAAGACGCCTCTTAGATGCATCGACTACTCTCCAAGCCTCTATCCTGTCGATGCTTATGCATACGGATGTTAAAGTTAGAATCATAGTGTCTAAAACGAAGCCCGGGTTGACACCTGTCCCAAGCACTACGACGCCGTTTTTTCTAGCTGCTTCATCTATACGTTTAGCGGCCTCGGGGCTCCTCCTCCATGGATATGCCAGCTCTTCACAAGTCGATACTACACTCAGTCCGTTCTCAACTATCTCCAATATCTGAGGCTCAACTAAGTCTAACCAGGAGCTTGTAGTGTGGAGGACGATATCTGCTTTAACGTGTTTCAAAGCTTCAGCTAAACTCCCGTAGACTTCAACGTCAAGCCTCCTATCAAGACCAGCAACCATACCTAAGTCTCTACCTTTTTTCGCCTCATCGGAATCTACTGCTCCTACGATTTCAATCCAAGGTTTTGAAACCAAAGCCTTAACAGCCTTCGAACCGATAGACCCGACGCCGTACTGTAAGACTTTAACCATTATATATCACCTACTCTAAAACCCTATACTCTACAGCTTTTATACAATTCTCATTTATAAGCTCCTCCTCAACCTTCTCAAGAGGTTTTATACACTTCGAGTAATCTGCTATAGCGATCCACTCAGCATGCTCCCCACGTCTCAGGGTTCTAGACTCTGAAAACAGAAGGTCTATACCGTTCTTAGCAAGTATTGAAGCAGCTCTAGCTAAAGCACCTGGTATATCGCTGAGGCTTATCCTAAACTCTACAAGTTTAGCCTCGGGGTCTGCAAAGAGATTTATGGCGATCCTCCTCTCCTCGACGTCTGCGATTAGGAGAACCCTCATACCGTCTTTCAAACCTAAAGCCTCTCTAACCTTCACTGGTATTGAAACCCTTCCCTTAGCATCTATCTTCTGAATACTAGCTATACGCATAGCCCCCCCTCAATATCTATGAAGTAGTAAAATTTATAAATTGTGGGATGTATTGATTTTCTATCCCACAAATTTCCCACAGGAGGAATGCGCTTGAAAACGTTGAAACAGCTCCCCGAAACACTCTACGAGGAAAAACCTCTTATGAAAGGCGTCATTAAGCTAGACGCTAATGAAAATCCGTATCCACCGCCTCAAGAAGTCGTAGAAGCTATAGATAGAGTTTTAAAACTCATAAACCGTTATCCACCAGAACCCGTGAAGCTTAAGGAGGCGATAGCTAAACTTAACGGTTTAGAGCGTGGCAACGTTGTCATAGGAGCTGGCTCAGACGAACTCATAGACCTCATAGTGAAGGCCTACGTTTACGAAGGTGTTAACGTAGCGGTTTTATACCCAACCTTCCCGATGTATGAAAGGTTTACGACGATAGCCGGAGGCTCTGTAGTGAAGATCCCTCTAAACCCGGATTTCACGTTTAACTTAGACGCCATTACTAAGACGCTGTCATCTAAAAACGTTCAACTATTCTTCATGCCAAACCCGAACAATCCAACCGGTTTAGGCCCATCCCTGGAGCAGGTTGAGGAACTGCTTCAAACAGGTGTTCTAACGGTTGTAGATGAAGCCTACTACGAGTTCTCGGCTAAAACTGCTCTAAGATTTCTTAGAAACTATGAAAACTTGATAATACTCAGAACCTTCTCGAAAGCTTATGGATTGGCCGGGCTGAGAATAGGATACTGCCTCGCCTCAGAACAAGTAGTGGAAAATCTTTTAAAAGTTAAGCCGCCATACAACGTCTCTCTGATCGCTCAAGAAGCTGCTTTAACGCTTCTTGAAAACCAGCACATAGTAGATGCCACTGTAGAAGCCATTAAGAAGGCTAGAGAGGCACTATACAACTCGCTGAAACGGTTTAAATGTATTAAGCCATATCCTTCAGAGGCAAACTTCATCCTTCTAGACGTATCAGGTTCAGGCTTATCCTCAAGTCAAATCTCAGCTAAACTCCTCGAACGCGGTATTTCCATAAGAGTTATAGGTGTTCTAAGCGGTTTTCAAGGAGATTTTATAAGGATAACTGTTGGAACAGATTATGAAAACACCATGCTTATTGAAGCTTTAAAGGAGGTTTTAGATTCAGAAGGTGGTTAGATGGGAGTCGTATTAGCACTACCGAATAAAGGTAGACTGCACAAGCCAGCCTTAGACGTATTGGCTGAAGCGGGCATAAGAGTTCTAGATAAAGGGAAGCTCTACGGTAGGACAAACGACTCTGAACTGGATGTGATATTCGCTAGAGCTGCCGATATACCTAGACTTGTTGGATTGGGTGCTGCAGACCTAGGGATAACAGGCCACGATTACGTTGTTGAGGCAAACGTAGACGTTGAAGATTTGCTTGATTTAAAGTTTGGAAGAGCCTCCCTCGTACTAGCCGTGAAGGAAAACTCTGGGATTGAAACAATTGGAGATTTAAAACCGGGGCTTAAGGTTGCGACAAAGTACGTCAACATAGCTTCGAGGTTTTTCAACAGCCTCAGTTTAAAAGTTGAAATCATACCGATTACAGGTGCAGCTGAAATCATGCCCCACTTAAACGTGGCAGATGCGATCGTAGATGTTTCAAGTACAGGTACTACTTTAAAGATTCACGGGTTAAAACCCATAGAAGTTTTACTCGAATCTTCATCACGTTTAATAGCGAATAGAGATAGCTTAAAAGTGAAAAACGATAAGATCATAGAGGTTAAACTCGCCCTTGAAAGCGTTCTTAAAGCTAAGGGTAAGAAGCTTCTCATGATGAATGTGCCAGATAGGTTTTTAAACAAGGTTCTAGCAGTTCTACCGGCTATGGCTGGACCCACCGTTGCAGAGGTGAGGGCTGAGGAGAAAATGTGGGAGGTCTATACAGTCATAGATGAAGATGAAGTCTACAAGGTGATAAACCTCGCTAAGAAGGCTGGTGCACGGGACCTCCTCGTAATGCCCATAGAGAGGGTTATACCATGATCATAGTGCCATCCATAGACCTCAAAGATGGAAGATGTGTAAAACTCGTCCAGGGTAAACCTGGAACCGGGCTGAAGATCCCCCTAGACCCTATCAATATGGCTAAGCACTGGGTTGAAGAAGGCGCCCCCCTTCTACACGTGGTTGATCTAAACGGTGCAATAGATGGTTCAACTATAAATAAACCCGTGATCTTTGAAATCGTTAAGCGAGTGGCTGTTCCAGTTCAGGTAGGTGGTGGAATAAGATCTGTTGAAGATGCTCTATGTTTCGTGAAGGCTGGCGCATACCGCATAGTCCTTGGTACAGTGCTGTATGAAAACCTAGAGCTCTTTAAGAAGATTGTCGATGCTGTAGGTCCTGGCAAGATTATAGTGGCTTTAGATGCTAAGTCTGGTTTAATTGTTAAAAGAGGTTGGACTGAAAACGCGGGGATTACGGTATACGATGCTATTAGAAAACTAGACCCGAACATGTTCTGGGGTATACTGTACACCGATGTTCAACGTGAAGGTTTAGCTTCAGGAGTCTGTTTGGAAACGTTGAAGAAGATTTTAAACGCCACGGAAAAACCAGTATTTTACGCTGGCGGTATATCCTCCCTAAACGACATAGTTCTTTTAAAGAAGGCCGGCGTCTATGGAGCTGTAGTGGGTAGAGCCCTTTATGAGAAGCGTTTTAGTTTAAGAGAAGCGATGGAGGCTGCTCGAAATGGCTAGGCTGGCCGTCTGCGAAAGGAGAACGTTGGAAACATACGTCAGGGTAGAACTTAATTTAGACGGGTCAGGCGTTTCAGAGGTTAAGACAGGCTACCCATTTTTCGACCACATGCTTGAAACGCTGTCAAAGCACAGCTTGATGGATTTGAAGCTGTCCGCCGACGCGTTGAAAACGCCTACTATCCACCATATAGTAGAAGACGTAGCTTTAACAGTAGGCGAGGCTTTAGATAAGGCTTTAGGCGATAGAAGAGGCATAGTTAGATTCGGCTTCGCCATAATACCTATGGATGATGCTTTAGCAGAAGTTTCCCTAGACGTTTCCGGTAGGCCGTATCTACACGTGGAAGGACGATTCACCGGCTTCACAGAGGGATTGGACTTTAACCTCGTAAAACACTTCCTACGTAGTTTAGCCCAGTCCGGTAGGCTCACAATACACATCCCACGTATATACGGTGAAGACACCCACCACGTTTTCGAAGCTTTATTCAAAGCTTTAGCTGTAGCTTTAAGAGAGGCATGTAGAATTGCAACAAGTGGTCGGAATAGCGTTCCCAGCACGAAGGGGGCTTTAAAGTGACCCGTTTAAAACCAGTAAGATTGAAAACCTTATCGCGAAGAGATTTCGAAAGGCTTCAGAGAAGGGGGCTATCCAATTTAGAAGATGTAAGAAAAGCAGTGACAGAGATAGTTGAAAACGTGAAATCTAAGGGAGATGCAGCGCTCATAGATTATACTAGGCTCTACGATGGTGTAGAATTGAACGCTGAAAGTTTAAGAATACTACGTGAGGAGATGGATGCGGCCTACGATACACTGGATAGCGCCGTCATAGAGGCTATGGAGTTTATACACTCCCTCGTAGAAAAAGTGGCTCTAGGGCTCTTACCGGAAAATAGGCTTCTAGAGCCAGAGAGAGGCTTACAAATCTACGCATTGTGGAAGCCCATAGAACGCATCGGCGTCTACATACCAGGCGGAGCTAACCCTTATCCATCAACGATCCTAATGACTGCTACACTTGCAAAAACGGTCGGAGTAAGTAGAGTCATAGTCTGCACTCCTCCTAGGAACGTTAAACCAGTAGTCCTAGCGGCTATGAAGATCGCTGGCGTTGACGAAGCGTTTAGAGTAGGCGGTGCACAAGCCATCGCAGCCATGGCATATGGAACGGAGACAGTACCTAAAGTAGATAAAATAGTTGGACCCGGGGGGCTCTACGTTGAAATGGCCAAGCGCATAGTTTACGGCGATGTTGGCGTTGACCTACCCGCCGGTCCGAGTGAAATACTAGTGTTAGCAGACGACTCGGCAGACCCAATGCTAGTGGCGGCGGACCTTCTATCTCAAGCTGAGCATCCAAACTCCTCCGCAGTACTTGTATCAATGTCTGAGAGGCTCGCTTTAGAAGTTTCAAAAACCCTAGATGCTATGGTGGATTCAAATACCCTCGAAAGCTTTAAAAGAGGCGGATTATTTATAGCCGACAGCTTAGAAGAGGCCATGGAATTTATAAATAGCTATGCTCCTGAACATCTTGAAATACTGTTTAAAAAGCCAGAAGATGTTTTAAAAATGGTTAAAAACGCAGGCTCAGTTTTCATAGGTTCTCTAACACCCGTCTCCCTCGGAGACTATGCAACAGGCGTGAGTCACGTTTTACCAACTGGCGGAGCTGCCAGATTCTCATCAGGTCTTAATCCACTTCACTTTATGAAAAACCTGATCGTTCAGGTTGCTGATCTAGACGGGTTTAAAACGCTTAGAAAGTTTGCAGAAATCATGGCTAGTATTGAGGGGTTGAAAATGCACTACAATGCTTTAAAAGCTAGAGACGCGTTAAACAGCCTACAGTTTAAACGTTAGCTTCACAGCTTTAAATACGATTTGTTTGGAAGTGACCACTATGAGTTGGTGTTTTCTAGACGAGCTTTACAGGATCATAGAGGAGAGGCGTGACAAGCCTATCGAAGGCTCTTACACCAGCAGGCTCATGTCAGAGGGCTTAGAGACTATAGTCGACAAAATTCTTGAAGAATGTTTAGAGTTTGTTGAAGCCGCCTACAAAGGCGTTGAAAGCGATACAGTATATGAGGCGTCTGACCTCATATTCCACGTCCTCGTCTTGACGGCATTCATTAAAATCCCGTCGAGTAGAATCCCTGAAGAACTTATGAAGAGGAGGCTATCAGGCCATGGTGGAGGAAAGGCTCAGAGTAAATAATATGCCCATGAGTTTTGACGAAGCCGAAAGGCTCGCCGATACTTTAAACTACAGACACAACGGCGGTTTCATAGTAGCGGTTGCTCAAGACGCTAATACGGGAGAAGTTTTAATGGTGGCATTTATGAATAAAGAAGCCTTCGTAAAAACATTGACAACAGGTTTGGCCCACTATTGGAGCCTATCTCGAGGAAGGCTCTGGCGTAAAGGTGAAGAATCTGGGCATGTACAGTTTGTGAAGGAAGTATATGTAGACTGCGACGGCGACTCAGTACTGCTTAAAATCGACCAAGTTGGACACGCATGCCATGAAGGCTACAAGTCCTGTTTCCATAACAAAGTCTACGGCTAAACCAGAAAAACCCAGATCCATGAATATTAGCCATTAAAGGTTTTAATACAACTTCCCAGAACTTCTATTCCATGTACTTCAAATCTCCGTTTTACTCTTTACATGGCGTCGTAGCCTCTGAACACCCCTTACCCTCTATGGTAGGTGCCAGCGTTTTAAGAGATGGTGGAAACGCTGTCGACGCTACAGTGGCTATGGGCTTCTCCTTAAGCGTAGTATTACCTCACCTCTCTGGGCTTGGCGGAGACTTTTTCGCCCTATTGATGGATCCAGATGGCCATGTATACTTCCTTAACGGCAGTGGTTATGCTCCTAGAAGGCTCACCTTAGACTTTATGTTGAGCTTAGACCTTCCCATCATGCCAGCTCATGGCGTTTATTCCATTTCCATCCCCGGAATGGTTGATGGCCTATACAATTTATGGAGGAAGTTTGGGAGATTAGAATGGAGTAGACTCGTCTTCCCATCAGTCAAAATCGCCCACGGCTTTCCAGCTACTAGAAGCCTCTGCAGTGCCATTAGCAGACTTAAAGATGAACTTGTAAAAGATAAGGGTTCAAGGGAAACATATCTTACAAGTTATAAAGTTCCACGTGAAGGTGATGTACTTTCACTTAAAGGTCTTGCTAAGGCTTTGGAACTGATAAGTTCCAACCCAAGGTGTTTCTATGAGGGTGAAATTGCTGAAAGCATTGTAGAGTATGTTAATTCTCTCGGCGGAGTGTTGGAATTAGAAGACTTCAAAGACTACAGAAGCGAATTTGACGACCCAATATCCATCGAATACCGCGGTAGTAGGGTTTATGAAATGCCTCCCAATACTCAAGGGATAACTACATTGCACATCCTCAAGCTTCTGGAAGACTTCAATTTAAAGATGTTCAACTCCAAATCCATAGATCGAGTCAAAATAACAGTCGACGTGGCAAGAATCGCTTACAATATTAGAGATAGATACGTCACCGATATGAGGTTTATGGATTTAACGGTCGGCGAACTGTTGTCTGACAGATTCATCGAAACCATGAAAAATATGTTAAGTACTACCGTAAAAGGCTTCGATAATTGTGATACTACGTTTTTCGCCGTAGCCGATAGCGATGGTTGGATTGTAGCAGCAATTCAGAGCATTTTCCATAATTTCGGCTCCTACGTTACTGAGCCAAACTTCAATATTACTTTAAATTCCCGCGCCTCCTCCTTCTCCCTAGATAAAGACCATATAAATAAACTCGAGCCTCGTAAGAAGCCTCTGCATACGCTTTCTGCCGTATTGATGGATCGTGGTGAAAGCCGTATGGCTATTGGAATTTCAGGCGGACACTATAGACCATTATTTCACAGTCAAATACTAACAAACATAGCTGACTATGACCTTCACCCTCAAGAAGCCATAGAGCATCCCAGGTTCCAGTGGGACATAAATACAAACCTAATAGAGTGTGAAGAAGGCTATAGCGGCAACTCTACAGCGGGATATGAGTTGAAAAAACTGGGCTATCCCACTAGGATGGGTGTAGCCGCCATAGTTGAAGTTAAAGACAGATTGAAAGCCGGATATACGGATATCCGTGGAGATGGATTACCCATAGGGTTAATATAGCCGAAACTTCTAAGACACATTTACTTCCCGCTTTGAAAGCCGGTTTCAGTTAAACTTAAACCCTTTAAGTAGACATTATTCTTTAGAGTGCAATGTCTTTTAAAACGGAGATCATGGAGTTTCCGAGATGTGTAATAATGGGCGCTGAGGCCCTCAAGAAGATACCTTACGTGATTCGAAAACTCGCCCTCGGGAATAAGGTACAGTTGGTATCCGGCTCAACCTTCACGAAGAAGGTGGCGGAAGAAGTCCACCTAATGCTTTCAGATAACGGCTTCAAGGTTTCAGCATTCACGGTGGAGTCCAACCCGGTCACACACATGGATGTTAAAAACCTCGCTAAAAGACTTAAGACAGACGGCTCAAGCGTAGTCTTAGGAGTTGGAGGAGGGAGGGTCATAGACGTCGCTAAACTGGCCTCGGCGTGGCTTAACAAACCCTTCATAAGTGTTCCAACATCGGCCTCACACGACGGTATAGCGTCTCCCGTTGTGAGCTTCCTACTTAGAATGGATGTGGCTGAAAACATGGGCTCAGAGTACACGGAGGCGAGGGCGCCTCTAGCCATAATAGCTGATACATCAGTCATATCTAATGCCTCTAGAAGAAGTCTAGCCGCTGGATGCGGCGACCTAATATCTAAAATAATAGCGGTAAACGACTGGCTTCTAGCTCAGAAGATCAAAGGTGAAGAATATAGTGAGTATGCCGCGGCCATGGCGCTCATGGCAGCCAATATAATTAAAACAGGGGTAGATGTTATCCGAGCGGGTGGGGAGAAAGCCGTTAGAACGGTAGTTAAAGCTTTAATAGGTAGCGGGGTTTCCATGAGCATAGCTGGAAGTAGCAGACCCGCTAGCGGCGCAGAACACCTGTTTAGCCACAGTTTAGACCTGCTGTCACTTAAATACGGTTTTGAACGCGCCGAGCATGGTATGCAGTGTGGTTTGGGGACTATAATGATGGCATATCTACATAAACTTAACTGGATGGAGATTAGAAGCCTCCTAGTGAAAATCGGTGCACCCGTTAACGCTAAACAACTGGATATAGACTCAGAATATGTCGTGGAGGCTCTTACGAAAGCCCATAAGATAAGGCCTGAAAGGTTGACAATTCTAGGAGTTAAAGGTTTGACTAAAGCTGAAGCCGAAAAACTGGCGTCTGAGACAGAAGTAATATAAGCCTAACTGTTAAGAGCAACGAGGAATATTCGCTTAAATGTATTTTATTAGAGGTATGATTCTTGAACTCTCTTGTTGAAACTAGAGAAGGACTTGTACGCCTACTTCTAACGCCTCAAGCATTAAAACCGTTAGCTGAGAGGAAGCCTAAGCCACATGTTTTCTACAATCCCGAGGCTTCTCTAAACAGGGATATAGCCGTTTTAGCCGTTAGAGCTCTCTCTAAGCAGAGGGGTGATTTAAGGGTCTGCGATCCACTTGCTGGATGCGGAGTTAGAGGCGTCAGATTTTTAGCAGAGGGTTTAGGCGTTAAAGAAGCTGTTATAAACGACCTAAACCCCAACGCAGTAGAATTCATACGTATAAACCTCGACGCCAATGGTCTATCTGGAAAGGCAATGGTATTCAATTTAGATGCGCGAGAGCTCCTTTTGAGGAGGGATATTCGCCGGGATGGTTTTGATTTAGTAGATGTAGACCCTTTTGGCTCTCCAGCCCCCTTCATCCAACCGGCTATTTTAAGCCTTAAAAGAAGAGGTGTTTTGGCTGTAACGGCGACCGATACTGCCCCCTTATCTGGAAGATATCCGAGGACATGTCTTAGAAGATACTGGTCTAAGCCGTTGAAAACGGAGTACTATCCGGAAGTAGCCGTGAGGATTTTACTGGGTTTTATCGCGAGAAACTGTACAATGCTGAACAGAGGGCTTAAACCGCTACTCGTCCATAGAACGACGCAGTATATAAGAGTATACGTTGAAACAGTCTATGGAACGGCGGCGGCTGAAGAGGCTTTAAATAAAATAGGGTATCTAAACCACTGTTTCAACTGCTTATCTAGAAGATTTACAGTTTTAGAGGAGAAAGCAGTTAATTTATGTTCAAACTGCGGCAGTAGGTTAGACTGGGCAGGTCCACTGTGGATTGGAGAAATTTTTGATGCAGAATTTTGCAATCGACTAGTTGTAGAATATGAGGCTTCGCATTTAAGCGGTAAGAAAGAGCTTGGTAAGCTTCTAAAAACCATAGCTTCCGAATCCTCAAGCAGTGCGACCTACTACGTCATAGATGAATTAGCCTCTCTCCTCAAAATACCTCCACCATCGAAAAAAGCTTTACTTGAAAAGCTTATAGAAATGGGCTACGATGCGTCACCTACGCATTTTAACGGTAAAGGGTTTAGGACAAATGCCTCTTTAAAGGATATTTTAAACGGGCTTATTAATATCACCCGCTCTTTAAAACCCACTCTATGAGTTTCCTACAGTTGAGGGGGGAGACGATGCCTTCAACACTACATTTAGAGTTGTTTTCACATACTATACAGGGGCTGTCTATCACTGGTAGTAGTGGGTTGTTCTTCTTAACCGGGTAGAGTCGATAGGTCCATCTTTTTGAATGATACTCCTTCTCCCTTCTTATAAGCTTCTTCTTCTCAAGTCTAATCGCTATTCTAGAGCCTTCCCTACTAGAAACTCCTATAAGCTTCCATAAGTCGCTTTGCAGAATACCCTGGTCCTCGCTTTCATTTATCATCTGCAGAGCTAGCTTCTCAATGTTCCTCCGCTTCCTACCGCTAGACGTCAATGCTCTATCCTCCGACGTGAAAAATAAAAGATGACGGGGTTAAGTAAACATTTCTATCAAACCCAGATGATTATGTCGAGGTTTTTCAATATATCCGAGTACCTGTTTCTCACAGTGACTTCGGTTACGTTAGCCACCTCAGCCACCTCCCGCTGTGTACGTCTATTACCAGTTATGATAGATGCCAGGTATAGAGCTGCTGCGGCCACGCCGGTGGGTCCACGGCCACACGTGAGCCTAAGCTCCGTGGCTTTTTTAACTATATCGTATGCTATCTCCTCCGTCCGCCCCTGTATACCTAATTGATTTGAAAACCTGGATACATATACCATTGGATCTACCGGGGGGATGAATTCGCTAAGCTCCTTAACTATGAAACGGTAGCTTCTAGCTATCTCCCGCTTATTCATCATCGTTACCTTTGAAATCTCATCCAGTGTTCTAGCTAAACCGCAGAGTCTACAAGCCATGTATATTGAAGCTGCAACTATTCCCTGAATACTCCTACCCCTTATAAGCCTCTTTTTAAGAGCCTTCCGGTAGATTAGTGAAGCCGTTTCGAGGACATGCTTTGGAGTATTTAAAGACATGGATATTTTACTCAACTCTGTAAGTGCAAAAGCAAGATTCCTCTCAGAAGAATCTGAAAGCCTAACCCTTCTCTGCCATTTACGAAGATTATATATCTGCAAAGCCTTCGTCTGATCCATCCTCTTGATCGAATGTGAAAAATGCCTCCAGTCTATGATCGTGGAAAGCCCTTTGTCATGTATAGTATACGTCGTAGGCGCTCCTACTCTAGACCTTTTATTCCGCTGCTCGTCATCAAAAGCCCTCCACTCTGGACCGCTATCCGGAAGCTTATCATCGAGAACATAACCACAATTGGAGCATATGATTTCACCTGAGTCGTGATCCCTGATAAGATCGCGACTACCGCACTCGGGACATTTCACTCTACCACTCAAACTACCCCCCACCTTAAGAGGGTTAATCTTTAAGGTAAAGACTATCCCCTATGATATTCTCTAACCCTTTAGATTCAAAAGGCCTCACGACAATATATGGAGACTTAACATTGCCTATAACGTCTACAACAAATCCTATAGTTCTGAGGTTTTTATCGTAAACCTTTAAACCGAGCCTTGGTATGGGGCCTTCAAGTTTAACTATGATACGGCCTTGCTTAGAAATTGTGAAAACTTTACCAGCTATCCGTAAAATCTGAGATTTTTTAGAGTTTTTCAAGGGGACAAGGATGTAAAAATCAAGAAAGCTTAAATAAAGTTTTCTATTTTAAGGTTTTTTCTAAAACGCCTCCATAACTATCTTTTTCACTTCTCAACCGTTTCATTTCCAAAGCCAACGCCTCTAGAAGCCTCCCCTTAGGTTTAGATTTATCCACTATAACGTAGCCCCTCCTCCCCCACCACATCCTAGGATATCTAGCAGAATCCCTCACTTGAAAACTCAAATTAAGCCGTTTACATGCCTTAACAAGCTCTTCTAGAGTCGGGGCTTCAACCGCTAATTCACGTGGGACCCTTCTCCCAAGCCTACGAGTTACAGAGGCATCAAAATATATGAGCCACACTATGGCTTTACCCGGAAGCTTCATGAAAACCTCTAAATACGGAGTAGAATCACCATATTTAAACGTTAAGAATAGTTTAGACCCAGTAGGATAGCTCTGAGATCGATGAAATCTTCGCGATCGCCAACCCTCGCACTTACGATGCTTTAATCTTCCAGCTACACGCATCGTTTACACATACCATATGTAACCCCTGAATTTGTAACGGCTTTTATCCATCTGCCTAGGAATAAGCACTTTGGATATCTGAAAACAAATACTTCAGATATAGACATTTTATGAGCGTTTTACCTACATGAAAAGTTAGGTGGGCCGGGCCGGATTTGAACCGGCGATCTCCACGGTGTGAGCGTGGCGTCCATGCCGAGCTAGACTACCGGCCCATAATCATAAAACACCTTCATCTATATAGAGGACACTAGAATTTTTAAGTTTTAAATCTACTTCTTCCCCATAATTTCTCTATGTTTCCATCTGAGGTTGTATGAGTGGCACTTTCTACATCTTTCTGCTTTTGGGGAATTTTTAGCTCCACATGTACGGCAAATTTTAATGAACAGTCTCCTGTTCTGAGCTATGGTTTTTTTAGCCGGGTCTCTTATAGGCATGGAAATCCTCCTTTACCTATTCTAGACTTGTAGGCAGTCTTATATTTCTTTCCCTTTTGAAGGAATCTCGTATTATACTTTACCTATGAGTTTTAAACTCTACAATCAGCGTTTTCCACATTTACTTTCAAGCTCTTCCAACAGCCCTTTCCAGTTAACGTTCTCCGCCACTAGTTGCTTGGCTAAATTAATACGTTTAGTATCTCCATATCTAATCTTGCCGGCTATGTCCTGAACAATATTCACCGTAGTGTATGTATCATATGGAACAAGTAGAACGGGCACTCCTCTTTCTTTAGCCTTACTGAGTACCAATGGGCTTGGACGTAGGTTTCCGGTGAGTATCAGTAGAGAGGTATCAGTTTCTAAGGCTACGAGACATATGTCAGGTCTATCCCCACCAGTTATCACAGCCTTCCTAGGCGTAGCTCTAAAATACCTTAAAGCACTATCAGGCGTCATAGCGCCTACAATATAGTTTTCAACCAGGGCGTCTTCCAGCTTCTCTTCGCATGTTAAAACTTCAGCTTTAAGATGCTCCTTAACTTCCGAGCCAGTTGGACTTTTCATATTTGAATTTTCAGGTATAACCCCCCATATCTTCACGTCGTTCTTTTCAAGAACCGGAATATACACTCGTTTAACTCTATCTAAATCCCCCATGGAAACGCTGTTCATCACAAGTCCGAGGAACTGCACGCCGCCTCCGACAATATATGATTTCTCGAACACTATATCATCTATCACGCAATCTCTTTGAACAGACGATACTAGGAGAATGCTCAAACCTAAGCGATCAGCTATTTCAACAGTCGAAAGCCCTACGGATTTACCAGAGGATAATTCATGTAAAGCCTCTACGAGTACAACATCCTTCCCCTCAGATACTTTCCTAAAGCTTTCCTCTATAGACTCCAAGATCACGCCTCTATCCATAGAGTTAAGCTTCTCAAGGTAAAAGTAGCTTAAAACTACGGGTGAAATCGTTTGGATGTCTTCTTCAAGATTCAACAGCTCTTTCATCAAGGCGACATCTTCATCTGTCCTAACATTCTTGTATAGAAAGTTGCCCCAACCGAAGGGTTTAAAAAACCCAACTTTAAGCCCCTCTTCTTTAAATAGAAGGGAAAGACCTACGCATAAAGCAGTTTTACCGAAACTTTCTCTTCCAGTTGACGCTACGTATAAACCCAAAGGCTTCTTACCCAAACCTTCACACCACCTGTTTAAGTATACGACAATGTTATTTTAACATCTAAAGCTAAAGAACTTTTCCCCCTTTCATAGACTATCAATGGATTGATATCCAACTCGGCAATCTCCTTAAAGTCTAACGCAAGCCTCGACACCCTCAATAACACGTCTACGACTGACTCTATATCGGAAGGCATTTCACCTCTAAATCCCCTTAAAAGTGTGTAGGCCTTCGTCTCCATTATCATATTGTAGGCTTCTCTACGGCTGAGTGGAGCCAGTCTAAAGCTGACGTCTCTTATTAGATTAACGTATAAGCCTCCAAGCCCGAACATTATTAAAGGTCCAAACTGAGGGTCTCTATGAATACCAACTATGACCTCCTTGCCAGGAGAGACCATCTCTTGAACCTCAACTCCATATATGCGGGCTTGAGGTAGTAGCGTGGCAACGTTTCGCATCATGGAATCGTAAGCGTTTTCAAGCTCATAGTCAGAGTTTATATTTAAAACAACTCCTCCGACATCAGTCTTATGCAGTATGTGTGGAGAAACTATTTTCAGAGCAACAGGATAGCCAATGCTATTGGCTATGGTTAAAGCCTGTCTAAAGTTTTGAGCAAAGCCAGACCTGGGAACATTCAACCCATACGCTTTTATAACGGTTTTAGCCTCATGACTGAGCAAGACAGTTCTACCTTCAGCTTTAGCTCTCTCTACAATTCTCTGTACCAGGTTTATGTTTCCTTCAAACTCTAGAGGCTCCTCCTTATACCGTGCTCTGATGTTTTCAGCGTAATCAACCATGTTTTTGAGGGTTTTAACAGCGTCTTCCGGAAACTCGTAGACCGGTATGTAATTGCCTTTAAGAATGTCAATAGCTTCACCTATGGAATCCCCACCCATAAAAACGGCTAGGATCGGCTTATCTGGGTGCTCGCTCCGGACTTTAACTAAGGCTTTAGCTGTCTCAGTAGGCTCAGTGACTGCCTGCGGAGTTAAAATGACCACCACTGCATCTACTCCCTGGTCTTTAAGGAGAAGCCTTAGAGCCTGCTCATATCTTTCAGCTGTAGCATCTCCGAGCACATCAACCGGATTTATAATCGAGGCTTGCTCTGGGAGAAGCGCTTTAAGTCCATCCATAGTTTCATAAGATAGCCATGCCAATGTCAAGCCGAATTTTTCACAAGCATCTGTGGCAACTATACCCGGTCCACCGGCATTCGTCAGTATGACCACATTCCTACCGTTGGGAATGGGTTGAGATGAAAACGCTTTAGCATTATCAAATAGTTCCTCAATAGAGTCTACGTGAATGACACCGGCTTTTCTAAATGCTGTCGAATAAGCTACGGCACTACCAGCCATGGAGCCTGTGTGCGATGAAACCGCCCTAATACCCATGCTGGTTAAACCGGCTTTAAGTACAACTATAGGCTTTTTCCTAGACGTTTCTCTAGCAACCTCCATAAACCTAGACCCGTCTGAAACCCCCTCTATGTAGCAAGCTATGATTCTAGTATTCTCGTCATCCTTTAATGCATCTATGAAATCGACGATGTTGAGGTCTGCACTATTGCCTAAACTTATAACCACGCTAAAGCCCAAACCCTCTCTAGGAGCCCAGTCAAGTATAGCTGAGCATAGGGCTCCGCTTTGAGACAATAATGCTATCTTGCCCGGTAGTGGTCTCGAAGATGCGAACGTTAAATTTACCGGAACCGATGTATTTATAACGCCTAGGCAATTTGGGCCAACCATCCTCATACTATATTTCCTACATATGTCTAGAAGTTCCCTCTCAAGTTTAGCGCCCTCTTCACCTATTTCCCTGAAACCAGCCGATATTACTACGAGTCCTTTAACGCCCTTTTTGCCAGCTTCTTCGGCGACCGCTGGAACCACATTAGATCGCACCGCTATGACTGCTAAATCTACACTATCTCCTATGTCCATTATTGATGGATAACACTTCAACCCGTAGACCTCGTCTGCATTGGGGTTAACTGGGTATATTGGCCCTTTGAATCCGCTCTCTAGAATGTTTCTAACTATGAGGTTTCCAACGGCTCCCGCCCTTCTAGAAGCACCTATGATAGCTACAGAACTCGGCTTCAAAATGGCGTTGAGGTCTCCTCGGCTCATTTATACCACTTTTCTTTAAAGGGCTTCAATCTTCAGAAGATTAATCTCTCATAAATGGTTTTCTACAGTTGAAGAGTTAAATTAAAAAATTAAGCTGACAAAAATACTTTTAATGAATAAACTCGACGACATTGACAGGCAGATTCTTGAGTTGCTTAAAAGAAATTCAAGAGTAAAGTATACGGAGTTAGCCCGTATCGTAGGTGTTACTGAAGGCGCTGTTAGAAGAAGAGTCAGTAGACTTGTAAAGAACGGTGTTATAAAGAGGTTTACCGTTGAAATCGGCGTCACAAAGCCATTATTGAAGGCCCTCGTCCTTATATCTGCTAGGACATCTCACCCTCTATCTACTGTGTCTGAAAATGTGAAGAGGCTTCAAGGCGTTGAGGCTGTTTATGAGGTTTCAGGGCTCTACGACATAGTGGCTATGATAAAAGGCAGCGATGTGTCCGATCTGAACAATTGTATTGACGAAATTCGTAAAATTGATGGTGTAGAATCCACAAATACCTTGGTTGTTTTAAGAGAATCCTCATAAGATATCCGAAAAACTTATATTCAGTTAGACACCATCGTAATAGTCGTCGAGCGGTGGTTAAATAGTGGCCTCTATAAGACTCGAACACATAATAGACTCTACGCTCAGAGAAGGAGAGCAGGCACCCAGAGTCTACTTTAAACCCGAGGAAAAATGCACACTAGCCGAGATGATATATAAAACCGTAGGAGAGAAACTTTACATGGAGATAGGTTCACCCTACAGCCCCAAGTACAGAACTGGTGTTGAAAGCGTTGTTAAGTATTTTAAAGAGCTTGGATATGGTAATGCGAGGCTCATTGGACACTGCAGGTGTTTAAGAGAAGACGTTGATATCGCTTGGAAATGTGAAACATGGGGTGTGACGATATTCCTCTCACCTACAGAAAGACACCTCCTGTATAAACTCAACGGTATGAGCTATGAGAAGGCTTTAGCTACGATAAGAGACGTGGTGTCCTACGCCAAGAACAAAATCGGATTTGAATGTGTCATATACACCATGGAAGATGCTACGAGTCTACCGGTTGAGAAAATTGTAGAAGTTGGAAAGGTGGCTGAGGAGGCTGGAGCCGACATATTGAAGATACCGGATACCAAAGGTCAGGCCGAGCCTCTGCAATTTAGAGAAATCGTAGCTAGAACGGCTGAAGAGATAGGTATTCCGCTGGACGTTCACTGTCATAACGACAGAGGTCTCGCAGTCATTAATAGTATTATGGGTTTGCTCGGTGGGGCTAGGAGCTTCGACGTATCCGTCATGGGTATTGGGGAGAGATGTGGGATAGCTGACTTAGCGACCTCTATTGAAAACCTTGAATCCCTCTACGGTGTGAAAACAGGTGTAGATTTTAAAAGAATTCCCCAGCTCTACAACTACTTATCCGCCATATCGGGTATACCTATCCATCCATTCCATCCAATTGTCGGAGTCTTTGCCAGAACCCATAAAGCTGGTACGCATCAGAAGGCCGTTTTAAGATGCCCTGAAACATATGAGACTATAGACTTCTCCAAATATGGTCTTGAAAGACTTTACGAATTTGGAGCTATGCAGTCTAAAGAGCTCATAGAGTTTCTTCTAAGCGGGTACGATATGGATCAGGGAGTTAAGTCTAAGATCGTGGATAGAATAAGGTCATTATCTATGGAGAAGGGTAGGGATTTGAGGCTTCCAGAAGTATGGAGTATAATTCAAGAGGAGACGGGGAAACCTGTTAAAACGAAACCCGGCTTTACCGGAAGCATAGGTGATGCCGTCATATTCCTTAAAGTTAGACCTGGACATAGTGAGCAGGACATAGTAGAAAATATCAGAAAACTCCTAGCCAAGTACAACATACCCTTTAGAATTAGGGAGATCACAGGATACTGGGACTATCTCATCGATGTCAAAGACGTACCTAACACAGCCCTCTTAGATGGCATAACTCAGAGTATTAGAAGCTTAAGCTCAGGGATAGAGGAAACGAGCACCTCTATAGTCTTCGACGAGTTCAAGTAAAGTTAATTCCCCACCTCTGAACACATTTTCTCAGTGTCTGTTTTGAAAAACCTACTGCCTCAAGTTAAGAGAAGAAGAGTGTTCATAGAGGGCTTTTACAGTGTAGAGGTTAACAAAGCTCTCATCGAAGACTTCTTCAATGAGCTTGCTGAAACGCTATCGATGACTCCAATAACTAAACCCTTGATTTTCAGTCCAGATACCAAGGGGCATCCAATACATAAAGGACTGGCGGGTTACATGGGATGGGTTGAATCCGGAGTTTCTCTATACACTTGGCGGAGGTTTAACTTCTTCACAGTAGACATCTACACGTGTAAAGACTTCAACTTAGACGACGCTTTGAAAGTAGTCCGTAGGTTTTTAAATCCATCCTCCATAGCGTACGGGGAGTTTCTCTACGAAAGCTGACAATTGCTCAATGCTTCTGAACACAAGTCAACGTATTTCTCAGCCGGATTCACTCCCGTAGCATTTCTAGTATTCATAGCATAGTCGAACCTTGAATTGGCTTCGTGAATTTTAAGACTACTGTTTTCAAGTAAGTTCGACATCAAATTTCTAAGCGTTATATAAGAGTCTTCCATTTTAAGTTTTTGAAACATGAACTCCATTTCATTTTTCCATTCAATATACCGTTTAAACCTATTTTCATCTACAAACCTTCTGATTTCATCATACTTTTCTACGCATTTACTAGTAAGTTTGTAAACGATATTATAATCTACATCTTCTATCTGGGGCATGGCATCTAGAGCTATTATACCATATTTCTCCTCTTGCATTATAATCTTCGCGGCCTTTAAAACCTCCTCTACGTGCTCTGGATAATGTTCTAACTCAATACCCACTGGCAATCCTCCAAGATGAGTATTCGTCCTAAACTCTTCAGGCTTTCTAGAAACTCTGGCTATGCAACATAGTATGTCTGTTCCACGTTTCTCCTTGTAAACAACTATTCTAAGGTCGAAGCCAGGCTTTTCAACATACTCCTGCAGAAAAACACCGTCTGGATTTATCTCATTTGGCTTAGAGTTCTCTCTAAGAGTTTCCATTAAATGCTCCCTACAGTCGATTTTGACTATACCCCTACCCCAGCTTCCATGTGTGGGTTTAAAAACAACCGGGTATCCTAATTTAGCCTCAGCCTCTTCAGTAACTTCCTCTATCCAACTGTCTGAGTCGCCTAAAACTTTTGGAAACGGTTTAAATAAACTCTTAGGGGTTTTAACGCCACCCTTTTCAAGCAGTTCAATGGTCTTAATTTTATTAGCGCACAGCTCTTCAACTCTATAAGAGTTTATAACCGTCCTATTGAGCTCTGTAACTCTTTTAGCGGCTTCTAAAGCTCTACTCTTACTTTCACAGCGATTTACCACTATACGAATATCAGTTAAATCCGCCTCCGAAAGCATTGAAGGGTCTTTGGTGAAGATCTTCTTAAGGGTTAAACCCCTCCTATCAGCTACTAGTAACAGCTCAGCCTCATCTATGGTTAATCTATCGTAGAGTAGAGCAGCGTAGCTCATCTTAAACTATCTAAAAACTTATGAGCCTTAAAAATCTACCTTAAGAGAATATTGAAAGGGTTAAGGTGCCGACTCTTTGAAGGTTATACCTGTTCTGGACATTAAAAACGGTTTAACTGTTTGGGCTAAAATGGGTTTTAGAGAATCATATAAACCTATTAGAAACAGCCTATGTCCATTTTCAAACCCGCTGGCCGCCGTTAAAAAACTATCATACCTGGGATTTAAAACGGTTTACATGGCAGATCTAGATGCCATACTTTACGGTTTTCTAAACACGGAACTCTACAAAGACCTATCTTCAGAAGTAGATTTGATGGTGGATCCAGGGGTTAAAAGCTTTGAAGAAGCTTCAAAGGTAATAGACAGTGGTGTTAAGAAACTCATAGTAGCTACGGAAACGCTTCCAAGATTGGAGGTTGCCCAATCGATTTTAGAAGCGTATGGATGTGACCGGGTGGTTTTAAGCCTAGACCTTAAAAACCGTGAAATCATATCAAAAATCCCAAAGCTTAAGAACCTTTCCCCCAAAGAGTGTCTTGAAGAGTTTGTGAGGCTTGGTTTCAAAGAAGCTATAGCTGTCGATTTAGCTAAAGTCGGCTCCTACAGCGGGCCTGATTTAGAACTCATAGGGGAATTGAAAACTAAACGTATCAGGTTGATAGTTGGTGGAGGGGTTCGGAATTTAAATGATCTCTTAACGTTAAGAGACATGGGTGTTGAAGCCGCTTTGGTATCTTCTGCCCTTCACCAATCTAAATTGACAATACCTGAGCTTAAGAGGGTCGGCTTTCTCTAGGAGGAAACGTATTTGCAAATCTTGCTCATTGAGGCGGTATTATCCGGTTTATTTAGAAACGTAAATTCAAGCATCCTATCCGAAGGATTTGCAATGGTCTCATCTCTAGTTCAGGATCTCTCCAACGCTGGTTACAATGTTTCTACAGTTGTCTGTAGGAACTTCTTAAAATTGTCCAAGTTTTTAAAGCCCTCTAATGTTAGAAAAATAGGCGAAGTGAGTTTTCCCGAGCTTAGAAAGCTTGCTCAACTTCACGATTTAACCTACGTGATAGCACCCGAAAGTGACGGATTATTAGCCCAACTTCTCGAAGAACTTGATGGTTTTCACGTATGCTCCGATCATGAAACCGTCAGACGTATTTCTGATAAAGCTGTAGCAGTGTCAGAGCTTTCTAGGATAAGGCTTAAAACTCCTAAAACACTAATGTACACTCCTGAAAATCCTTTAGAGTTAGACAATCTTAAACCACCGTTCATAGTTAAACCTAGAACCAGTACGGGTTGTGATGGTTTAAAATTGTTCAAATTCTCAGGAGAGCTTAAGCGCTTCCTGTTGAATAGGAGGCGGGAATTTCTAATACAGGAGTTCATTAGGGGTGTGCCTGCAAGTGTCTCCCTGCTGACGGACGGTTTAAAAGCCCTACCCATCAGTTTAAACCGCCAATTTATATCGGTCAGCAGAGGGATGTATCTCGGCGGCTATACCCCTATGCATCATAGACTTTTAAACGAGGCATTTAAGACGGCGGCTAAGGCTGTTGGATCGTTTAAAGGTCTAAAGGGATACATTGGAGTAGACGTAATACTGTCTAAAAATGGAGTATACGTTATAGAAATCAACCCAAGATTAACCGTGTCATACGTTGGGTTAAGCAGGTCTTTGTCAGAAAACCTTTCAAACGCCATTATTGAAACTGGCCTAGGTAAAACTTGTAAATTCAATCCCAGTTTTAAAGCCGTCTGCTACTTCAGGAAGGCTCTATTTGAAGGTTTTACTTTTAAACCCCTCAAGCATCCATCAGATCTTTCAAACATTATGATTTCCCCTCCGATCCCCATTGAGAATAAGACTAAAGCATACGGATTCATAGCAACCACATCAAACAACTTTACGAGCGCTAGAATCGTGTATTTTAAAGTTTTAGAGAAACTTCAGCGTGAAACGGGGTGTAAAATATCATGGTGAGAGTATTAGGGTTAGATGTAGGCGGTGCTAATTTAAAGTTAACGGTTATGGATTGTATAGACGGTGTAATATCGTACGTTGAAGTTTTTACAGAGTATTTTCCAATATGGCGGAGGGGGCGTGGAAATCTTCCAATAGCGATAAGGAATCTCGTTGAAAAATCCGGCTTAAAAAATCCAGATTTAGCGGCGGTGACTATGACAGCTGAACTCTCAGACGTCTACTTTTCAAAAACTGAAGGTGTCCACCATATAGTAGAATCTACCAGACTCGCATTGCAGAATGTTGAGCTTAGGTTTTTAAACGTTCGCGGCGAACTTTTAAGTCTCGAAGACGCTAAATCTAAGCCCTTAGAGGTTGCTGCTGCAAACTGGTATGCGTCTGGATGGCTTGCCTCAAAGCTTTCAAACGACTGTCTCTTAGTAGATACTGGTAGTACGTCTACGTCGCTCGTTCCCGTGTTGAACGGCAGGGTCGCTGCTAAAGGGTTTAACGATTTGGAGAAGCTTATGAAGGGTGAGCTCGTATATACTGGCGCTTTAAGGACAAACGTTGCTACAATAGTATCCCACATACCGATTAGAGGAGTCTCAACGCCAGTATCTTCAGAATTCTTCGCCCAGTCTGGAGATATCCATCTAATACTCGGCCATATAAGCCCTGAAGACTATAGTGTAGACACGCCAGACGGTAGAGGAGTGTCTAGGATCGAGGCGGCGGCTAGACTAGCGAGGGTTATATGTGCAGATTTAGATATTCTGACGGTGGAGGAGATAAACTCCATTGCCTCGTACGTTTATGAGGCTCAGTTGCGTCAGATAGTTGAAGCGCTAGCAAGATTATCTGAGAATTTGAATGTAGATTTAAGAGATAAACCGGCTTACACGGCTGGGGTCGGTGGAGAATTCCTGGCTAGAAAAGCCTTAACAATGTTCGGCTTTAGAAATGCTAAACCCATTTCTCATTTTATAGGCCTAAAGGCCGCTAGGGCTTTACCGTCCTACGCTCTAGCCCTTATGGCTGTAGAATTTTTAGAAGGGAGGGAGCCTGAGAATTGGATGCTGTCTTAAAGATGGGTGGTAGCTTATACTCAGAGCCTACAGCTCTTAAAAAGCTTTGTTTTGAAATTGGAAAGCTATCTTCAAACTACAGGTTAACTGTTGTACCTGGCGGAGCGGTCTTCGCTGACGATGTGAGACTTTGCTACAAGGTCTTCCGAATCTCCGAAGAAGTTGCACATAGAATGGCGATACTAGCAATGTCTCAGTACGGCTTGTTAATAGCAGATATGATGCCAAATTCAAAACCAGTCTACACAATTGAAGACTGTTTAAAGGTTAGCTCCGAGGGGTTTATTTCAATCCTCCTACCCCATAGAATACTGGAGGAGGAAGACCCATTCCCAAGGTCTTGGGATGTAACCTCAGACAGTATATCTGCATACATAGCCTATCTGTTGAATGTTAAATGGTTAATCTTGATAAAGGATGTTGATGGGATTTACGACGAATGCGGCAGGTTACTTAAAACGGTCGACTTAAACTGGCTTAGGCAGCACAATTCATGCTTAGACCGTTTCTTTCCTGAAGTGGCTTTAAAATTAAAGGCTAGATGCTTTATAGTTAACGGTTTACATCCCAAACGTATCGCTTTAATTTTAGCTGGAGAGCGGACAACATCCACAGAAATATGCATCAAATGACCGCTGACTTTAACTGTTTAAACCTCCTGCTACAAACGGTACCTCCTACATAATCCACAGGTATTACCTAACCGCTTAGAAGATTCAGACCCGTTTAAATAAGCCATCCTAAACTGTCAACCTTATCACTAAATTAGTTTAACAATATTTTTAGCTGTAGGCTCCATCATCTTGTCAAATAATATGTTTCTCAAACGTAAGAGAACCAGTTTTAGAGAGTTAATACCAAGGCTGAATATATGCCTTGAAACAGCTGAAGAGAACCTTTATCGAGCCAAACGTTACGTTAAAAACCTATATGTTAACTACTTAGCGATGCATGCCATGGGAGATCGTTTTAAAGCTCTAATGTATATGGCAGAGATATCTGAAGCCGAATACATGGTAAAATTGATATCTAGCATATGTCTAGCGTTGGAGAAGGCTATAATAAGACTTACGATACTCTCAGAGTTTTACGATGCCCTCTCAGCCGGGTCTTTTAAGGGAGGTTTTGAAGAGCTAGGAAGTATTGAGATTTCCGTTTTAAGCTTCAGTTTGACTTTGATAGATGATGTGCATAGCTCTTCAGAGGACTTCATAACCTCGACCTCGTTCAACCTAAGCGAATATCGGTTGAGCTTTGATGGATTAATCGTGAAAAATCTAGCTGAGGGATTTGTAAGGCGTCTAACTGAAGATTCTATTATAGCATCTTGAGGTTCAATATTCTCTCCTTCATCTCTCTAACCTTTTCCACCCTAACCTTGCCATGGAGCCAGTTGCTTGAATCGCAGACCCCTCTACGAACGCCTAAAACATCCACCTTCAGCTTGGCTATATCGTACAGGTCTTCAACGCTCAACCCTCCAGCCAGGGCTGTTATCAATCCAAACCCCCTAGCCTTCGAATATATTTGAGCTAATTGTTCGACGTTAAGGTGGTTGAAAACTTTCCCTTTATTCTTCGCCTTTACATCTATGAGTATTCCGTCTGCTCCGCTCTCATAGGCGACGCTAGGTAGATAGATCGGATTCAGCGAGCCGACCAGTTTATAATCTGCATAACAGCACGCCACCACTTTAACATTTAAGTCTTCCTCTTTAACGGCTTTCACGATCCAACTCATGAGATTCAACGCGCTGTTAAAATCGTCAACACCCAGTAGGCCAGCCTTAACGTAATCTACACCCAATAAAGCTGCTCCCAGAGCTGCTAGAGAAGCCGTACCTGGGAGATTCGGTAAATCTCCAATAGTCGCGCTGATCTCAACCTTATCCTTAAATTTCTCGACAATCCGCTTTATGAGTGATGGATGGTTTGCTCCTAAAGACCCCTCCTTAGGGTTTTTAACATCAAGTATGTCGCATCCGCCTTGAAACGCATTGAACGCCTCCTCCTCATCCAATACGCTGACTAATAGCTTCAATTTGACCGCCGCAAGAATGTAATAACATAGTTTAAATCTTAAATCTACCTTTTAGAGGTGAACAACCTTTATAAGCAAGTCTAGAAGTAGAAGAAGGGCGAGGGATCCTGAGAGGTATGAATAGTTCAGGTTGAGTAGAACACTTCTCCATTAGAAACTATAGGATACAAGATAAGAACGTTGTCGTAAACCTCCTCGCTCAGCTTGTAGCCACAGAAGGTAAACCAGTGAAACCTAGAGTACTCAAGCTATTTCTAACAAAGGTCAGGAAAAACGGTGGAGTAATACTGGTCTCTGAAGTAGACGGCAAAGTCGTTGGAGCGGCCGGCGGCTACGTAGTCAAGCCGTCTAGTAATGTAGACGGCGAACACTTCGGCTTCATCGAGTTCCTAATAGTGGATCCAAACTATAGGAGACGTGGAATAGGTAAAGCGTTGCTTAAAGAGCTCATAACCCGCCTAGCGTTTAAAGGCGCGGATGAAATATGCCTGGAAGTCGACCCGAAAAACGAAGCAGCAGTGAAGCTTTATTCCCAACTCGGCTTCACTACAAGTCATATTGTGATGCAACTCGCTGTAAACCCCTCTGCGGGAAAGATTTAGTTAAAATGTTCAACTTTGTAACTTATTTTTCCCCGGTTTAGGCTGTTCTCTGTTCTTAATACTCCTACTCTTCACCCTGAAGGTTATCATCGTCGCATACTGTGTAGCCTTCAAGGGAGTCTAATCTTAAGGAGTGTACGCCACGTCCAATAAGCCTCTCATCAACAATTATCTAATCTATGGGTCAAGAAAACGTAAAGAAAAGTTTTTAAATAGACCATAAAACTACAATAGGAGATTAAGAAACGTGTTGGAATGGGGCTCGTAATAATGTTAGAACCCACTCTTATCAAAAAACTGGAGAGCTTAATGCCATCGCATACTATAGAAGTTTCAACTCCCCGTGAAGGACGTATCTTTTTGCTTGTGGATAAGGGAAATCTTAAAGACGTAATTTCATGTTTGAAAGAGGAAGGATTTACACACTTAGCGGGTATTACAGCGCTTGAAACAGATGATGTGTTTGAACTTCTCTATCATCTAAGTAGGAGAGGGACTTTGCTAACCGTGCGGGTTAATTTACCTTTAAATGATGATACGGTTCCAACAATTACTGATGTTATTCCCGGAGCGCTTCTCTACGAACGTGAAATCCACGATTTATTTGGGGTGAAATTTGAGGGGCATCCCAACTTAGAGCCTTTAATCTTGCCGAATGATTGGCCAAAGGATGTTTATCCGTTACGAAAGAATGGAACAACGAAAAGAAGAGAGGCCAAAGAAGAGTCAAAACCTCCTCGTACTGATGTTTAACAGGTGGTGAAGAATATAAACATGGTTATATAAGTATGAATCATAATCACTTACAGCTTAAGGTTTGTTGAGGGTGTAAATTATGGCGATCCCTTCAGGATCGGCGGTGTTGGCAATATTCTTACCAGTAGTAGTTGCAGTTCTGTCACATTTGATTGCTAAATCGCCTAAAGGCGGATCAAAGCTTGCAAAGGCTATTTGTATTTTGGCCTCGTACATAACTTTGTTCCTTGTTTCTTCGATGATCTTTGCAATGCAGGATGGACCTGTTAGAGTGCAACTTTTTACCATTTCTTTGCCGACGGGTATCGTTAATGTTGGACTATATGTAGATTCTTTGGCTTTAGTGCCGGCTTTTCTTTCCTCTCTGTTTACCGCCTTGGCCCTTACCTACAACGTGTATTATCTTTCTCCCTATAACAGAGCGTATAATGTTGGTTGGGAGTTTAACAGGTCTTACTCTTTTATTCTTTTGTTTAACGGCGCGATGCTCGGAACGTTATTTTCAAACAGTCTTTTAGGACTCATCATTTTTTGGGAATTAGTCAGTGTTTGCTCCTACGTGTTAATTTCATTTTGGAATGAGGATCGATTCTCGCTCTGGGCAGCTACCAAATGTTTCATCATGACGCATGTAGGTAGTTTAGCTCTTCTAATGGCTACTATTATAATCTACTTTATAACTGGAACTTTAGAAATTTCAGAGTTAGCTCAAATGATTCCTTTAGAGGCTCCGGCGATTCCTGTTATCTTTCCGCTTCTTTTAATTGCTGCATTACCAAAAACCGTGTTATTTCCTCTGCATACATGGTTACCTGATGGAACTGTCGCGCCTACTTCGGCCACGGTTGTCTTTCATGTCTGCGGTTTTCAAACTGGAATTTATATGATTATTCGCTTCTTTTCAGACGTGTTCCATGAGCATGTTATTTCATCCGTGCAGATGCCGTTACCTTTAGTATTTGGGAATATTAGTGTTTGGAGTTTCGTTATTTCTCTTATTGGCGCTATCACTTTCATAATTGGGGCGGTAAACGGGCTTGTGGAAAATGATTTCAAAAGGATAATTGCTTATGGCACTATATCCGGGCTTGGTTGTATAATAATGGCAGCAGGCTTAACCACCCCCCTATCTATCGTAGCGAGCTTATTCCTAATGATATCTCATGCGCTTTGCTTTGGTTTGCTATTCCTATGTGCTGGTGCTGTAATTTACACAACTGGAAAACATAACATAAACGAAATAGGCGGGCTGTACCAGCATATGCCCATAACTGCCTTTTGCTGTCTAATTGGCATATTCACATGGTCAACTGTGCCTTTACTTAGCGAATTTGCAGGCAAATACTTACTTTTCCACGCTACCATCAATGTGCAAGCAACACTTTTTACAGTAGTAGCCTTCCTAGGATGCGTTTTAAACGTTGCAATTGCCATGCGGCTGATGCATTCAGTTTTTATGAAAAAATCTGCAGAATCGCCTTTCAAACTCCCCGTGGAAGATCCTCCAGTAGCTATGCTAGCACCTATGGTTTTAATGACAATATTCTTAATTGTCTTCGGCGTAGCTCCAACAATCCCATTAAGCTCACTGGTTATACCAGCGGCTAGGGACATTGGCTTTCCGGAAACAGTTGTTGTGCAATGGCTTATTGAAACCCCTCTTGGTTTCTGGGACCCTTTTGTTATAGTTATTTCAATAGTTGGGCTTTTCGCTCTATTTTCTAGCATAATACTCTATTTGGGTAAGATTACTGTTACTTACCGGAAGCCTCCAAGTGAGGAGGCTTTTAAACCATTCCTCTGTGGAGAGGATATAAGTCTGCTGGACTGTCCAAAAGGAAACCATTTCTACCATGTACTTACCAAAGTTATGAAAGTTGATGTTGCATGCGAAATATCTAACGTCGACGTAGCCTATAACAAATTGTCAAAGAAGTTCTTTGACTTCTGTGGAAAATTACTTCGCCTCGATATTCAACAAAACTATTTTGTTGCCTTTACGTCTTTCATCGCTGGCACGATAGTCGTATTATTAATTGCATTTCTCGGAGGTTGAGAGATGGAGCTTGCTGTCATCGCAACTTTAATCATGTCAACCGTCGTGACCTTCTACGGAATCTTTGCAAAAACAACGAAACAGTTAATTCGCTTACTAGCCGTTCAAGCCGCTACTTTAGGACTTGTGGAGCTGGCTTTATGCCTTATCAACCTGATATTGGGCTTGGGCTTTGAAGCGCTGGTTGATTTCTTTGCAACATTTTCCGAATGGTTTGCAGCGGCCGTGATAACGCCTTTAATCATCTACTGGGGCATGATTAAAACTGAAAACATACGTGATGAACCAGTCGTTAACGTTAAAAGGGTAGGATTAGTGCTGGTTGCCATAGTAATTTTAAGCTTAATTCTTTCGGTTTTTGCCTCGCGGTTCCTTCCTGAAAAAATCGATGTTCTCCCCTTTGTTGCCCTCATGTTTTCAATTTCCGTTTTCATAATTGCCACGCGAACTGATCCGCTAAAAATCCTAGTGGGCCTTAACATGGCTGAGAATGCGCTTTATCCTCTGTTTGCTGAAAGCCCGCTTTTTCTAATTCCCTTTATACTTGCCCTCATGATTTTCGTTAATTTGGTTGGCGTTTTCATAATAGTTGAAGCTTACCACGACTATGGAAACCTATCAGTTAAAGCATGGAGGTTGAGTGAATAATGTATTCGCTGCTTCCCCTCCTCTCAATAATGGTTCCTCTCTCCATAGGATTTTTACACTTAATTCTGCATCCCTTCTGGTTTCTAGAGCCTTTCTTCGAAAGAACCCATAAGACGTTACTACTCTTTGGCGTATTCTTAACTTTAATCACTGTTTTGTCAATGGTTCCATATGTTTTGGCGGGCGAAGTTTTGGAGGTTCCCCACCTTTCCCTATATGTTGATTTAAGGAACATGGCTGGTTTAGTAGGCGTCGCCCTAATCTTCTTTTTAACGTCGATTTATAATGTTAAGGCTGAGA
>CAZMSC010000011.1:47732-49868 GCA_964568845.1 uncultured Candidatus Bathyarchaeia archaeon | reverse complement strand
TATAGAGGTGAAGATGGCGATATCAATGGTTGTTACCAGAACAACAAGCATAGAAGCGAGGGCTGGATTACGCTTCAGAGTTTTCTCAGCATCAGTGAACGCTAAATATCAGAACACGTATTCCTACAAAGTAGAGGGATCAAGCCTTTTAAGAGCAGAGATCACACCAGTTCCACCTCCACAACCCCTCTTAGACCTTGTGAAGGCTGCGTTAACTCCACCATCGTAGCCTCTCCCCTTTTTTAGAAGGTTGGAATATGACTGAGTTAGTAGGAGTTGAACTGAAAGATCTTATTTTAGGCTTTTTAGAAGCTTTAATGGAGGCTGATGAGCTTTTAGAAAAGTACCTGAGAGAGTACAGCGTGGAGAATATTGTGGTTGAGGTTGGAGAGGTGAAAGTTCCTTGGATACCCACGTGGTACAGTATTGGAGAAGTCGAACTGCATCTAAGAGGTATCCTACTATCAAGTAGGGGAGGCTCTCAGGATAAGCCTACTTTAACATACTGTACATCTAATGCTCTCACCACTAACCTGTACGGGTTTAAGGATGAAGAGATTTCCGAGCTTAGGATAAGATTCTCAAAAATACCTTTAATGAAACATTATGGAGAGGGCTCATAGTATTTGGAGGGAAGAAACGTGGGTGGGGAGAGAACTCCCATAAAAACTCCCGTAGATGAGAGAGATTTAGAGCTGGAGAAAGTTAAAGCTGAGAGGGATGCTTACATTAAGAAGCTTGACGAGGCTAAATTGGAACTTGAAAAGTTAAAGGAAGAGAGAGAACGGCTGATGGCTGAAGTGAAGCGTCTTGAAGAAGTCAACAGACAACTGAGTATGAGTGTTGAAAGTCTGCAAAGGGAAGTCTCTGATTTGAAGGCTAAACTTGAGAAGCCCCCGGAAGTAGGTGTGAAGATAGCACCTAAAGATTTGATAACTGGTATTCAGAGGTCTCTTGAAGAGGCTGACGATAGAGCTAAGACAGTCGACCGGGAAACCACTTTTATAGTTTCAGATTTAAAAATAACTTTAAAAACAGTTCTCACAGCTGAAAAAGAAGAGCCACGCTTCATACTCCCAGTAAGAACTGGAGAAATAAAACCCGAGGAGATGAGCACCGTAGAGATAAGCATAAAACCCATCCCAGGTAAGAAGGCCTTTTCCTCCAAGTAATGGAAAAACTATTTTAAAGGTAAGGGACTAAGTTAAATTTCATGATTTGAGCAACATATTCTAATTCCCCGCTAAATATAAGCTAAATCATTCCTCTATGACGCCATTAAATTTTTAATGGTAGTAGCGGTTAACTGGAGGTCTACATTTTCAAATACTTAAAAAACGTGATATTTTGTCAAAATAATTTCGCACCTTTAAAAGGTAAAACCTACAGTACTTTAAGCTTTGAGAGCCTCTCTGACTCTGAATACGGGTTCTCCATCTGACGCCTAGTTCATTCTAGGAGCTTTATAGATAATTACTTTCATAGTCCAAACCTTATTTCTAAAGTACTTCAGTTGAAGAAGATTTGGCAGGCGTGAAGCCTCAATCCCGCTCATCGTAGTTATAACTATGTTCTTCACCTTTAACGGTGTAATCTTCTCGATGGCATCCAGCATAGATGATTAACTAAACATGGTTAGAAAAATTTTTAAATGATTTGAATTAAACATTAATTGAATGGAATGGCAAAAGGTTTTATTTTTCCTTTGCTTATTTATCTTAATTGGCAGTATTTTATTGTTTCAGAGCAAAAATTATAATGAAACTTTAAGAAAAAACGAAGGGTTTATTTCTTTTAGTTTAATTGTTCGAATTGATGATGAAAATGGATGGCAAAATTTTGCTTCATTTCTTGAATCCACAAATTTTCACAATTTTACATTCGTTTTAGATTATTATTTTAGCGATTATATGAGAAAACATGTAATGATCAATAAAACTCGTATTGATTTTCTTAAAAATTATGGAAAAATGATCCCCGTTTTCAGTTTTATGATTCCAACCTTGACACCAAAAGAACGCGAATCTTATGCAGATAATATTTTCAATTATTGGTATGATAATCTAGGTGAATACCCAAAGGGAATTTTTACTTTTATGCCCGATACCTATATAGTCAACTATTTACATTTAAAAT
>CAZMSC010000011.1:0-47632 GCA_964568845.1 uncultured Candidatus Bathyarchaeia archaeon | reverse complement strand
TATTTACATTTAAAATATGGAATTCTTTACATTCAAGGCTACTGTTTCGACCAGTATCTTATTGATTGGATGACTATGAGAGGTGGATGGCAACTGCCATATTATGCTTCTCCGTTACATGTCTTAAAGCCGAACAATGTTCATCCAAAAGGAGTAGTTGTTTTTCCTCATGTTACATGGGATTGGGTTGCTTCTTTCACCCATGACCATGGTTACAATACGCACATTGTAAGTGCCTACGTAATGTTTAATCGCAATTCCAGCCTCGCTTTGAATTACATCATTTCTATCTCGGAAGAAACTCTAGAAAAAACTACACCATTTGGTTTTGTGAGTATTCAAGCCGAATGGGATTGGGCAGTTGTTAGGCTAGGTCTAATTGACGAGACTTCTGCTCTTATAGATTATTTCGTAAGTAAGGGTTATAGATGTTGGACATATGAAGATGTTGCGAAATGGTTTTTAACTAATTACGATTTTACACCTTCCTATCATCTTATTTTTACTTCTCCAGCCTTCCAAAATGAAACAATAGAATGGTTCTATTGCCTAAATTTTAGGGTTGCAAGAATAAACTCAAAAGTCGTCAGCTACGTAGATTATACCATGCAAGAAAACGACGCTCTTCTAATTCAAAAATCAGTTATTAACACATCTAAACCTCCATCACCTGAAAACTGTTTTGATAACAGTTTAACTTTCAAGATTGATGCTTTAGGCGGTGCATCTAATAGAGCGCCTATAAAAACTAAACCATATACGTATACTGGAAGTCTTAAAGACTTTTCTATTTACTATAATCTTCACGAAAACCACTTACTTTTAAACTTTGATTATAGGAATAGTTTATGCTTTTATATCACTCAGAAAGGTTATTGTAGGAAAAAGAGGAAATAGGGTGAGGCTATTCACATCGTATATTTTACCTAGCTTTATACCGTCCATCTTTTAGATTCTGAAACTTTACACTATAAATCTCAACACTAAGCGGTAGATCAGAGAAGCAGACTCTACATCTTTAGCGGAGGACGTCAAAATTTATTTATATAGTAGCGGGGGGTCGATTTGAACGACCGATCTCCGGGTTATGAGCCCGGCGGGTTAACCTGGCTACCCCACCCCGCTGTGCCCTATAGACGGGTTTAGCTTAAACTGTCTGGTTTAATAAAGTTTACTTTGTCTTTTTACAGTTTACTTAGCTTTTAAACTACTTCTTACTTCCGTTTTTTAACAGCATTACACCGTTTAAAGTAGTTACGTAGTCGAAGCTATACATGCTCGAGAGTAAGCGGGGAGTCTAAGAAAGATTGGATTTCAACTAATCATGGAAAAAATACAGGGGTTAGACATCGCTTCAATCGTAACAGCTCTGATTAAATACATAATTGTATCGAGGATGCCATGAGGGAGGGCAATCGAGAAAGAATATCAAGCAGGTAACGCCGTTCCAGCAACCTCGGCGACATCGTGGAATTAGCATATGTCTCTAAAAAACTATTGAGTTCTGATGAAGTGCGGTGGCGGAGGAGGTGAGGATTGTTGCTGAAGTCTTCAACATAGATGAAACTAAACGTTTTGAATCGTAGGTTTACCATTAAGTTTATTAAATTGGTATACTACGTATGCATTGATGATTAATGGCGGTAGTAAGCATTAAGGTTCCAGAATGGGTTAAGGAGAAGATGAGGGTGCTAAGCGGCACTGTAAACTGGCCTGAGGAGATTAGAAAGTTTATAATCGCCAAAATTAATGAGGTTGAAAGGGTTAAGGCTGTTGAGAGGACCATTAAAATCTTAGAGAAAGTTCCTCCTACTGAGAGTGGAACTGCTAAGAGGCTTGTGAGGGAGGACCGTGATAGTCATTGATGCTTCTGCATTAGCGAAATTCATCTTGAAAGAGGAAGGGTGGGAGAGAATTGCCGACTTCTTAAAAGCTGGAACAATTTCTGTGGATCATGTTGTGAAGGAAGTCGCTAGCGCTATCTGGAGGAGACTAATGCGAAAAGAAATATCTCTTGAAGATGCAAGGAGGATGTTTGAAGCCATGAAGGAGGTTATAAGTAAAGCTGTGGTGATTGAGGATGAAATGGACTATACTGATGAGGCGTTTGAAATATCCATCAGACGGAGTATAACAGTCTATGACTCCCTTTATATAGCATTATCGGAAAAGATGAAACTAAGATTATTAACTGCAGATGAAATACAAGCACAAGCTGCGTCAGCTGAAGAGGTGCATACAATAATTCTATAGGTAGTAGAAAAGTCTCTCAAATTCTCGAGAAAGCTGCTGAACAGATAAACTTAAAAATATTTAATAAAATATGGATGAAGTTGCTTTTCCAACAATCTCATCTTCATCCATTGATGAAGTTCTCTATTCACTCTCTGGAATATTCATTTTCCTCTTCTTGACAGTTTTAGCTTATGGATTTAATCATTAGTAGCCAGTCGCCAGGTTCTGGAGGTGTTAGGCTTAGATTGTTGTCTGTGAATACTCCTATTTTCAATTCTTCTTCCCTACGTGGATTTACCCATATTACTTCAAACGGTTTCTTAATGCTACTGAGGTTTAAGTTTAGAGGCTGCATTTCAGGTGTGTATACTACAGCTATTTCTCCATCTCTACTCCGACAGGCCGCTACGAACATTTCTACGTTTTTAAAACCGGGTTGCTCTAGGAGCATTTCAGGGTCTGGGTAAAGGGTCCACCAGGGCATTTTCGAAAATATTCTTCTAAGCCGACCCATATGCCAGGCACCCGGAAGCCTAACTGCTTCCCTCCAAGGCTTCGCCACGCCTATACGGGGATGATTAACCGGGATCTCGGGTTTTCTAGCCCAATACCAGACTCCGTTGGTTCCATATGACACCCCCGCCGGCGGAGCCGATAGAAGGCTCCAGTAAACGGCTCTACGAACCATATGAGCGTTTATAGGCTTGAATATTCTGTATGCTAGGTGGTCTTCATAGTTTGGCTCCAGGTTTATGAGTGGTCTTGCCGGCTCCAAACGCCAGTCTTTACTCGGTGGGCCGAAGCAGAGCCATTTTAAGTCGTCTTCGCAGACTCCATGCCCGCTCTGATAGCCTACTACGTCCATCCATTCTTCATACAGAAACTCCGGTAAAAGCCAATGTCTCCCAGCGGGATGCATAGTTACTGGCTGCCTAGGCTTACCTTGGAAGACGGCTCTTCCAATACGCTTCCAACGTTCAGCTTTTCCACCCCTATAGTCGCCGTCTCCAGCCAATATCCAGAGCAAAATATATACTCCATATCTAGCCACCAGATAACGCGCCAGTGAAATAGCATCTTCATCCGTGAGGTTAGCCCCCGGGCTTATATCATCTTCGATAGCCCAAAGCAGTACGGGAGCGGCTACTAAGCCGTGTTCGTTAACCATGGGGAATTTAACGTCAATACGTTTGAAAAATTCAACGTTTAACTTGATAATTTTCTCTCTACCTTCGTAAGCGGTTTCACGCTCGATGTCGTATGGTCCTCCACGCCAATGCGTCATCACAAACTGGACAGCTGTAAAACCCTGCTCTCTTCTAATTCTGAGGTATTCAGACCACTCGGCGACCGTAGATCTGATCATGCCATTCCATGCTGTGTCGGCAAGCCAGAAGAATGGAGTACCATCTGCGTGAACGAGATACCTACGGTTGTCGGATAGTTTTAAAGCGCCATGAATGTAGAGGGGGTTTTCACCATCATATGTTATGCATTCGAAGAAGCCTGTCTGATCGTGAAGCCCCTCATCTTCCCTATTAGAGCAGAAGGTTCTATAAGTCCAAGTGCCCAATTCATCGGGCATGAATCGAACACACCAATTAGAGCCGCCATCCCAGAACCCCTCAACCATAACCTCCCTACTGCTTGGAGATTTGAAGGTGCAGTTAAGGGTTACGCCTCTAAAGGGGTCTGTGTAATCGACGCTACTTTTAAATTCAGTTTCGAAAACACCCCATTTATGCACAGTTTTCAACCTAACCACCCATTTGAATAGCCGCTGCTGAAAACATATTGTACATAAATAGTTTTAAATCTACGTTAAAATATTAAATAGAAATATGGAGCAGCCTACTTCATTTAAAAGACTGTACAGATCTAGGAAGAACCGTGTTTTAGCTGGCGTATGCGGGGGATTGGGTGAATACCTAAGTATAGACCCCGTCGTAGTGAGGCTGATATGGGTGGCTATTTCCCTAGTATGGGGTTTCGGAATCGTACTGTACATAATCGCCGCATTGATAATACCTGAAGAGCCTACAACGGCTACTCCACCCCCCACTTCCACTAACAGTTCTAAAAGCTTGGCAGTCATACTCGGCATAATAGCGTTGGTTGCCGGATTTATGGGGCTTACTCTAACCATAACCGCAGCCGTCATCACAAGCAATCTAACGAATATAGGCGTAGCTTCAATGTACTTAATTAGACTTCTAAGGCTAAGCCAAATACTGGCTGTTGGAGCATCCATCATTCTGATCATAATTAGTATACTAGTACTCATTAAATTACGCTGAAACCCATAAGAGTGAGCCATCCGAAGAGTACAGTATTATCCAATGGAGACGCTTATTAAACGTTGCAAATAAAAATGATGGATTATTCAATTTCCATTCTATAGGATTTCATATGGAATTTTAACCTTGTTTTTAACTGCAGTTTCAGCCCGACATAGTGGGTGGTTAGCAGCCTCCTCCATGAGTTTACGGAATTTAACATATCCGCTTTTCTGCTCTAATATCAGCTCCGTTGAGAAACGTCCAGACCTTATCTCCTCAAGGCTTAACATCATGGGTTTCTCTACGACGTCTATGAACCTCTGTATTCTAGATAGTTGACCGTACTGGCTTGTCCTTGAGTGTAGCGGGAGTTGACCTATAAGCCCAAGCCTACATACTTGTCTGAAAACCTCTATGAGCTCACCGGATGCTAGAAGTTCAAGTATTATTGCTTCTGGGCTGTAGCCAGCCTCGGAGAGTATTTCATACGCCTTCATGAAGGCTGAGAGTATTATAGGCATTACAGCCTGCTCTGTGAAGAGGTCAAGCTCTGTCTCTTCTTCAAAACTGGATTTAAGCGCTCCTACGCGGGTGAAGCCCAAGGCTTTAGCCAAAGCTAGCAACCTTCTCCAAGCCATACCGCTGTAGTCCTGTTTAACGGCGAGTAGAGCCGGAGCCCCAGAGTTCAGTGTGTACAGTCTTCTAACACCTGAACCTATCATTCTAGGCGCTGCTAACGCTACGTCTACGAAAACTGGGGGCTTTATAAGCCCGTATCTTATCGAAAAGCCGTGTGCAAAAACAAGCATCTTACCTTCGGCTAGATTAGTTTCAACGTAGTCTTTGTATACTATAGGCTGTAGCTCATCGGGCAATAGTAGACATAGGATATCCGAGCGCGCGGAAGCCTGGTCAAGCGGTAGAACTTCAAACCCATCTTCTTTAGCCCTAGACCAGTATTCGTCTCGAATATTACCAACGAGGACTTTGATACCACTGTCCCGTAGATTTAAAGCCCAAGCCTGACCCTGATTACCATACCCCAAGATGCTGACGGTTAAGCCGTTTAAAACAGATAGCTCAGCATCTCTATCATAGAAGACCTCTGTCAAAGAGACACCAATAGAGTAGAATATGTAAGGGACTACTTATGAATTGCTGAACGCAATGTACGCATGCGGCAAATCGGGAAACAATTATTTCCGGGAATTTCACATATGACCTTGAATTGAAAACTTCTAAAGTCGTAGTTCTCCATACTTCTCCAGAAACAGTTATTGAAGATTATGAGCGATTAATGCGGCTGGCGGATTATGAAAAATGCTTTTCAAATATAAAGGAGGTTATTTTGAAGCTTAATCTTTCGTGGTCTCTCTTCTTCCCAGCCTGCTCAACACCCGTATGGCAACTCGAAGGCGTTTTGAGGGTTTTAGTTGAAGATGGGTTTAAGGTGTTTCCGGTTGAAAATCAAACGGTGGTAACCCATCCTTGGAAGGGGGCATATGCGAACAAATGGTTGCCGGTATTTGGAAAATACCGCGTTAAATTCATCCCACTACCTAACGTCGAGTGGATAGAGTATAGGCCTAAGTCTGAACTATTAGCCTTAGATAAGCTATTCGGGTCGAAAATCCTAATACCAAGTCTATTTATAGGTAGGGGGATTGTACACTTAGCTACTTTAAAAACCCACGGCCACACCACGATCACATGTGCCGTTAAAAATTCCTTTGGAGGTCTTATTCCAAAGTATCGGCACCACGCCCATAGAAACATTCACGAGGTTTTAGTAGACCTTCTTCAAATACAGAGGGAAGTACATTCGGGAGTGTTTGCAGTAGTTGATGGGGCTGTTATGGGTGATGGGGCTGGACCTAGAACCATGATCCCTAGGGAGGGAAATGTTTTGATCGCCGGAGTAGATCAAGTAGCTGTAGATTCCGTGTCGGCTAAGATCATGGGGTTTAACTCGATGGATATAAAATACCTGCGCATCGCCCATGAGAGAGGGCTGGGATGCGCCGACATCGATCAAATAGATTTGATGGGAGACTTAGACTTAAAGAAGGTCGATTTCAAGTTTAAAGTCAAGCGAAGTCCCGTAGTGTTTTTCGACCAACTTTTAAGAGGAAAACCGGTATTAGATAGATTACTATTCCACACGCCTATGTTTAAACTGGCGATTCTAGCGTCTCACGTATACCACGATTACATATGGTATCCGACAGTAGGCCGTATACGTGTAAGCAAGTTTCTCAAAACAGGATGGGGTAGGCTGTGGCTTAAATATCCCTATGGGGAATATCCTAGAGATGCTCAACTTAAGAAGTGGGATCCATATTAGGGATGGCGGATATGATTGAGCGTAAAATTTTAGTAACGGTTGAAGCATTCATCAAGCTGATTCGGCCACATCAGTGGTATAAGAACCTCCTTATAATCGTACCGGCTGTTTTCTCCCTATCGTTATTCAGACCAGATATATGGCCCATCCTAGTGACAAGTTTCGCATCGGCCTGCTTAGTGTCGGGAGCCAACTACATTATCAACGATATCCGGGATTTGGAGAGGGATAAGAAGCATCCGGGTAAGCGTCTCCGTCCTCTACCTTCAAATCTTATCTCGGTAAGAGAGGCGGCAATATTAAGCATTTTAACCGCGTTTGCCGGCTTCTCCATAGCGTACTGCGTCAACTTAAACGTGTTTCTGCTGATGATCCTACTATTTTTAAATACACAACTCTACAGCTTCCTTCTGAAGGACTACGCTCCCATAGACGTAGCCTCCGTGTCTCTAAATTATGTTATAAGAGCAGTTACAGGAGCTTACGCTATCTCTGTTCCAGTATCACCTTGGCTTGTAGTAGGCATATTCTCACTAGCACTGCTGCTATCTTTCGGAAAACGTGTAGGAGAAATAATTGAGCTTGGAGATGACGCGGAGGCTTATAGGACAGCTCTTAAATACTATAGGAAGATGCATACTAGATATGGACTGTTAGCAGCATCGATTCTAGTGATAGCAGTTTACACCATTTACAGTTTACAAGTCCACGGGGTCAAGTTCATTTTAACCATACCATTCGCCGCGTATCTCGTAGTGTTCTACACAAATATCGTTTGGAGAAATACGGCTGTAGCCAGCAACCCCGGCATATTGTTCAAACATTGGAAGTTCACTTTAGCATTCGCCGCATGGATTATCCTAGTACTGACTCTTCTATACCTATTGTAGCCTTAGTGACTTCCTCCCACCCATAAATGATGTGAGTTTTCTGGTGAAACTTTGATAAGGTTCTTCGCGTTGAGAAATCTTGAATGAACGTTTTCAGCGGCTTTCTAAAGAAGAACTGGGATTACATATCCTTAGCCGTTATAGCCGTATATGCAACACTATCCATTAAAACCTTCTACAGACCAGGTATACCGATAGGTTGGGACCACCCAAACTACATAAATCAGGCATGGTTCACTTTAAAACACCTACTACCTAAAGGTAGGCTTCTAGGCTGGGATCCCCTAAACCAATACGGTTGGCCCCTTAACCAGTTCTACTACTGCGGTCCTCACAGTTATGTAGCGCTTTTAGCCCATGGTCTTCTAAACTTTATGGACTTTTACACCATTTACAAACTCGCGTTAAACATAGTCTATGTATCATATGCTCTATCAGTCTATGTCTACGTTAGAGCTTTAACGGCTGACAGGGTTGGAGCTACGGTAGCGGCACTACTCGCGGTAACCGTTTTCCCGGGAGAGGGCGCTTGGCTCGACGCTGGGCTTAGACAGATTTACGAAATAGGTATGTGGGGGCAGAGTATGGGGATAGTCCTCTCATTCACGGCTTTGGCCCTGATGATTCGTACTGTGGATTTAGATTTAGGGTTGAAGTGGCTTGTCGTCTGCATATGGGCGGCGTTTTTCTCAGCAGCTACTATGTTGACGCATCCAATGGTTTTCTACTCCTTAGCCATCTCCATGGCTGTTTTGATGGCTATGAGAATTTTAAGCCTAAACGCTAGGATCTTCTGGAGAACCGTTTTAGATTTCACGTTAATCGTTTGTTTTACTTTAGCTTTCTCGGCGTTCTGGCTAATCCCAATGTTGAAATATAATAGGATGTATCACAACCTCGTTTGGAATATTAAATGGGATGTGGGAAAGTGGGCTATCATAGACGTCTTGGAGACTTTTAAACCATACACTTGGCTTATAATACCTTCAGCGTTATCAGCCATACTCACCAGGATATGGGTTTGGACTAGAGCTATAAAGACGGGTTTAAAAGGTAAGCTGGGGATCGTTTCTCTCATAGTGGGTTTTTCCATCTTCGCGATATCGTTGGTTACGGTCAATCCATCAACGATCCTTCTAGCTACGCCGTTTCTGTTGGCAGGTTATACTGCTTACAAAGACGATTGTTATCATCCATTGATCTCATCAATACTGCTCTTATGGGTAGGCGCAGGATATGAAAGCTTCAGAATAGGATGGATGGATCTAACAAGGGTAATACCCTTCTATGAGGAGCTTGCCTTCGGTAAATGTGTAGCTCTTGCAAGGTATATGTTGATATCGTTGGCAAGCATAGGCTTTTCTAGGATTGCATATATTTTGAAGAAGACATGTATGAAAAAGTCTAATAAAGCTACGAGCATTATGCTGTGCTCAATCTTAGCCTTAATGCTTATAGGGATGTCTTTAAGCTCTCAACTGGAGACTACGGATATAGCCTATCCAATAAACAATCGCATGGTATTCCCATTGAGTATAGACTATTCTCTATCGGCTAGAGTGGACGAGCTGATAGATTGGATTCAGTATTCAGGCAGGTCAAACACGTACATTCTAATCCAGGATACTTTAGGGGTCGTTAATCCTCCCAGCCACTACGTTTACCTAGCATCTTTGATGTCGAATACTCCGACGATAGGTGGAATATATGGAACTAGGTATATAACAGATCCCATAGCGAACACCGAAGGTGATCGCATTCTGTCGATGGGGGCTAATACTTTGGCTGATGACTTAGAAAAGCTAGAAGTTTTGGCCAGGGAGCTGGGTATAACCTATGTAGCTGTTATAAATCCTTCGCTTAAAAACGCTCTCAAGCAGAATGGATACTTAAAAGTCTTCTCCAACGGTTTATTCGAAGTCTTCAGAATGAAGACTTTCAACCCAATAGCCTCTATTGAAAATTCAACGGCAACCGTAAGAATTCTAAACTACACGGTAGATAACGTGGTTTTAGAATTCAGAGGAGCTAAAGTTGATGATAGGCTTAGGGTTAGAATGGTTTACTACCCTGAGCTTAGTGTAAAGGTTAATGGGAGGCCTGTTACAGTGATCCCGTACTATCCTCCAAATCTTTCAAAGGCCATCGGGGTGAGGGTTCCATTTATGGAAATACTACTACCGAGCATGAGTGGTGTAGTGACGATAACATATGAGCCTGATGTAATACCGTATACGATGTCTCTGGCTACATTGATCTTCAGCCTCGCCGTTACATCTATCTTATTCTTAAGGAGAGCCGTGAAATATGTCTATCTAAGACGTTTCCACCATTAGCCTTGTAAAGGGTTTTCATAACGGTGTAAATCTCTGTAAGCATGGAGGGTTGCTTCCATAAATCTCGATGAATCCTTCTGTAAATTTCCATAGAGATTTCACCACGTCGGTCCAAGAACTCTTCGATTTAACTAGAAGAAGCGTTAAATCAACCCCTTTACACTTCAGAGGGCTAGTTGATACCAAGCCGGCTTTAACCCATTTTCTGGCGAGCATTTCAGGCAGTATGCTTACTCCTAACCCTTGGCTTACGGCGGTTATTATGGCTGAAGAACCCCTTAGAGTAAGTTTGACGTTTAAAGCGGATTGACCTATTTGGTTGAGTAGGAACACTTCATCTGTAAATAGTCTATTATCTGAGCCCGGTTTATCAAGTATGAGTGGTTGTTTACTCAGGGTTTGGATGTCTATAGACTTCATCCTTGAAATTCTATGAATAGAGGGGAATACCGCTACGAGAGAGTCTTTCAAAATCTCCAAAGATTCAAACCCATCGGAGAGTGAAGCTCTTAAGTGTTCTGGAACCATTACAAGCCCTACGTCAGCTAATCCATCTTTAAGGCTTGACCTTACGTCGCTTAGAAGGCCCACCTCTACTTGTAGGTCAACAGCAGGGTTAAACTCTTTAAACCTTAATAGAAAGCATGGAAGGAGGTACTCCATAGGGGTTTCAGTCGTGTAAATGGTTAACTTAATCTTGCCAGTTTTCTCCACTTCAGGAACCATCCCTCTAATAAGAGATAGCTTGCCTACAGTCTCCCTTATAACCGTGTAGACGTTTTCACCCTCAGGGGTTAGACCTTCACGTGGCCTGAATAGTTTTACACCAAAATACTTCTCTAAAGCTTTAACGTGGTTCATAACGGCTACAGGGGATAGACCCAGTTTCTTAGCGGCTTTTCTGAACCCACCCTCTTCAACAACCTTTAGAAAAGTTATCAAGTAGGATAGCTTCGGGTCTGATTCTTCCCCTCGTCTTTTCGACATCTCCACACATAAGAATAGTTAAACTGCTTCTTTAAAAATTGAGCGTTTAACGTTGGCTACTCTGGTTGCAAAAGGGTTAATAAGGTTTGCCACTCGATGAGTTTACAGAACCGCTACTCTGAAGATTTAAATACGATGAGGGAATTTAATGCATCTAAAATTTGAGGCATAACTTTCCTAAGCAAGATATCTCCACTAGGATCTAAAAGTTTAAGTCTAAAACCGTCATCTTCACGCACGATTAAAGCTACATCGGTGGCTATAAGCTTCCTCCCACCGCAGTCATCCAAATACACTTTGAGGAGGCACATAGGATATTGATAAGTAGCTTTTGATTTTTAAACATAATCTATTTTTCCACAATAGGTGGATATGCGTGGCTTTATATCCTTGGACTATTTTTAACCGTATACTGCACTACCGGTTTCTCTGAGAGGCTTATATCCTTTAAGTTTTTCTGTAAGTGCTTTCTTAAAGGCGTCGGAGCTAAGGGTTTCGAGGAAAATTTTGACGGAGTTCTTCTGAAGTCTATCTCTTAAGACTACAAAGTCGTAGAATTCTTCAGCTATCGGTATGAAGTCTAATCCATACATGTGAGCAACCGCTTCAATACCTACGCCTACGTCACACTTACCGTGTGCTACGGCTGATGCTACTGCGGAGTGTGTTTTAGCTTCAAACGTATAACCTTTAATCTTTTTAACCGCTTCCTCAAACTTTAATCCTAGACTTTCAGAGGCTCTCCGCAAGCCTTCATCTATCACAACTCTTGTCCCAGAACCCCTATTCCTATTGACGATTGTAACATCTTCTCTGAAGAAGTCTCCGAAGCTCTCTATCTTCTTAGGATTGCCGGGTTTAACTATGAAGCCCTGTGTTCTAGCATACCCTCTAAACAGTACCGCTCTGCCCTCTAACTCATATCTTTTAATAAAAGGAATATTATACTGCAAAGTTTCAGGGTCTAAAAGATGGATGCCAGCAACATCAGCCTCACCCCTTTTAACGGCTAAAAGCCCTCCAAGCGAGCCTACGTTGACTATCTTCATGGTCAACTGTTCTCTAAGATCATCGAATAGTACGTCTAAGCCTAGACAGTGACTTCCAATGAAGACCAGGTCAGCCGGTTTGATGGCTTTGGAGAAAAGCGTCACATATATTTCTTCGTCTTCGTCGAGGAAGTCTCTCTCCTCAGGGCATTCTATGAAGCCGTCAGACAAAGCCAACCTCCATATAGCTCCAGATTCCTCAACAACCGGGTATGCTGAGAAAAACCCTAACGGGTTTGAAGTTAAACTTACAGGTATGATTGTTTTCACACCACCGCCTGTTTTAACTCTAAACGGTAGAATGGCTTTAACTTTAACGGGGCTTTCAACGGGTAAACCAGTTAAATGCGTAATAAGCGGCCTTGCAAACACGTGGAAAGCTATCATCGCTGAAACTGGGAAACCCGGCAATCCCAGTGCAAGCTTACCATCTATTACTGCTGCAACTGTAGGCTTACCGGGTCTCATTAAAAGTCCATGAACTAAAACACCTGGTTTACCTAGACTGTTGAAGACCCGGTAGATTACATCGCCAAAACCAGCCGAAGTGCTTCCAGACGATATTACAACATCATAGTTTTCAAGAGCCTTCCCGACAGCTTCACGTAAGGCTTCAAAGTCGTCAGGATATATCCCCAATATGTCGGGTTGACAGCCCAATTCCTTAAGCATACAGGATATGGTGAAGCTGTTCACATCGTATATCCTACCTGGTTTTAGCATAGAGCCTGGGGGTTGAACCTCATCTCCAGTTGATATTATAGCGACTTTAACCTTTCTGTAGACTGGAACCCTATTAAGCCCGATAGCGGCAAGTGCTCCGATTTCCCTAGAGGTTAAAACCACACCTTTTCTAAGCATAGTCTCACCAACCATTAAATCCGCACCGGTTTGAGCGATGTTTTCACTAGGATATGTGGATCTATAGACAAGCACGTATTCTCCAACACGCTTAGTGTACTCAGACATCACAACCGAGTCAGCTCCCTTGGGGATGGGGGCTCCGGTATGTATTTCCGCGGCTTCACCTAGTTTGACTTCCAACTCCGGTAAACCCCCAACTTTAACTTCTCCAACAACTCTAAGTTTAACTGGGTTTTCCTCATCCGCATTCATTATACTGACGCTGTTGACGGCATAGCCGTCTACGGTCGCCCGGTCAAACGGGGGATAGTCTATGGATGAAGCTATAGACTCGGCGAGAATTCTACCTACAGCCTCCGTCAGGGGTACGTACTCCAACTCGAGGGGTAGGGGTTTTAGATGTTTCTTAACAAGCTCTACTGCTTCATCAACCCCCATAAGTCTATGAAAGACCTTAGCCAATCCTACGTCACCTCTTCAAAAGCCTGTGTAAGTAAAACCTCAACTTCTTCTCCTTCTTCAACACCTTCCACCTCCTCTTCTAAAACAAGAATACCGTTACCTCTAGTTAGAGTTGAGAGTATTCCAGACCCCGTCAATCTAAGAGGCTCAGCGTAGAACCTGTTTTGGGCACGGTAGACCCTAACTCTAACGTATGCTTTAACGCCTGTAGGCTTAGCCAACCTCCTAGTAGTATATGCTTTAACGGTGGGTTGTGGATCTGGCTTAGAATTCGTCAAAGCATATATAGTGGGTTCTACGAAGGCTTTAAACCCTATGAAGGCGGCGACTGGGAAACCTGAAAGCATGAAGATTACCCTACCTTTTACAGCATACGCGCCTGTAGGCTTACCAGGTCTCATACGAACCCCATGGAAGATCAGCTTTGAGCCCTCCAATGTACTTAAAGCCTCAGGCGTCTCATCTCTTAAGCCTAAGCTTGTTCCACCAGTGATTATCGCTAAATCTACCGATTCTAAATGCTTAGAAATAGCCTTCATAATGTATGCGGGTTCGTCGGGAAGTATTCCAAGGTCTAGAACAGTACAGTTTATGCTTTTAAGAAGTGCTTTAAGCATAGGTCTAGTTGAATCGTATATTTTGCCTGGATGATTTTCGGAGCCCAACTGTTTAAGCTCTAAGCCGGTTGACGCAACTAGCACTACTGGTCTACGGTAAACTGGCACGGTCATTATGCCTAGAGAGGCTAAAGCCCCCACATGCCAAGGCTTCAATTTGACGCCTTTAGCTACGACCAGCTCTCCAGCCTTAAAATCCTCCCCCTTCACTGAAACGTTCTGCATATATGCTACTGGTTTTGAAACCCATAGTCCATCTCCATCTCTCTTACAGAACTCAGCCATGACTACGGAGTCTGCTCCAAACGGTAGAGGAGCACCTGTGTAAATTTCTACAGCTTCTCCGGGATCGACTTTTGGAAGCGTTTCTAAGTCGCAACCAGCCTCCGAGATACCTACGATTTTAAGCTCTACGGGATTTGATGGTGACGCGCTTAAAACGTCCGTGTATCTGACGGCATATCCATCTACAGCCGACCTGTTAAACGGAGGAATATCTACAGGGGCTAGTAAATCTTCAGCGCATACTCTATCGACGGAGTCTTCCAAATGTACCTCATCAACTTTAAGCTTGTGGTCTTTAGCAACCTCTAAGAGTCTTTTCAACGCTTCATCTACTGTTAAGAGGCTGCTAAAACCAGACATTTTAACCCGCATAGGCTTCAAGTTACATATGAGAAGCGCATTAAAAAGTTTAAGCGGTTCTCAGCGTTTTTAAATCAGAGTGAACGATTTAAAAGTGATACCGTATGACTATTGAAAGAAGTGAAGTCCAAGAATTGACCTCAAAATATGTTAAGCCGAGTATAGGTGTACTTGGAAGCCACTCAGCCGAAGAAGTCGCTGTGTCGGCTAAATACGTCGGTTTAAAAACAGTGGTTGTATGTCAAAGAGGTAGGGAGGAGCTCTATGCCAGATATAACAGGTGTCTATTTGATGAAGTGATTCTTCTAGATAGGTTTGGAGATATAATCGACGATGAAGTTCAAGATAGGCTTCGAGAATTGAACACCATTTTCATACCAAATAGGTCTTTCACCGTCTACGTCGGATGGAGAAACATAGAGGACAAGTTTTACATTCCAATATATGGAAATAGGTATCTTCTCAAAACAGAGGAGAGGCTTCTACCCAGAAACCAGTACTGGCTTCTTGAGAAGGCTGGAATTAAGAGGCCTAAACTATTTTCAAGCCCAGATGAGATAGATAGACTCGTTATCGTAAAGGTTAGACAGAAGAAGAAGCCTCTTGAAAGGGCGTTTTTTACCTCAAACACTCCAGAGGAGTATTGGGCTAAGGCTGAGAAGCTTATAAGGGAAGACGTCATATCGGAAGAAGACCTTAAACAATCCGTCATAGAAGAGTTTGTCCTGGGTCCAAGGTTTAACGCAAACTTCCACGCGTGGGCTTTAACAGACGTCTTTCCAGAGTTTGACTTTCTCGGATTCGACGATAGGAGGCAGGTAAATCTACATGGAATATTAAACCTGCCTGCAAGAGACCAGCTCGAGCTAAACATCCCTATTAAGAATGAGGAGATCGGCCACTTCGGAGTGACTATGAGAGAGTCTCAGAAGCCGCTCGTCTACAAGGCTGCTGAGAAGTTTATCGGAGTATGCAAGTCGGAGTATCCTCCTGGGCTCATAGGCTCTTTTGCACTTCAAGGAGCCGTAGCATACGACCCGGAAGACCCTGAGGGTAGAAGGCTTGAATTCTACGTGTTTGACGTAAGCCCTAGAGTCCCGGGAAGCCCATGCGTAGGACCAACTTCACCTGAAATGAGGAGGCTTTCAATACGTTATTCTAAAGTTCTAAGAGAGTTGGGACTTGATAGGGTTGAAAGCGTTTTAGATTTAACCGCTATGGAAATTTCATACGCTCATAAACATGGTAGACTTAAAGAGGTTGTAACATGATAACAAGGGAAGATATTAGGAGAATGCTTTTAAAATACGATAAGGGTAAACTTACTGTTTCAACAATATGCTCCCACTCAGCGCTTCAGATTTTTCACGGAGCTAGAGAGCTGGGATTTAGAACCCTCGGTGTGACGGCGGCGGACCGTAGATTTGTCTACGAGGCCTTTCCCCTAGCTAAACCAGATACCTTCATAGAGGTTCGAGAATTTAAAGATGTGCTTTCTAAAGAAGTTCAAGAGAGGCTTGTAAAAGAAAACTGCGTGATAATACCGCACGGCTCTTTCGTCGAGTATGTTGGAGCCGCTAACATTCTCGATAAATTTCCCATACCTATGTTTGGCAATAGAGTGGTCCTACAGTGGGAGAGCGATAGATCGAAGCAGAAAGAATGGTTTAGAGAAGCCGGTTTGAAAACTCCAAGAGAATTTAAAGACCCCTCTGAAGTCGACTGTAAGGTATTTGTGAAGTATCCCGGTGCAAAGGGAGGGGCTGGATATTTCACGGCAGATTCCGCTGAAGAGCTTGAGAATAGGATTGAGTTAGCTATACGGAGCGGGCTTATAAAAAGCGTTGAAGAAGCCTCCATACAGGAGTTCATAGCTGGAGTACGCTACTACTTCCACTTCTTCTACAGTCTAATGTTGGATGGGGGGTTCAGAGTGGCGAAGGGTAGACTTGAACTTCTAAGTATGGATAAACGCATAGAGCCTATAGATGAGGCGTATAGGGGGTTACCTAATGTTCCAAAGGAGTTCTTCGACTACACTGTTACGGGAAACCAGCCTCTGATTTTGAGGGAAAGTCTTTTAAAGGATTGCCTCGAAATGGGTGCTAGAGTAGTGTTAGCTTCTCAAAGGCTTTTTCCACCTGGAATTATTGGGCCATTCTGTCTTGAGACGATATATCATCCCAGTAGAGGGTTTACGGTTTTCGAAATATCTGCTAGAATAGTCGCCGGGACAAACCTATATCCTCAAGGTTCACCATACACGGCGTATATGTTCGATGAGCCCATGTCTACTGGCAAACGGATAGCTCTAGAGCTGAGGAAAGCTCTTGAAAACGGTAGACTGGATGAAGTCCTATACTAAGTCTCGTGAGCTACTGATGGCTAAAGCCAATCGGCTTCCCGCTTCATAGACGGCCTGCGGCGTCTCCAGCCTACTGGCGTTATGCCAGTCATCGGCTTAACACAGGCTTTCAGGGCTAATCCATCCCCACATCATCCGCTCCTCATAGCCCCTTCGGCTTTACGGGATGCAGGGCTTGGAGGAGGCTGTCGTTATAATAGAGAAACATTTATCCTTAATCCAATAGATTCTTTAAATGAGAGGGGTAAATTGTCTGAGAAGCCTAAAGAACTGGATATTGAGAAGGTTGAATATGCCCTTAGAGGTAAAACGTTACAGGTTTACATGTACCTTTTGAGGAATAAGAGGGGTGTTGGTGTGAGGGAGGTTCAAAGGGCGTTAAGGTTTTCAAGTCCAAGCTTAGCCTTCCACCACCTCGATAAATTGGAGGCGCTTGGTTTGGTCGGTAAAGACACATATGGAAGGTATATTGTCAGAAGAAAGGTCGATGTGGGTGTTTTAAGCCTATTTGTAAACGTTATGGGGCTGGCTCTTCCAAGGTATTTATTCTACGCCAGCTTCTTCACGACGATAATGGTGTATCAAATTCTAACATCGTATACAACAAACCCGATGACTTTAATCGTCGCCGCAGTAGCGGCTTTTATCTTCTGGTATGAAACCTTTAGAATATGGAGAAGGAGGCCGTTCTAAACAGTAGAATTATCTTCTAATAGCGCAATACTTCTATTAGATGACTAAGCAAATCAAGAAAACGGTTATTAGTATATTGTTGGGAGTGGCGTTAGCAGTACTGCTTTCAACCACGCTTCAAGCTCCACCTCAAACCTATATTAGCGAGGGTAACGAGGAGGGGGGTGTAAAGCCTACTCCTCAAGAGGCTTCAGAGACCATGGAAACGAGCAATAAGAGCGTTGGTCAAACCTTTGAAGAAGCTCCGACTGTTAGCTCTCAACAGTCGATCCTCACACCGGTGACAGCTGCTTTCATCGTAGGCTTGATCGTCTATATTATAGCTAAGACGCTGGTCAAGTAGCTTTCCCGGTTAAACACGTGCGGGGGAAATTTAATAAATGTTAGAAGTTGTGTTGACACTCCTGCGGCTGAAGCCTGTGGGATTCTTGCTTCTAAGATGCTCATTGTTTGGTTATTCGCTGCCCTTTTAGGCTCCCACTCATCCCACGCTTAAAAGACGCGGACTTTCTCACCGAGGCGAATGGTAAATTTTAAATCTAGCTTAGGATGAAATTATTTCAATATCGGGTGGTTTACGTGGGCAAAGATCAAGCTGTAGGTGCGTTGTTGCTTATAGCGGGGGTTTTAGGTATAGTAGTCTACGCCTATCTCGTCTTTCTAACGGAGTATGCACTGCTCGTACTTAAACTTACAGGCTTTGTGGCGGTCGGGGGAGTACTAGCGATTTTGGCTTGGATAGGATATACGCTGGCAACAACTCCACCGCCGAAGCCCATAGAGGATATTGAAAAGGAGATCGAGCAGGAATTGAAGAAAGAGGAGAAATCTGAAACCTCAACCAGCCAATAGGGGCATGCTATAGCATAGTGAGGAAGAGGGCCGCGTCGATATGCCTCCGCCATTTATTGTTTGGACGATCCCACCTTTAATGGTATTAATATTAATGCTGTTTATCGCTTGGATGTTTGCATCCATACCAGTGTATATAGCGGCTAAAATCATAGTGGGGAAAAAGGCTTCTATGGGAAAAGCCATGATTGCTACACTCATAGGACCGATTGTGTTTACAATTGTTATGGTTTTATCATCTATAACTCTACACTTATTTTTAGGCGGATTAGCATCGATTTTAGCGGTGATATTGGCTTTTCTCGCATGGCTAGCATCCTATAAGGCCATTTTCGACGTCGGATGGATTGGAGCATTATCCATAGCGATAGTATCGTCGATGGTATTCATACTAATAATCGTAGTCTTAAACATGCTGTTTACGGTTTTAGCGGTAATTTAACTTGTAGAAAAAAGTTACTAGCTTCAACTCTAAGATCTGTTACAATCCCCAGAAATCAACACGGATATCTGAATACAGAGATAAACTAGGCGAATACGTACCTAAACACGGAAATAGAAGTCAATTTCATTATTACTACCATTTATTACTTGCCTTGGGGAGTGAGTATGTTAGCTGATATCTACCTTTAGAGGCAGGTTAACTTTATTAAACATATTCTGCCTAAAGGCCAAGACGCATACCATGACCGTAACAGGGTTGAAGATTTCAGAGCTAAGTACTCGCACATAGTCTTCTTCCCTTAAACGGATTACAAAAAGTCTAGATGTTATATTCCAGGTTTTGTTTTCTAATCTCTACAAAATTAAAATATTTCCTCTTGAGTAAGAGGAAATATTATGATCGGATCAAGCCTCTTTGATATTAAGAGCGAAAAATCAAGGTTGTTTCAAAGAGATTTTCCTCTAGAGGAGTTCAAGGAACGCCGGGATAAAGTACTTAATGCAATAGGCCAAGATGCTTGTGTTATCATCCAAGGCAGTCAGCAAGTTAGAGGCCATTTTCCCTTCCGACAGTCGAACGATTTTTATTACTGTTGCGGAGTGGAGGTTCCGCATTCCTATCTTATAATTGATGGTAGAGATCGCGCCACTAGACTTTTTATTCCGCGCTTCCTAAGCACGAATGACAATAGAGAGAATATATTGACTCTTGAGGATGCCGATTTAATAAGGGAATTTACTGGGATAGATGAAATTCTTCCTTTAGAGGATCTTATAGGATACCTTAAGGATGTTCGAATTCTTTATGTCCCGCATGATCCTGCTGAGAATAGAGGGGAATCCCGTGAAACAATACTCCACTATAATAAGCTTGTGGCCTTAGATCCATGGGATGGTATCTTACCGCGGGAGCAACGCTTTATTAGTCTATTACGCACCCGCTTTCCACACATTGAGATTAGAGATTTGTCACCTATACTTGATTCTTTAAGACTTGTTAAAAACGAGAGGGAAATATCTCTTCTCCGTGAAGCCGGCAAGCTTTCAGCATTGGCTGTAACCGAGGCCATGCGTATAACAAAACCAGGGATGATGGAATATAACCTAAGAGCAGTCGCCAACTACATCTTTATATCTCATGGCGCATTTGGCGAAGGCTACCATTCAATTGTAGCCTCAGGAAGAAACATTTGGGAACCGCATTACTTCCGCGATGACTGTGTGATGAAAGATGGCGACTTAGTGCTCATGGATACGGCGCCCGATTACCACTACTATACTAGCGATATTGCGAGAATGTGGCCTGTAAATGGGAAGTATTCGTCATGGCAGAGGGAACTTTACGGCTTTATTGTAGAGTGTCACAAGACACTATTGCATTGCATTCGTCCAGGGTTAACTGCGGATCAAATATTAAACGATGCATCTAATATAATGGCCGACTTCATTAAGAAGCATAGTTTTTCAAAAGAAGTCTATAGAAAGGCTGCTGAAAGGACTTTAAAGTTTCGTGGGCATCTCTCTCATCCCGTAGGGATGTCTGTTCATGACGTTGGCGACTATAAGTCTGCACCACTTAAGCCTGGAATAGTTTTTTCCGTTGATCCACAAATGTGGGTACCTGAAGAGAGACTCTACGTTCGTGTTGAAGATACAATAGTGGTTACAAATAACGGAATTGAGGTCTTGACAGACTCGGCACCACTCGATCCCGATGATATCGAATCAACTATGCATGCACGTTCGTGAGAATACATGGTCTTACATGGGAAAACCAAAATACACCCTTGAACAGAAAATCCCATTTATCCCAACAGAGCAGGAAATTAACTCCCTTATAGCCAGATCGGGCAGAAAACCCGCAGCCTTCCTCCAACCACTTGAGGAGGAGAAAATTTTTCCTCTACTATATTTCAGAAGATGCTCCTATAATTCTGCTACAAGTACTTGTATATAATTCAATAACTCAAAAACAAGAGGTAAAGTATATACGACTATTGTGATAAAAGATTCACGTTAGGTGATCGTATTATGAAGGCAACTGTGGTTGAAAAACCCGGAGTTGTGGTTGTGAGGGGTGTGCCTAAGCCGAAGCTTGAAGGCGATTATGATATAATTGTTAGAGCACGTAAGGCCTCCATCTGTAGACATCCGGACTACGAGTTAAGCCAGGGACTTCGGCCTCCTGTAAAGGGGGAACGGATACTTTAAACTTCTCACCGTTAACGCTTGCATAGTCATAGCACGCAAAGCCCGAAGGAGCTATGGAAAAACTCAAAGGTTGGCTTTCGGAAACGGGGCAGAACATGGAAAATCACCATAAAAATATAATGGAGAAAACTAGGGGAGGGGTCGAACATCCATACAAAGTCCATACAAGTTTTAATCTACCCTTTAACCATTCCAATTACGGAGGAGTAGGAAAAGCTCTACAACGATATTTAAAAGATATTTTCGAGCGTATGAGAGTGCATTTGAGGAAACCTATTTAAATGTTACCCATCTCGGGGAGTGGGTATGCCAGCCGTAACCCTCCTTTTGTTTTAGGCGGGATTCGACTAATGCGGCTTACCGAAGCCTCAGGTGGAGGCTCATAGGCTTCCTTCGCCTTAACGCCCACAGGACGGCAGTTTCATCTCCACATCCCGGTATTGTCAGCGGTTGAGCCGCCTATCATTCACATACACCGGGTGGGAGTGTCTTTTCTGCGCCGGAGCCGGGGCTCTCGCCCCCCACGTCGCCGTGGTGTGGCTCCACCTGCGTGGAGGAGTTTCCTCCAGACGCTTCATAGCGTCCGGAAACCCGCCCACTGGCTTACCCACTCCCTGACATAATTATACAGGAGCTTTTATTTTAATTTTTCAAAATGAGCCTATGGCAGTACTTTGCCCGGGTTTAGTATGTTTTTCGGGTCGAATATGCGTTTAATCTCTCTCATGAGTTTTACATGTATTGGGTTTAGAAACTTCTCCGCGCTTTTCCTTCTGACCGCTCCAATGCCGTGTTCACCCGTTATTGTCCCACTTAGCTTCACAGCGGCGATGTATATTTCGTCTCTAATTTTATCGTAGTCTTCAATACGCCAACCTTGCTCTTTCATTATGTGAACGTGTATGTTTCCGTCTGCTGCATGTCCATAGGATGGTAGGTATGTGTTGTAGCTTTTGGCTATTCTCTCGACCTCGTCCATGAAGATGCCTATGGATGCTGGTGGAACTGTGGCGTCCAGTATATCTACCATGTCGGGTTTGAGAGACGAATATATTTCACTACGGATCTTCAGAATCTTCTCCTGCTCTTCTCTACTCTCAGCTAAAAGCGGTTCAAGAGAGCCGAATTCTTCGCAAAGCGATAAGAGCTTTTCACATTGACTGTATAAAGCTTCATTAGACTGCTCAGCCAGGATCACTATTAGAAAGCTTTCGCCGACTTTACACGGCCACATTAAACCTAAACGTTCAGCTGATCTTTCAATAGGGATCCTTTCGACATACTCTAAGGCTAGCGGTAAAATGCCTGCGTGGAGAATTTTAGGAACGGCTTTAACGGCCGAGCTTCTCGATTCAAATGGAATTATTAACGTTGCGGTTGCTGGAAGCTTTGGATATAGACGTATCCAAGCCTTAGTGATGACGGCTAAAGTACCTTCGCTCCCGATTATAAGCTGCATGAGGTCGAAGCCGAAGTTATTCTTTAAGAGTTTGCCGCCAAGCTTCAGAACCTCTCCAGTAGGTAGAACGACCTCTAAACCACGTACGTAGTTCCGCATAACCCCGGTTTTAATGGCTCTAGCCCCACCGGCATTACAAGCTATTAAACCGCCTATTTGAGCCCCTTCATCACCCGGGTGTGGCGGGAAGAATAAACCGGCTTCATCTGAAGCGTTTAGAAGGTCTTTTAAAGTTGCACCTGCTTCAGCCTCAGCCATTAAATTATCCCTGTCAACAACGATTCTATTCATCCTCTCAAGAGAGAGTATGATTCCAGAGGCTGTTGGTATGCATCCTCCAACCAGACCCGTGCCTCCACCTCTAGGAAAAACCGGGGTATTGCATTCATTTGCCAGTTTGAGGACTTTGGAGACTTCTTCTGAAGACTTTGGTTTAACAACGACTACGTCTAAGTGGGGTTGAGGTCTTATTGGAGGAGGTGTTTCATCTAATACGTAGCTAGCTATGAGGCTCTCACCTTGGACAACCCACTCTTCCCCTAGAATCGCCTTAAGCTTCTCAATAAGGTTTAAACTTAAACTACTCATGCCTCTTCAACCTCTTTAAAGTCTCAATCAACTTAGGTACAACCTCGTATAAATCGCCTACTATCCCATAGTCGGCTATCCGGAAAATGGGCGCTGATCGATCGATATTTATAGCCACTATAATCTCAGAGTCGCGCATACCGGCTATGTGCTGAGGGGAGCCTGAAATACCACATGCGATGTAGAGTTTAGGCTTAACAGTATTTCCACTGAAGCCGACTTGGTGGTCTTTGGATATCCATCCATCGTCAACGAGAGGCCTACTAACACCCAAAACTCCCCCTAAGATAGAGGCTAATTCTTTAAGCATGTTTAAATCCTCCTTCTTCTTAAGACCTCTACCACCCGACACTATAACGTCTGCCTCTGCAAGGTTTACACGTCTCGTTGAAACTTCGCCTAAGACCTTTAAGCCTGTATCCGGAGCCTTTGGAGCGGGTTTCTTAACAATTTCACCTCTTCTAGAAAGATCCTTTGTTAGAGGCTTCATAACCCGGTATCTGACGGTTGCCATAATAGGTCTGCTTCTGGTCTTTATGTGGGCGAGTATGTTTCCCGTGAAGGCGGGTCTTATCTGGACAACCTCGCCTTTATCATCGATCTGGATATCGATGCAGTCTGCGGTTAAACCAGTATTCAACGCCGCTGCAACTCTTGGAGCTAAACTCCTACCCAGCGGTGTTGCACCCATCAGAATTAGCTGAGGTTTAACTTCTCTAACAAGTTCAACAAGCACATGTTTATACCTGACTACGTCAAACTCTTCAAGTGTTGGATCGTCGTATAGGAAAACCCGGTCAGCACCGTAATGTATGAGCGCTTCAGCTCCACCTTGAATACTATGGCCCAGTAAGACGCTCCAAAGCTCAACGTTGAGTTTATCCGCCAACTCTCTACCTTTACCTAAGAGCTCTAGTGAAACCGGATGCACCACTCCTTTCTTCTGCTCAGCGTATATCATCACGCCGTTTTCAACTATTTGATTCAAGACGTAAAAACCCCCTCTCATGTAAAGCTTTCACGAGCTTTTCAACAGCATCGTCTCCATAGAAGATCAGCCCTTTCCTCAAGTCCTCGGACGGGAAGACTATTTTGAATACCGTGGTCATGGAGCCTTGAAGTCCAAATCTACATAGTTCACCGTAGCCTGATAAGCTGTCGGCATTCCAAACCTCAATGGTAGCCTTCTTAGCTTTAAGAACATTCCTCAGAGTTGGAAGCCTAGGCGTGTTTATATCTTTAGTTACAGTTATTAGAGCTGGAAGCTTAACTTCAATCAAATACCTGTCACCCATATCGGAAACCAGTAGAAGTCTGTCCAACGTAGCTGACCTGATCTCACATACATAGGCGACATGTGGAATGTTAAGATGTTCGGCGACTTCAGGTCCAACCTGACCAGTATCTCCATCTACGGTTTTCTCACCGCAAATTATCAGATCGAAAGAGCCGACCTTCCTTATAGCTGTAGCTAATGTGTAAGATGTGGCAAGTGTATCAGCTCCAGCGAAGAGCTTATCCGTGAGAAGGATAGCTCTATCGGCTCCTCTAGCTAGAGCATCTCTTAAACTAGATTCGGCTTGAGGGGGGCCCATACTTATAACTGTTACCCATCCTCCAATACGTTCTTTGAGTTGAATGGCTGTTTCAAGCGCGTTTAAATCGAATGGATTCGTCTCTAATGGCGCCGAGCTTCTATCTATCCTACCCTCTTCAACATTAAACTTGACTCTCTCAATATCAGGTACTTGCTTTATCAAGACGATTATATGCAAACCTTTATCCATAATACTTTAATGATTAGAGGCAAACGTATTCTAAAATTTTATCTTAGAAGAGCTGTTAATCAGAAGAACACCAGCAACTAAATTATTAGGTTAAGCTTGAAGTGTTTTGAGCTCGCGTAGGAGCTTTTTGAAGCATCTATTTGCCAAGGAGTTGAAGCGCCTCTACGAATTTTAAACTTTTTTCAACGGCTGAAAACCATCTCAAGTAAGAGTTTAAAGCCGCTCTTAGAGCCGTAGGGTCTTTAGCGTTGAACTTGAAAATTATTGATTCTTCTGTTTTCTCAAGCGTTACGAATACCCTCCTCGATATTAGACGTGTAGTTTCCGGTTGTAGAGCTTTGAAAATAGAGCCTAAAATATTTGAGTCCACCTTAAGCTTGACGAGGCACTCCAGCTCCAAAACGTGCACCTAATCTATCCTTTTATCCGTAATGCTATTCTACCAATCTCAGTAGTAGGTTGATAGGCTCCGCCTGCAAACTTGTAGCCGCACTTTGAACAGAGCCATATGCCTACGCTTACACGTTTGACTTTACGCATACCACACTTGGGGCACTCGTAAACTCTCTTAGCCATTTGAATAATCCTAGCATATCTACTCCTGACTGGAGAGCCATACTTAGCCTTTAGAGCACCTGTACCTGCGTTTTTAGGTCTGTCAGACATTTAAACCACCCTCCCGTTTCACGACCTCTATGAGTTTTGGAGCAACATCTTTAGCTATAGATACAGCTTTAAAGATTTCGTCTGCAGATAGCATTCCCTCAAGCTTCTGGATACCGCAGATTCTGCCAAGCTCGTCTATGGATATAGATATTCTATTGCCTAAGCTGAGCTCTTCTTCGAGATTCGGATCTACTATAAACGGGCCATCATCGGGTTTAGCTAAAGTTACAGTAACTGGTATGTGTCTTATGGGAAGAGGCATGTAATCGTCTTCATACTTAAGCTTCCCCTCCTCAACTCTGAATCTTCTGATCCTCGTATTAAGCAATGCGAGGATAGAGGCAAGTGAAGAAGTATCTATAAAATTGCCATCATAATCTAGGACGTATATGTCTACAAATACTACGAAAACCTTCTTACCAGGCTCTATACATAGCATTTTTAAATCTACAGTTTCAGTTTCCCTTAAAGCCCTGTCAACTATTCTAGCAAGTTCTACCGCATTTTCATCTGGTGGACCAGGTTCGAAAGCTGGTGATGCAAGCGGGACTAGTTCTGCGTTAACTGTCAAAACACCTTTATCAGGTACATCTGGAAAAGGTTCGCCCAATTCGACTTTAACCCCAGCTAGGACCTTTGTAGACCCTATTGAAACTTGAGCCGAACCGGCAGCTCTACTGATGAAGCCTTTTTCAACCTTGATCTCTCTATATTCTAATAGACCCCTACCGTCTATCCGGGAGTTCTTACTGAGCAGATCCACTATTCTCGTTCTGACGAGTTGAGACACTACTTTAAACGTTTTCAATCTTCCTCACCTTTAATAGATGAGTAAACACTTCTAAGGGTTTCTCTTTGAATCCTATCAATCTCCATACAGCCTTTAACCGCTAAGTTAAAGGCCTGCTTAAACTCCTCCTCCGTTAAAACACCGTTAACCTGTAGAAGTGTTACCTTATTGAGGTTTGGCATTATCGCTATGGGCATATCTGCTTCGGCGGCCTCATCCTCTTCATCGTTTAAATCCAGTATTATGTGACCTCTATATTTACCCACAGCTACAGCTGAAACGAGGTCTCTAAGCGGTATACCAGCATTGGCTAAAGCCAGAGAGCACGCATTTATACTGGCGCATCTCGTCCCACCATCTGCCTCTAAAACCTCTATGAAAACATCTATAGATGTTCTAGGAAAGCTCTCTAGAAAAATAGCTTGGGATAATGCATCTTTTATGACCTTAGAAAGCTCTATTTCTCTACGTGACGGGGCTGGTGTTTTTCTCTCCCTAGTAGAAAACGGCGCCATATGATACCGGCATCTTACCATGGCGGAGTCCGGTGACGCCTGATGCTTCGGATGAAGCTCTCTAGGACCGTAAACCGCTACTAAGACCTTTGTATTTCCCTGTTCGACGTATGCTGATCCATCAGCCCTGTCAAGTATTCCTACGACCATCTTTATAGGTCTGAGTTGATCTGGAAGCCTTCCATCAACTCTCACGAACTCAGCTGACATTTAACTCCCTCTCCTTCTTCATAAGCCTCATAATTCTGTCCGTTAAACCCGTAGTATGAGCCTCCCTCTCTATCTTTCCTATCGCCTGAGCGACCAACTCCTCATATTCAGGCTTCTCACCAACTATGTGAATCAGACCGTTTTTACCTATGGTTATTTGACATCTACCCTCTTTCTTGAGCAGGTTTATCATAGAGCCTTTTCTACCTATAAGCCTAGGTATCTTTGAGGGGGTCAATTCAACTATGATGCCTTTGGTTACTCCTCCTAAACCTGGGCCTTGAACGGTTAAAGTAGGATTTTTAGTCCTATCAAAATCAGCTATTTGCGCTATTATCATATCTCCAGGCTTTAATGCTTTGATCAGAGAGTCTCTAGCTGGGTTGAACCTACCTTTAAAGTAGTCAGAGGCGTTTAAAACGGCGGTGTAAGGTGACCTTATGTCAACGGTCCAGCTGAAAGTGCCAATGTCTATAACCTTACCTATGACAACGTCTCCTACTTTAGGTTCGTAGACACCATGCAAAGCTATTACGGAAACTGTTTGCTTGACTATAGATAATACACCTATCTTAGACGCGTACAGCCTTTCACCATACTTGAACACGTTTAAACCCGGTTGATAATCTCCTCCTTCAACTAAAAGTTCACCGGGTAGAACTATTCTACGCTCAGACATATGGAACATTCACCTACTTTAGAATTCTAACTTGAGCCGTACCTTTTGTAAACCTGTTAAGCTTATCTAGAAACTCGGCTTGGAGTCCAGCTGGCATATCGACGTCCGCCTTCCATGAACCATCGTTAAGCCACTCTTCCTTTTCCAAGTAACCATAGCTTTTTATGAAATTGTACATTCTAGGAACATACTCCGGTTTAACCTTAACTTCCAATTTCACCCTTTCAATTTTAAGTGGTAAAATGGGTTTTAACGCATCGATAACTTTTAAGGCCTGTCCTTCGGCTTCTTTAAAGGGATCTATCGATACCTTTACTTGATCCATAGCCTGTTCGACTCTTAAAGCCGGGATTGGGAGGTTGGTTCTAGGGTCTATACAGTTTTTAGTTATGAATGCGATTATCTGCTTTCTCTTCTCCTCTATCAGTTTCCTCCTCTGCTCAGCAGTTATCTGAAGCTCCCCCTGTTTAATTATAGCATCAGCTATTTTCCTCACGTCGGTTGTTTTGAAGTATTTCATGAGCTTCTCAGAGGATGCTTTCAAACCCTTCCTCACATCGGTGTAAATCTCATAGGCTACTAGAACCTTATCTATATCATTTATCTTACCAAGTTTATAGTTTAACGCGAAGTCTGGGTTGACAATTATCTCAAACTTTTCACCCGATAATTGCAATCTAGCTAGAATATGACGTTCAGACATTTTCTACTCCCACACTAAATATTTTCGAGGTACTTGGAAACCTCTCCATCGGTTAGTATTCTAAATTGCTTAGTTTCAACCGGTATTACAGCCAGTTTAAACCTTCTATCTTCGCTTTTACCGCCACTAGCTTTGATTAAGGCTTTGATCACCATCCGCGTTGCCTCATCGACCGTTAAATCTGCCTTGTAGTTTGCTTCGAGAAACTCTACGGCGGCTTCACTACCCATACCTACGGATGTGGCTTTATAACTCCAGTAATCTCCTCCGGGTAACGTTACGAAAAGCCTAGCCCCGTATCTGTCGACTCCTCCGAATAGTAGAGCTACTCCGAACGGTCTAACTCCGGCGTGTTGAGTATACATCTGCTTGATGTCGGCTATACGTTTAACCAGAACCTCAATATCTATTGGCTCATCGTACATGAGCCTATTACTTTGAGCATAAATCCTCGCTTGATCTACTAGAAGCCTGGCGTCAGGCCCAAAACCAGCTATAGCAACACCTACGTGGTCGTCTATCTTGAAAACTTTCCATGTGAAGTTTTCATCTAAGAGTTTGGATGGTGATCTTTCTTCAGCGGCTAGAACACAGCATGATTTACATGCCAATCCAACTACCGCTGCACCCCTTTTAACGGCTTCAACAGCGTATTCAACCTGGTAAAGTCTACCTTCTGGGGAGAATATTGTAATAACTCTGTCATATGCTCCCTGTGCTGCAAACACCTTCAACACCTCCTATAGCCATCTATCGAGTAATGATACATAATGCCTCAGACCATTCCGAGGAATTCTACATTAATATATAATCAGCTCCTAAAAAGTTTTATGATTTTCCAACATCTGCGGAGAGGAATTTAGCCTTAAGCCGTTTAATAGTGCCTGAAACACCTAAAACGTGGACTACTGTTCTCACACCGCCTAATTCTCTGATGAGCGCCAAAGCGGCTCTAAGCTGGGGTAAAGCCTTATGGTTTACAGATAGAATGGCAAGTCCGTCCTCTTCAAGTTTTAAAAGCTTAAGGTTTGCTTTACTCAGCCCATATTCGCCGTATAAGCGTAGATATGTTTCAATTAGGTTCTTCTGGAAACTGTCTCTATCGAATTCCCCATCGCATTCAACCTTTAAAGCCAAGTATCTCGTTTTAAACGTCTTCATACACGTCCACTCTCTAAAATCCTAACACCGTTTGGAAGACCCATTCTTCTAGAAGCGGAGAGTTCAAGCAGTCTAGCAGGCTCCTCTGAAACACATCGGTAAAATTCTTGGACATTTACGTCAGCTAATGTTAGAAACTGAGGCAATTCAAGAGGAGGGGTGACTTCATATGGGTTGGAGGCCCAGCTTGAAACTATAACTGGTACCTTCGTCTTTCTAAGAAGTTCAACGTTTCTACGGATAACTTTAATGGCGTTAACCATCTCAAGCCCCCTAGCATAAATTAGAGGCTTAAAGTTGAATTCGAAGAATTTACCTGAAGATGCTAAAACCCTGACGTCTGAGAGATTTAATGTGAAGAGCTTTTTCTGAAAGATTAGGTCTGCACGCGTTTTCAAAGCGGCTCTAAACTGGTCTCTAGAGCTACATGAAACGGCTATTATTGAAAAGAGCTTTCTAAGCTTATCTATGGTTTTTGGTTGAGCTTTATCATGGGTAAGATCCATCCTCCAAACAACCTTAAGGTTTTCCGGAGGTTTAACTTCTAACGGTTTCATGGCAACGTCTTCTAAGGTTAACCCTACAACCGAGAAGCCCAAGCTTCTAGCCATAGAAAGCATTTTATCGACTTCAGGTTTATTGAAAACCATATGGAGGTCGTGGAAGAGCCTAGTGAACCCTATCCCTCCTCAGACTCTATAAGCTTCGGAAGCCTATTGAAAACATGTGGTTTAAGCTTCAATCTTAAGCATATGGCGTCGATCTGATCCAGTTTCAAGCGTCCAAGATAAGCCTCCTGCTTGTTAAACCTCAAGTATAGAACGTTGTGCTTACCGAGGTGAGCATCGAGAGACGTCTTAAGAGAGGCTCTATCTTCAGGAGACATTCGTCTAATTAAGCTTAGGAGAAGCTCTTCAGAGACGTTTTCAACAGAACCACGGTAAACGATTATCGGATTACCATAATGCCCTCTAAGCGTAGTCTTCTCCAGCTTGATTCTATCACGAACAGTTTCAAGCAGAAGATTTCTAACAGCTTCTTCGACTTTAGATGGATCCTCCGTAGCATGAGCATAGGCTTCTATCTCAACCAAATCCCTAGGTGTTCTAGGCATGATTCTTCAGAAATCTAACCAGTAGAGGAGTACCCTATATGTTTTTCCCCTCCTACAGTTCTATTCCACCAGTCCACTTTGTTCGCCGTAGTCAACGGCTTCAATATAGATAGATTTAAATAGTGTTTAGTTCTTTTATTTCTTTGATGCCCTACGAAGAGCTCATTACTCCCAAGGAGGCTAGGCGGATCCTCAAAGTCAGCAACAAAACCTTGTGGTCTTGGTATAAGAAGGGTCTTATCAGGGCTGTTAAGCTTCCGAGCGGTAAGCTCAGGTATTACAAGAGCGACATAGAGAGAATTCTGAGGGGTGAGCTTAAAGTTGGAGGCAATTAAGAGCTACAGAATCCCGTTAGATGCACCGATAGACCTCATAGACTCGTATTTTGAGGTTAAGAGGAAGGCGTTAAAATCCATCTTCTCACACGTTAAATTCAACGGGAAAGCCCATTTAGACTTCAAAAATGACGACAGGAAGAAGCTTGATGTGAAAATAATTAGAGAATAATACTTATGAATAAAACTGAAAATGTAGAAAGAGACTTTTAGACTAAAAACACTATGCATAACTTTACGTCTAAAAAGAGGGGAATGAGACTATTAAGTTGGTGCAAATTGCTTGACTGTCCTCTTGGCTTGAGCCATTTGGGTTGAAGCTAGTAGAGGTAGAGGAGTTAGAAGGTGAGGCATATCATAGTCTTATGCTGAATTTTTCATTGTATATAACCTCCCTACATCAAGGTAAGTTAAAGATCATCACAACAAGTTGTACTTTCATAATATGAAAGCTTAGTCATTTTTAATAATTGATCAAACACGCTGTTAAAGATTAACGTTAAAATGATTTATAAATTCGTCTTTAAAACTTAAATAAAGTAGGGATGTAAAAATCTTTCAGAAAACGTGAAGAAGCGTGGTTTGAATAGGACTAGGGTAAGTAAGAGCAGTGCGGTAAGAAAGAGGCTAAAGTGGAAGGCCGTATTGCCTGCTGTGTTTATCGTAGCTGTTATTTTAGCTTTAGTCTTGTATTTCCACCAGCCATCACACCAGTCGAATCACGTGAGGGCTCCGAGGGCGGTTATAATAGACGGTTTAGCGCTTACAAAACCCAATCCACAGTTCATAGAAGAGGCTGAGGATGTTTTAAGTAAGGTGGGTTTTGATGTAGACGTTTATGTGGGAAGCAATGTAACGATAAATCTTCTCATGAATATTGGAGGATATGAGCTCATAGTCCTCAGAGTACATAGTGCAATTGATACAACATCCGGTTTCCTATACCTCTTCAGCACAGAGAGGTATAATCTAACCGGATACCTCTACGAGCAGATCTCCGGAGCAGTCAGAGAGGCGTATACGTTTAATGAAAGGGAAGGCCCATACTTTGCTTTAAGGGCAGACTTGTTGGGATGCTCAAGTAGAGATGGGTTAAATGGCTCAAGCATCATAATGATGGGCTGCAATGGCACCAATTCATGGCGTACCATAGTTAGACTATTCGAGAGAGGCGTTAAAAACATAGTAGCATGGGATGGCTATGTAGATTTAACATACTCAGACGAAATTACATTAAGCCTTTTGAAGGCTGTTTACGAGGATAAAATGGATTTTCCTAAAGCTGTAGAAAAAATCATGGATGAGTATGGTGTAGATCCCATATGGAAGAGCAGACTTGAATGTTTAACTCAAAGCGATTAGCCATTAAAATCCATAAATAACGTCAATGCATAATTGCGTTAAACTGTTCAAAGATTTTAGTTACTGTTTGGCGTCTCTTTGACCTATCAAGCTGGAGATTTCCTTAACCAGTTCGCCTATAGTGTTTTCAATGGATGGTTTGGTGTTATTTAAAAATTCGGGGATTTTCTCATAACCGCCATCTTTGATTAGTTCATCATGTTTAGCGACTGTTTCCTGTATCATGTGTAGCAGTTTCTCCCGCCTAGAGGGATCTATTAAATTTAATGCCTGGGATAACTCATCTAATTTCTCGAGCAACTTGGCTTTTAAATTTTCATAAGCCTCTATAGGGTCCTTAGTTTGAGAGATGTGCTCTGGTAGGTTATATATTGCATCAACGTAGCCTGATTTATCTATGTTGTTTAAGTATGTAACATACCATAACCTGCTGGTAAATACCTCTAAGAGGAGCGTTTTAACTTTTGACGTGAGGAGTTCTATTTCATTTTTAAGTTTCCTCTCCTCTTCTTCCTTTTTGAGGATTTCATCGACGGTATTTTTCAACCGGATGTAATCTCCTGTATCATGTATTTTAAAGGTGTATCCACGGTACTCTATTTTTAGATCGGTATCGTTAAATGAGGCATTTATCGCAAAATCTTTTAAATTGAAAAGCGTTTCGATGCTGGAGGAGAATAATTTTTTACGAGTTAATTGAATGTGTGAGTTATCGACGACAAGTACGTATTTTTTATTATTATAACTGGCTTCAACTTGGAACATCTTTAAGCAACCCCAGAAATTTAAGAGACTCTATTGCAGGGGTAGGGTTATCTATCATATTTCTTACAGATAGGCATTTTTCAGCTATATGTTTATATTTTTCCTTGGGAAGCTCTCTAACGTTAAAGAATACAGCTATTCGTCTGCTTCCTTCAGTACCGTAAACTATATCCGAATCCATCAGGTTTTTAAACATCTTCGTCCACTCATAGAAGCTCTGTTTCAGTAGATCTTCATCTTTCTCAAAACCAGTACCATCTACATAAAGTATGATATACTCCACGTCTTCCTTTTTATAATCGGTGAGAATCAGGTACTCTGACAACCTTAAAACACCTTTCAAGTCTCTAAAGACGTTACTACTTACACAATACATTATCGAAGGGATGAACAATCTTCGGTTAAATTCTTCAACTTTTCTGTAAACATCCCTATTAAGGAAAGCCGTAATAGCTATGAGCAGTAGGTCTGAAATGACATGTCTGGGAGTTTTCCGACCGCCGGCTTCTATGAATGTTAATTCATTCCAGAGAATATCGTAGTCGACAATTATCGTTACACCTAGTCTGGTTCCGTAGAATAGATCGCTTAAAGCAGTAAACGTCTTATAGGGCGTCTCATCAGCAGGCGGTAATGTAGATATGCAAACGCCGGGTTTATCTGAATACTGCTCACTTAGAGCGGTCAGTATAAGATGCATGAGTTTATCTCCCAATACGCCGCAAACGGCCGTTTTCTGAACGTGTTTAAAGCCTAAGCATTTAAACCATAGGTTGATGACGCTCTTAATCTCCTCGTCTTTCAATTCCTTCATTTTTACAAATAGGTTGCCGTTTTCAACTTTAGTAGATTCTCCTTCCAATGCGGCGAATACATTACCCTGCCGTCTCATCATATTGACAGATATTCCGATGTTTTCGGGTATGGTAATGGTTTTAACGGGTACGTTCACAATATTGATGAGGTCTTCAAGCTTCACTTGACTTCACCTCGAAGCATTATCAAACCGGATCGATCGATCGAATACTCGTAGTTCTTCTGGGTAAAGAGGCTTATGAACGCCATCAGATGGGATTCCATAAGTGGAAGATCGCTTACATGTATTTTACCGTATTGTTTAATCGCGTCTTTAACGTACATTTCCAGATATGGGAAAACGCTGGCTGTTTCAGCTAAGACCCTATCCTTTTCAAGAGCCTCTTCAAGCCCAGTTTTAAGCTCCAAGTACATGGTTAATGTTGAGGCGAGTTCTTCACCGCTTTTCCAGTCAATTAGGGATTTTTCTATCTTTTTAAGATCTTCAACGTAAGTATACGAGCCGGTCTTTGTAAACGTGGTGTCTACACCAGACCCCTGCAGTATTTCTGAAATTAGAACGTTCAATTTTTCAATTCCATCTATCGTTTCATTAATCTCTGATACGATTTTACTAAGTTTCGCATTTACAGTTTCCATGAATGCGTCGGCTTTAAATATGTTCTTAAATTCGTCTTTTACTTCTATGTTGAGGAGCTTTGACAACTTCTCTACAAGCCTCAGATACTTCTCGCTATAGTTTATGAGGCTTATGACCGTTCTTTTCACGAATATATCTAAACTGAGAGGGTCTTTCTCCACGTTTTCTGGACTGAGCGTAGGATGTGTGGAGTGAACTTCCGGCATAAGTCTTTCAAGAGAGTTTAAAATCTGCCCATATCTTAATACAAGGATCCTTGAGAAACCTATAAAGTTCTCTCTAGTTTTTCCGTAATTGCTTATGGCTTTTTCAAATGTCAGCTCTGCTATGTTTATGGTTGGTGGCTTGATCAATTCCTCTACGTTCATCCATGGACGGCTCTCTTTAAGCCTATTTATCACACTACTCAAGTTAAATCCCACGTTTTCAAGTTCGCTTATAAGAGCGCTTTGCAATTCGTTTAATGCTTTAAGCCTAAGCTTGATATCCGTTTCAATTTTCTCCATGAATTTTTCCAAGCTTAAACGCTTGTCCTCTATGCTTGTAAATATGCTTTTCAACACGGGCAACGTCGTAATGGCTTCAGACCTTTTAACGTCGCTTTTTATGCTTTCATAGATTTTTTCAGCAACTACAGCTTCAGGAACATCGATAACGACGCTATTTCTAAGTTCTTCACATTTCTTTGAAAAATCCGAGTAGAGGCTTTGAAAGCGCGTCCAAGCATCCATTATTTTAGATTTAAGCTGTAATATTTCTTCGATTTTCATTTCATAGAAATCTCTTAGCGATATTAGAAGAGCGAAAAATGCCGTAAAAAATATATTGTATTGGAAGGCAACGCCTCCAAACGACATGACTGTAACGTAGGATAGTGGAGCTTGAAGTGCATCTATAAAATATAACGTTATTGTGAGGAAGAGTATAGATAGTAGAAGCGTTGAAAAGACCTTCATCTTAGGGTAGATTTTTTCAAGTCTTCTTGTAATTAAATTCCTTGTAAGCCCTTCGAGAAACAGCGCTATAACAATCGAGAAAGCTATTGTAAGAATAACTGCAAAAAGCGTTAAAATATAGCTTGCTAAGAAACGCAATATTAAGTTAACTCCAACATCTTCTTTAATAAATATATTCAACCATTCGAATAAAGAAGTGGATGAAAGTAAAATTTCAGCATTTGCCGTGATATTTAATCCATGAATCCGACTGTACCTATCGATCATTTTATTTAACCCTTCTACAATGGCTAAGCTCTCGCCGGGAACCATCTCTGAAACGCCCATTAGTTCGGCGATAAGCTCCCATAAACTTCGAGCGGGAGCCATCAGGGAAATGGGTTTAGATAAATCACTCTCTCCAAGCATTAGCGAATGCGATCCGTGGAAGTTTGTATGAGGGATTGAGAACAATCTGTATACAGGCTGGTCTCCTGAGAACAATGGGTTGGCCAGGTTCATGGCTAATGCGAAGGGCGCATACATCATCGTGAACACTAGAGTTATGAATATGACGGATCGTATATCCATCTTTTCCAGAGATATTGTAAGCACTAGTATTGGGATGGAAAATATGAAAAGTGTAGGATGTAAAAGTAGAGAAGCCGCTAGGAACGTTAGGAATATAACATTAGGTTTTGTGAACATAATGGCACTTATCAGGAACATTGCCAACACTAGAAGTAGTTGCAGTTGAAGAAGGATCTGTATTGATATGTAAACAGATGAGATGTTGATGACTGTAGCTATGAATGTGAATGTGTAGAAAAGACCGACGGCGATCTTCTCCCTACCTCGGAATACCAATATTCCTATTACAAGAGATATCATTGAAGGTAGTATGTAGTTGCCGCCTATCGGTAGAAGCGGATATATGAAGAAAACGGTGTAGGATGAAATGAACGCTATTATACTATTCACTATCCTATTTATACGTTTAAGGAGAAGCTCTTCCGGAAGGCTATAGGATGTCTTTCCCACGCTCAACAACTTCGCCTTGAACGGCTATGGCTTTGAAGCCGTGTTCAAGTAGGAATGAGAAGAACATGTTTTTATCTACTACTTGCTCAGCGTTAACCTTTATTGCATCGTATATTTCCAGGTGTTCTGGTTTGGCTTTAGCACATATTATCATAAACTCTATGGTCCATGGATCTATGTTTTCCGTAGCCCTTATATTCACACCTATTCCCGCTTCAACCGAGGAGTATATGGCGAGGGTGTTCCTTAAAGCGTCTTCAAGGTCCTTATCCCATAATATGGGTGTGGCGACTATGGCCCATATCGTGTCGCTCCTGTAGGTGTCTTTAAGCCCTAGAACCCCTGGAACCGCGAATGTCTTTATGTAGCTTTTTACGATATCTTTAAACCTGTTCAGATTTATTATGTTCAATATTTCGGTTGAGCTTTTCAGCTTCTCCTCTTCTTCTCTAAGTATAACATCTAATATCTTAAGCCTCTCCTCCTCTGTAAGCTCTATTACTCTCTCGTAGTACTTCTCAGACTTGGTGGCTTCGCTCATCTTCCTTGCATACTCCATTTCAAGCATACTTAGCTCGTTAAGGGCCTTCCTATAGTCGCTATTCAACTCTAGTTTGTCAACTATTTCCTTTATCGCTGAAGAGAGCTCGTCCACGTGTTCTTTAATGGAATTGTAGTACTCAAGCTCTGAATTAAGCTTGCTTATCTCTTCTTTGAGATCCATTATTTCATCTCTCAGAATTTTTCTCCTGCCAGTGAAGTCGAACCTTATTCTTGAAAGCTCATTCTCAAGCTGTTCCAGCCTGGTTTTTCTCTCCGCTAAAGCTCTCTCAAGGCTGTCTATGTTGACCCATGTGTTCCTCCTTCTAGAATCCATAACCCTTTCAGCCATTATTAAAGATGTTAGAGCTTGATCCAGTGTTCTAAATTCTTTACTAGGCTTCTCAATCAGGGTGAATACGATCTTGTATAAGGCTGTTACGAGGTTTATGTAGTGGTCGGCTGTTCTCGAAAGCTCTTCATTGCTTCGAGAGTATATTATTTTCAGTTCTTCAGCTATGTATCTAGCGTTTAGGTAGTTTTCTAGAAACTCTACGGTAAACCTTGTAAGCGACATAATCGAGATTAAACGAGTTAAATATATCTTCTGTCTAGATGTAAAATCTTTAACTGTTTCAAGTCCTAAGCTGAGGTTTTCAGCATACTGTCTAACCATGTTTGTATAATCTTTTGAGTAGTTTGCAGCTGGTTTAATACAGTAGTCTACGACCTCTCTGAACTTGTTTAGGTAGGATGCAGCTATGGTTCCCTCTTTAAATGCAGAAGATTTAAGCGGCATAAGTAGGGTTTCAGTCATTTCAGATAGCGCTACTTCAAGTGCTTTAATGTTCTCTGAAAGCTCAGCTTCAAGTCTACCTCCTCTTTTAGATACTTCAGATACATACCTCTCTACATCCATGTCCAGTCTGTTTTCAAATATGTAGCGTTTTAAGTGGTCTTTAAGCTCTTGATAAATCTTATTGGTGGTCAGTAGAGCCTTTTCAACTATTTTTACCTTATGCCCTATTAGAGTGTTTAAAAGGTCTATTTCTCTAAGAAGAATATTAGATAGCTCAACATACTCATCTACTGGAAACCTTATCTTCAATAGCCCTATTAGATTTAGGAATGAGTCGCCGAGATCTACACTTGAACCTATTGAAGCGACTAAATCGGATATGTCGAAGTTTGAAAGCATTCTAATGATTTCAACAATAGCATTGTCTATCTGCTTTTTAGCCTCTATCAGTGTTCCTTCTTTAGTATGGGTTACCGCGACCTGTAGAGGTATGAAAAGGGCTAAGCTGAATGGGTTTTTATACTTCTGATCGTACATTTCGCATACGTCTTTGTTGAGCTTTAAGTTGAATAGGTATCTAAGCTCTTGAAGAGCTAAATACGGTGATATCCCTTTAGCTAGGGAGTCGTCTAAACTCGCCGGTAGAATGGAGAGCATTATTATAGGTATGCCGCTTCCCAACTTCTCTCTTAGATGCCTACTTAAGTCGAAGAGTATGCCGCTTCCCGTCCCCCCACCCAAGCCGAAGACCATGTAGACCATGGGCGATATTATCGAAGAAAGCACCTTATCCCTATACTCGTTCATATAATTGTTAAGCTGGGCTAGATGATAGTAGTTTAAAGCGTAAACAGCTTTAGCTAAAGCCCTTTGCCTACCAGCTCCACCGGCGAGGGAGGGGATTCTCGTCCTGAACGTTATCCAGCTCTTATAGTTCTTCGCGTTTATTCCTTCTTTGAGAAGGTAGTTAGGATACATGGACATGAAGTCGAATAAAACGTCTGGGGTTGAAAACTTTATGCTTAATGCTCTTAGGGATATTCTATCTAATGGAATTCCATTTAGCTTCATCTCCTCCTGTAGCTTTACGTACTCGCTTCTAAGCTCCATTATATCTCCGTCGGCTATGTCTATGGCTAGGAAGGCCGGTCTGAAATCCTCCATATTGAAGAGCATTTCCTTAAACCTTGGATGGGTTATGAACGTTGTAATCACGTTTGCCCCTGTTCCCCCTAACCCAACTATGTGAAACTGACTGTGTAGTTTCATCGTCTTCCCACCTTCTTAAGCTTCTCGACGATGTCTGAAAGGTTTTTTGCAAGCTTAACGTCTAATCTGCTGAGGGATGTTTCTATGGAAGCCATTTCTACGATCGAGGAGTTTACCACCCGTCTTATATACGCTGTTTCACCTCTAGCTCTAGTGTACATGCTGAGGAAAACTATGGATAATGCCCCAAGCAGTATGGATGTTAAGGCCAAGCCGTATACAAGCATAGGGTTGGGGGGTTCGGGAAGTTTTAAACTTAGAATTGAATCCGCTAGGGAAATAGCGTAGTCTGTTAAGCCAGCATTGTTTAATTTATCAGATTCGCTAACAACTGTGTTTACTAAATTCTCGTATTCGGATGAAAAAGCCGTTTGAAGCCTTTCCCTTTTAGACTCGTAATCGTATACCTTTGAAGATGTGAGTCTAAATTCTATACTGCCTACAGGGTTGTCTTCAAAAACCGCTGAAACAAGCGTGTAGCTCTCTATGGTGGTATATATGTTGTAGTTAATGCCGTTTGGAGCGGTAATCGTATAAACCACTATGTTTTTAGATGGGATTCTAAACTTAACTCTGAGCCTAAGTTCTCCTTTAACAACCTTAAACGTTATGACTCTATTCGCCAGAGCTCTCATAGATTCGCCATCAACACCTGCGTAATCGTTAACTATTTCCCAGAACGGTGTTGTGGGAGTTATGGGTTCGTGGGCCGATGGGATAGATATGCTGAACCTCGCCCCCTCCAGCGTATAGGGGACCATTATTACAATTTCAATCGTGTATTCTGTATCGGCGAAAACGGTGTCGTCGACGGGCTTATTAGCCCCTACGAATTCGAAGGAGTAGATCCATTCCTCCTGGGCGGAGCATGCAGATGCTTGGTAAAGCAACAACATGAAGCACGTTAAGATCAGTAGATGTTTAAAGCTCATTTAGACCGGTATTAAAATTCTACAACAGCAGATATTAAGCTTATCTTTAAGTTTAAATTGAACGTCTATCCCTTAAAGTTTTTATTTAGCAATAAAGGTTGTGAAGCTAGTTAATTCGGCAGTAAATGAGTGGAAATGTATAGATTTATCTTATTGAAGAGTTGTCGGTAAGTTGTCTGGAAAAATCTAGACAGCGATGTTACATAAAGCCCTAACTGCATATACTAAGCTTGAAAATATGAAGAATATTTTAATGAGGCTGGATAGTTTATGGTCGAATTTTTCAACAAAGCCGGATATTGTTTGTAAACCCTCCGCTATGACTATTGGGAATGGATATGCGAAGAGAATATGCGATTGAAGATTCACATCGCTTAGCGGGAAGGCGAGTGAAGGCACGATTATCCATAGTAGGAGGAGCTTTGAACACTCGTCCCTTCTGTTTGAGAGGGATAAAATGCCGATCAGCGCCAGAAGCGTGTGCAATGGGTTGAAGAATAAACCTCCAACATAGCTGTTAGTGAGCCTGTTCAAGTTTTCAGATAGTTCAAGTAGACATTTGAAGCCGAAAACCCTACTGTTGCTTAAAACGGTAATTGAGCTTATTAAACCTCCTTGAGCGGGGAGAGCAGCTGTTTTAAACAGATCTATTCCTATGTTTAAGAGCAGAGTCAACAGTAGGCTCCTGTTTATGTGGATGCTACCTCTTTTAACTGATTCGAAGGTTTGAACGATCAAGTAGAGGGTTAAAACGGTCATCAGAATCGTCCAAGTCCATGGATGGATGTATAAGGTTACGGTTGAGGCTATGATCAAGCCTATTGAAGACCGATTGGTTTTTTCAAGGCGAGGCGTTAACATTATGCATATATAGAATGGTATCAGAGCCATCCAGGCGGCGTAGAAGCCCGCATACATACCTACCGTCATGTTGAAGCCGAGAAGACCGGCTAGAGAAGCCTGTAGGGCGTATTGGGTATTTCCATAAAGGCGTTTTGCTGAAAAATATATGGCTAGGGCGAAAAGGGGGGCTACGTATAGTGCTTCAAGGTTTAAGACGAGATCCCTCGGAAGCCCTAGGCAGACAAGGCAGTAGAGGAGGAGCAGATATAGGGGTCTATTGCCATTACCGATTCCGTAGAATGCGTAGTTTATGGCATTCCATTGATCCGTTGTCAGCATGTTGTTAAGCCATTTAGAGTACCAGTAGATGTCTACGGATGCTGGTTTAAAGTATGGGTTTATTGTGGGCAGGTATGGTATTATGGGTAGGGCTACGCCGAGCAGTATGATCGATGTGATGCCTAGCTTCTCCATAAATGTACCAGTCGGTTGAGGATTACCCGTTAAACTACTTGGAGGTTCGCGGTGTCTAATCTTTAATCTGACGCGTTTCTTAAAGGTTTTAATTATGGATATGGGAAGCCAGGCGTATAGTGTCGAAAGGAGGAGGAGAGGGTATACTGGAGCATATATGTGGAATAGCCCAGCGTCGAGATACGGGAGGAGGCTGTATACCGTAAGTGTGTAATCTGTTGGATTGTACATGTATATTATCCAGTAAAGGAGGGGGATCAGATTGATAGCGACAAGTACCGATGTTATATATGTAGAGAGCTTAACCATTGAAACGTCGTCGAATCTATAAACGCAATACGCGATCAATGTGGTGAAAACCACTATGAGCGGTAGGATACCGGATGGGTTCATATCTGTCAATCCAGTATCGTAAACTCTAATCCAGGTAACTCCCTTGTGGAGCATTGGATAACGTGGCTGGAATAAGTCTAGCGTATAGAAGTATATTAATACGATTGTTAAAGCCGTTAACATGTGGAGTGTTTCTATGGATAATCTTTTATTCATGTTAACCTCTCCTCTCGACTGGCAAATAAAACCGCTAGGTCTCTATTCTCATATTTAATGACCTTTAACGGTGCGTATAGAAGGCCTCGTAGCATTTTCAACTTCAACATGCCGTGAAGCTTTATATCGTAATTGAAGTTTCTTCTTTTCAATATGGGAGGGTGGACTACTTTAACTTGGAAGCCGGCTGATCTAAGCCTTTCAACGATCGAGTTTATATCGCCATAGCGGGGGTGGGCTTCGCAAGCGATCATACTAATTTGTTTAAGCGTTTTAAAATCTATATGATTGAAAACGTCGAACTCCGCCCCTTCAATATCCATCTTAAGGAAGTCGATAGGGCCTTGAGAGCCTACTATCTCTTCAAGCGTGGTCGTTTCAACGTATTCAAAATTGTCAGAGTTGCCGATGAGAGAGGGGGTGACGCTTGTACTGCCTTGGAAAAGCTTTAACTTCGTCTTATGGGAGAAGAGGGCTTTATTCATAGGGATGACGTTGCCGACGCTATTATTTAAAATATTCATCAAGAGCAAATTATTGTTCATTTGATACGGCTCTATGGCGATGACTTTCTCTGCGAAAACCGATGCTACAAGCGAGAACAAGCCTACATGAGCACCTGCGTCAACAATGGTGCCTTTAAAGTTGCATAGTTCAAACTCTGGAAGATGCTCATACTCTCTATTCAATAGAACGTCTTTGACCGCGCTCCAAATACTGTCGCTGGGAACCCGCGCTGAAAAGCTTCTCCCTTTAACTGTGAATCTTACTTCAACGATCTCCCCATCTATGGATAAAAACCACAGGATGAGCTTGCCTAAGCTTACCATTCCAATCAACCCTTTTACTCTCAGCGTCAGGCTTCTATTTGATTCAACCGTTTAAACCTCGTTTAGCGGTAGGTCTAGGGGAAGATGTTAAACATTCGGCTTAAACGGATGTGTGTTGAAACTTATTGGCTTTACTATTAGCCTCCAGCCTCCATGTAAGCTTCTCTATCAGGCTCCAATACGCCGCTCACCTGATCTATGGGTGTATAGTCTATGTGGACAAGCTGGCATCCTGAGGGTTTTGAGACTTGTACGGCGGCTTCAGCGTCTATGAGCCCGTAACCATACTCCCAGTCTCTGCCGGGTTCTCCGAGGTCTAATGCCGTTTCCTGAAGCCGTACTCTAACTTCAACATTTGTTAGATTCCTGTTTATAGACCATAGTAGAGCGGCTACGCCCGCCGCGTGGGGGCAAGACATAGATGTCCCGCTCATAGTTGCATATCCATTGCCTAAGTATGTTGAGTATATTTCGTCTCCTGGAGCTACGAGTTCTAAGGTAGGTCCTGTGCTTGAGGCCGTGTAGCGGCCCCATACGGCTCTTCTATCGTTTAAGTCTGTAGCTCCAACGGCTATAACGGATTCAAATCTCGCGGGGTAATCTACAGTATCTTCTATTTTGTCGCTGTATCCGTCGTTTCCAGCAGCCGCGAAAAGTAGAATATTACGTCTGTAGGCTTCGTCGCAGGCTTCGTTTAAACTTGGAAGATATACGTCTGCGCCGAAGCTCATCGATACTATTTTTACATCATGGTTTATACACCACTCTATTGCGGCGACTACATCGCTTTCATAGCCATGACCATACCTATCGAGAACCTTCAGTGCGTAGAGCCTCACCTTAGGTGCGACTCCGATTATTCCAAGTTCATTGTCTGAGGAGGCTATTATCCCGGCGCAATGAGTACCGTGGCCGTTATCGTCCATGGGGTCTGGGTCGTCGTTGACGAAGTCGTAGCCTTTAAGGTCTGGGTTAAACCTATCTGCGAGGTCTCTATGCGTATAGTCAACCCCTGTATCTATGACAGCTACGCATATTCCATCTCCAGCGTCTTCTAAGACGTCTGTAGAGTCTTCTGCGCACCCCCATACTCTTTCAGCGTTTATCCTATCTACGCCCCATGGAAGTTTGTCGCCTATAAGCCTAACTTCGTTGTCCGGTCTTATTTCAGAAACCTTGGGGTGTTTCTCGAGGCTTTTAACCGCGGTTTCAGGTATTATGCAGGAGGCGCCGTTTATTATGGAGAGCTTTCTGATAACCTTTCCTCCAAGTTTAAGGATTTCACCCGAATCTACTTCACCGTGGAATATTACTATAACCCGTCTATCCTTCGATTTACTTGAGGAGGTTAGAATATAGGTGGGGGTTATAGAGGCACCTACCAGTATGAGTATGAGAAGAGCTGTGTTTCGACGGATGAATAGCCGCGTAGAAACCGTTGAAAGGCGCATATTCGATTACTCCTTATGCTTCATCGGTTTATGAGTAGACCTCTTCCTATACATCACCGTGAGTATAGCGGCTACTGTTACAGCTGAGACTGGGATGGCTATGTAGATCGCCATGTTTATCAAATTATTCGGGTTGATCGTTACAAGCTCCTCCTTTCTAGGGTCTATGATGTAGACGGTTTTACCGACCAGAGCCGCGTAAAAACCATCAAGCTTAGAGCTATGCTCTACTGGTAGGCTGTAGACTTCCCTGTAGGATCCGTTTTCCAAGTAGATGATTTTAGCTTCATCGCCCGATACTATTTTAATGAGGGCTGAGTGGTCGTCTACGTTTACGTCTAAAACGCCTTCAGATGGGTTTATAGGGATGAAGACTCCACATGGGATCATCGATAGTCTGTAGCGGGTTTCTATTGATGCTCCGTCTGGGAAGACTATTCCTGAGCCTGTGGGCTTATCTATTATTAGGTATGTTAGGTGTGGGGACGATTGGGCGGCGTTTGATTCAAACAGTGTATAGTTGTTGGGGTAGACTTTGTAAAACTCCATTTTATTTGTTGACGGGTTTAAGACGCTTACATAGCATGTCCAGTTTGCTTCAACTCTTGAAACCTGTATAAGGGGGTAGGCTAGGGCTGTTACAGGTGTGAGGGCTGGTAGAGAGAAGAGTATGCGGTTTTCGATCAGGTCTACAACCGTCGGTAGAGGGTATAGTCTACCTTCAGCTTCGCCGAAGCCTAAAACTGGCGCTATTAAAGTGTCGTTGTAATTGTATACTGTCGCGGCTAACCTTCCGTCGTAGATCCAGACGGCGGTAAAACTCTGATCCTTCTTAGAGAAGACTATTATAATGTTTTTCGTGCTGTTAACTGTTAAAACGGCGAAGCCTCTGCTGCAGGCTATTATTGTAGATACCAGTTGACCGTATACTGTTTTCCCCTCTTTCACGTTAAACCTATACTCTCTAGAGAATAGGATTCCACCGTTGTTTAAGTCGTAGATCTTTAGGAGTGTTAAGCCGCTTGAAGCGTTTACGCTTCTATATGCGTATAGGTATAAGACGTTTTCATAAACCTCAAAGTCTAGAATGTAGCTCTTATAGAGCTCTTCATCTAAGTTCAGTTTAGATATTTGTCTAAGCTCTCCGCTTTCGAGGAGCTGGTATAGATAGCCATCGCTGTAGAGGACGTATCTAGATTTTTCGCCGACACCTATGGCTATGGGTTTACCGTCATCCCCCCTTAAAGACGGCGTGTAAAACAGTAGGCAGAGTAGTATGGTTAACGTCGTCAGAAACCTTCTTAAGTATAGAGAGCTCATAGGCTTCACTTCTTCCTGGCTAAAGCTTCAATAATCCTGTATCCTAAAACTCTAACCCGTATTCTCTTCATCTTTAACCTATTTGTTATAGAGTGGATGTTGGATGCTTTGAGGAGGCCGAGCATGATTAAGCCTCTTATTAAGAGCTCCGTCAATGAGTATGAAAGCTTCTTAGAGTCCCAGTAGACTACGGTAAAGCCGCATCTTTCAAGAAGCTCTATAAACTCTTTTTCAGATCTATACTCTCTTACATGCGTAGGGTCCAGCTTGAAACCTTTATCCCAGTAGATCCAGAACGCCATTTTGCCTTTTACCACTGTTGAAATGTAGAGGTAGCCGTTCGGCTTGATTATCCGATAAACCTCTTTAAGCATTTTCACATCGTCTTCAACGTGCTCTATAACCTGTGTGGAGATTGCTAGGTTGAAGGAGTTATCGGGTATTTTACTCAAATCGCATACGTCTCCTACAACAGCCTCCGCAAAGGGGCAGAAGGTCTTAAACCTTTCTATTCTAACGCTGGATATATCTACGCCTACGACTCTGACGGCCTTCTTCAGCAACCCTTCCCTATGTAGGGCGTGTATCATACTTCCATCTCCGCAGCCGAGGTCGATCAGCGATAATGTTTCAAGCCGTTTGATTACGGCTTTAAGGGCTTCTGGGACTTCATAACCTAGAAACTGTACGTGTTTTAGACTGTACTCTTCATCCATCACTGGGTACCAGCTACAATATGCTCATATAAGTTTTGACTCTTCTAATCGCGACCAGTATTAAGACCACTGCCAATGTTATGACGATTAAAACCACTAGGTACTTCTGGAGGTCGTCTCGTTTATTCTCGACGACGTATTCTTGGAATGGGTTTGCCAATGGGTATTGATCGACAGCTTTGGCGATGCCTTCTATAGGCTTAGGCTCGTCGATTATCCCATCTCCATCGGCGTCTTCTTTAACAGATTTCCACATGCTCCAGTAGTTGCCCAGTTTTAAAGTAGAGTTGAACCAGCTGTTTCCAGAGCCCATGTCTGCTGCTTCGGCTTCCCCTAGGAAGTTGTTCATGTATACTGTTACGTTTAAGGCTTGGGGGTAGAGCTTTACGACCAGACTCTTAGCGTCGTAGACCGTGTTAAACCTGAACGTGACCTCCGCTGCTTCGAACACGGACAACCCTATGTAGCTTTGGTTGAAGGAGCAGCTTTCTATGAGAATGCTGTTTGAGCCTGCTTTAACGGCTATGCTTGGCCCTGGGCTTTCCACAAACTCGCAACTTCTAACGGTTACGTTTACAGACTGGTAGATGATCATGCCTGTGTCAAATATTTTAACCTTCTCTAAAACTACGTTGGTTGAGTTTTTCACGAGTATAGCCTCCTCTGTTCCAGGGGGGGATATTATAATGGTTAAACCCTTTACGGTGACGTTTCCAGTGGATTCTATTATGATCGGGTCTAGGATTAAGGGCTCATCCTCCCCTATGATCGCTACGGGTTTAACTATGTAAATGTAGCCTCTGTACGTGCCCGACTTAACCATCACAGTTCCACCTTCATCGACAAGAGTCAAAGCCTGACCGATTGAAGAAGCGTCGTCAGGTACTGTGACAACCTCCCTGCAGGAGGCGGGTAGGCATGTAAACGTTAAAAATATGAATAAGAGAAACAGTAGCCTAATACGCGTAACAATCACCCGGTAAGTTAAAAAAATGGGGAAAAGGGAGGATTATAAACCTGGCTCGCATGCATACTCAGTAGCGTTGGCGACCAGTATAAAGGCAGGTTCT
>CAZMSC010000010.1:0-52333 GCA_964568845.1 uncultured Candidatus Bathyarchaeia archaeon | reverse complement strand
GAATTCCACTTTGCATTTGAAGGAACATCTTACCTACGCTTACGTGAACTAAGTTAAGTGCTAGAAGCCTACCGTAGGAGACCGTATGACTTAAAGACTCTACGAAAACCATAAGACCATGTGAAAACCCCTCCATACCTCTACTCACAACTTCTAGAACGATTAAAGCCGCTAGGGGGGCAAACAGAAGGTGTGGATTTGAGAGCCAGAAGGAGAAGTTGAATGCTACAGTTGAACCGTATGCTAAGACTACGTAAGCCGCGCCATCGTAGAACCATATCCAACATGCAATAGACGCCGCCTCCTTAAACTCCCTATTCGCTACCTTATTCACTAAGCTCAATATAAGCCCAAGGTTTATCTGACACACACCTATGAAGATCGCTAAGTGGAACATAGCCATTACATCTTCATATGGTACGAAGCCCCCTAAACGAACTTCCCTACCAATTCTAAGCAATTCTAATGGGTGTAGGTGTATTCCGAGGAACTCATGTTGGCTGAATATCTCACCGAAGAGTATTCCCCAGAAAATCCCCGACAAACCGCATAGAAGCAGTAGTTCACCAGCCGATAAAACCATTCCCGTAATACCAGTCAACTCAGCTCCAGCTTTCTCCATCCTCCTCCTCAGGAGGATGAATAATAAGCCACAAACAGCCATCACGCTAGCGTGTCCGGCATCCGCAAACATTATCCCAAATATCAACGGGAAAGTTATGAAGGTTATTACCGTAGGGTTGATCTCATTAAACAGTGGAATACCATAAGCATTAACGAGTTTTTCAAACGGTTTTAGAAAAGTCGGGATCCTGTATGCTACAGGTACTCTTGTAGCGTGAGCTTCCGTAGGTGGTGAAGGAAACTCCACTATACATAAACCTTTAGATGCATCGACTATAGCCTTACGAGCATCTTCAACCTTGTCCAGTGGAACCCAAGCCTCCATGACATACGTTCTGTGGGTTCTTCCAAGGAGACGCTTAGCTTCATCGACTTTCCTTAAAGCTTCTAGACGGCTTCTTATAACTAGTAGGGATTTTTTAAACAGTTGCAGATGTTGTTCGAATTCAATTTTCTTAGCTACGATCGTGGACTCTAGAAGAGGCTTCTCTTCATCTGATACCTTCTTCTCCATAAGACTTTCGACTTCAGTCTTCAATTTCCTATAATTGTTTTCAAGCGCATCGAGTTCTATCTCACTGTCATCTATGATCTTGTTGAAATCTCCCCTCAAGGGCTCTGCAGGATAGCTTTTCTCCGACATTTTAAGCTCATCCATAAGTCTTTCGACTCTGGATAGCAGCTCCATACACTTAAAAAGTCTATCTCCAGGCTCCACGGGCTCGATTAAGCCCTTCCAAGAGTCAAGGTCTTCCCTTATATCTATCAGATGAGCGATTCCAAGCCTCCCAAGAGCATATATAACTTCATCCACATAGTCTTCGTAGATTGTTGCTACGAGTTTTTTCATACGCATAGGTTTTAGCATCATTGCCTTCCACCAAGATAGCCAGAATCTAATAGACGGTAACTTAAATAAATTTTACTATAGATAATTCAATATTAGTAGAGTAACTGGAGGTTGGCGATTGAACAGAAAGGCCCATTTACCCTGGAATATGATCGTTAAGTTTCTCATTATAGGTCTAGACGTAGTCGTATTCGCCGTAATAGGATACCTGATCGGTCGGCACTATGGCATGGAGGTTTACGGAACAATTTTCGGAGCAGTCTTAGGGATAGTATGTATGCACATCCACCTATTCCTAGCCTTGAAGAGAGTTGAGAAGCGTAAAAGCAGACCCGGTTAAATGTAAATTAATACTCCACAGCCAAAACCGGGAGATTCTCGGTTTTTTCAGCCTGAGACTTCATCATACCGAGCTCATGATTACGTCAAACCAACCCCCGGATAGGATGTATAGCCTTATCCATGTTTATTCAAATTTCTTCTGCGGTTCTCAGTCTAAAAGCCTTATTCAGGCTTTTAGACATTCAAACCACATATAAGTAAACAGCATACTCGAAGCCTGAATTTAAGTTTTTGAAGATGTCGTATCTTAACTTAGGAAATCTTATCACTGAATCTTTGTAACCACTCTATCAGAAACACCTATTAAAGTTTAAGTAATTCAAGTCTTTGATAACAATTGGAGGTTTTCTTAAAGTGAAGCTGAGGGTTCACTATGGTCCAATAGTAGCTTTAGTGGGTACCCTGCGGTCTTCCATGTTGACATCTAACCAGTACGAGGAGTTGTTAAGAGCAAGAGGGGTCGATGGGTTTATGACTAGGCTTAGAGAAACTTCCTATGGACCCCTCTTATCAAAGCTACCTCTTAGAATTAAAACCGAGGATGTGGAGAAGGCTCTCTTAACGCATTATTACCAGCTACTCGAGAAGGTGGCAGTTGCTACACCACAGTTTTCCAAGAAGTTTCTAAAAGCCTTCCTCAGAAAGCACGAGCTAAACTGTTTGAAAGCGATTATTAAAGCCATTGTATGTAACGTAGATGTAGAAGAGGCGTTAAGGGTCATAGTTCCCGTGGGTAGGTACGACCTGAACACTTGTAGGATAATTCTTGAGGCTAGGGATATAAGCCGAGTTTTCGAGTTTCTTGAGCCCGATTTGGTAAATAACATAGCAATTACTGTGAAATCTCTCGAGAAAACCTCTTCAACTGTACCGTTGGAGGCGGCTATAGACAAGTACGCCGTGGTTCAACTATGGAATAGTTTAAGAGAAGTCTCAGGTTATGATAGGGAAGTGGCAGAGCATCTTATAGGTGTCGAAGTAGACTCCGTCAACGTGATGAGTGTTCTGAGGATGAGAGAACTCGGGATGAAAACCGAGGATGTTGAAAAACTTCTTACACCTTGTTACTACTACGTACCTCATAACTCTCTAATTTCCATGTCTTTAGCCTCTTCTACGCTCGAAGCTATAGAATTCCTGAAAGATAGCCCTTACCGCCCGCTCGCCATCAAAGCCTCCAAGGAGCCCGACCACGCCCTTTCCATACTTGAGGTAGGCTTTAAACGTCACTTAGCCGAAGACTGTGAAAAAGCTCTCCTAGGGGATCGGTTCCACTTGGGAACCTTGATCAGTTTTCTCAATCTTAAGTTCTACGAGGTCTTTGACTTGATAACCATGCTTAATGGTAAGGTTGAGGGTTTTGAAATTAGGGAGATAAGGGAGGCACTTATACTGCACCAAAATATGAAATCATAAAAAGTATTAAAAGGACTGCTGACAGGGCTAAGACCATAGCTAAAATATTATAGGGTAACACTCCGGTCTGTAACTTTCTCACCCGTTCAGATATGTAGAGTGCATAAGCTGAAAGTAGATCATTAAAACCATCTATCGTTCTATCTACAGACCTATACATATGACTGGCGAAGTTTATTGTAGAATTGGCTACGAAGTAGTTGAAACCGTCTAAGGCTTTATCTAGGCTGAGTTTTATCCAGTCTGCAAGCTTAAGTAATCCTTCTCGAAAAACTCCAAGGTAAACCCACTCTAATGATAATATATTCAAAAGCGTAGCTGAATTGTGGATTAGCCAAGTTGGTAAAGTCCAGCTTCTGTAAGTCGTTACGTAGACGATTAGAGAGCCCGCGATTAAAGCCATCGCTGTCATTATAAGCGGAATGATCTCAACCATCGCATGCTCAACTTCTAAGAGACCTGTTAGAACATTCATGTAAACTGGAGGTGTAAGAGCAAGTACTACAATTACGAGTATGGGTACGCTCATAACTAGAGAGGTTTTCTCCACAACGTTCTGAGATGAGCTTCTCACGAAGGTGTGCACAATCCATCTTAGATTATAAGCTGTTGAAAGTAGAGCTACTATTACCATGAGAAATGCGGCTGGAAGTCCCAATTCCAATGAAAAACCTAAGAGCATATCTTTGCTCCAAAAACCTATAGTCGGTGGGAGACCTATTAGGCCTAAAGCTCCTAAAATGGCTAGTGTAAATAGTAATGGAGCCCTTCTATATCCACCCTTTAACTGCTTAACGTCTGCAGTTCCAAACATCTTAAGGATTAAACCTACGCAGAAGAATAAAGCGCTCTTGCTGAGTACGTGGTTTACCATGTGTAAAAGAGCTCCTGAGAAGCCGTGTCCGTGTGTTGTAAGTGTGGAGAATCCGAGAAGTATATAACCCATATGGCTCATACTTGAGTAGGCAAATATTTTCCTCAAGTCGTCGCTTCTGAAGGCCATGGCTCCGCCATATAGTGCAGTTATGTAGGCTAAACCAAGCAGTATCGCTTGGGCTTCCCAACATATCGCTTCATGGAAAATCTGCATAACTCTAACAACCCCATAAACACCGAGTTTACTCATAACCCCGCTTAACAATACAGCTACTGGTATTGGCGCATCGGCATAGGCTGATGGAAGCCAACCATGAAAGGGCCAGATAGCCATCTTCACCGAGAAGCCTAATACCATCAATAAAACTATGACTATGGAGATCTCAGGCTTCAGTTGATGACTATGTGACAGTACATCTATATCTAGTGAACCGAAAGATACATATGTTAAAGCCAGCCCGACCAGAAGCAAGCTTCCACCAAACCTGGAGAACAGGAAAAACCTCATGGCAGTAGACCATCTATCACCATACCCCCACTCAGCTATTAGGAAAAGTGGTATGGCGACTGAAAATTCCCAGAAGAAGAATAGCGTAGCCAAGTCTTTCGCTAAGACAGCCCCTGTCATGGCGAAGGCCATCAACGATAGGAGGCAGAAGTATAAACCGTGTTTATTCTGTTTTCTCGTATACTCTACCGAGTAGATGGATGCGAGAGCTGAGATGAAACTTATGATGAATGCGAGCGTGAAACTCAGCCCGTCAGCTCTAAGTCCAAGTTTCGTAGGTAGAACTAGTGTCCATGAATACTCCTCGTATACTCCACTCTCAAATACCTCCGGTTCTATTGAAAGGAGAAGTAATGTAGTCAACGCAAGCCCGAATGCTGTTAAGAAGCCCGTATACCTCTTTAGAAATCGGCCAGCTATATATGATGCAACAGACGTTGCGATGAGGGTAAACATCACATACGCGAGAACCTGAAACATCAGTAGCCCTCCGTTTATAAATGGGTTGAAGTTAAACGCCTAAGGCAGGAGATGTTAGGCTCATGAGGATCGCCGGGTAGGCTCCTAAGACTATGGCAACTACTATTAGGACTATTAGGGGGGCCAGCATGAGCATAGTCGGCTCATGGGAACCTTCGGCGGCTTTGCTGGGTCTTCCGAAGAACACCCTCTTTATAGTCCAAAGCCCATATCCAGCTGTCAGGATGGCCGATGCAATGGCTAAGATCGTGATCGCAAGTCTAGCCAAGTCTAAGCCCTCGGTAGCTCTTGTGGCCGTGTAGATAGAGCCTAAGAATATGTAGAGTTCACCCCAAAATCCTAGTAGAGGCGGAACCCCCGCGATCCCTAAGAATCCCATCACCGCTGCGAGTGTGGTAAGGGGCATTTTCGAAGCTAAACCGCTGAGGTCGCTTATCCTCCTAGTTCCAGTTTCATGGCTGAGCACTCCTGAGACCATGAAGAGGGTAGCTTTACATAAGCCGTGGCTCACGTAAATCAGCACAGCCCCCAAGAGCCCTATGGCTGATAGACTCGTCACTCCGAAGAACATATAGCCCATCTGACTTATGCTCGAATATGCTAGAAGTCTCTTGATATCATCTTGAGTATAGGCCATAAGCCCACCGTAGACCATCGTTACGAGAGCTAGAATGCTTAAAACAGTTGTGAAGCTCCAAGACTCTAAGAGCATGGGGAAACACGTGTAGAGAACTCTTATCGACGCATAGCCACCTATACCTATCATAGCGGGCGATAATAGGGCGCTTATAGGCGTAGGAGCCTCTGCATGTGCATCTGGAAGCCACGTGTGTAGTGGAAATAAAGCCATCTTAACGAAGAAACCTATCAAGATTGCTACAGCCACGGCTATAAGGATGGGTGGTTGGATCCCCCATATCCGGCTGGCCACTTCGAACATGTCGAAAGTCCCCGTCAACGCTCTGGTCGCGGCTATGCCTGCTAGTAGGGATAGGGCTCCGGCTTCTGTGAATATGAAGTATTTAAGTGCGATCCTCTCTTTATCCCCTGTCCCCCAAACCGCTATAAGAGCCCACGACGGTATAAGCATGAGCTCGTAGAACAAGAAAAACAGGGCTAGATTCGCCGCATAAACCGTACCAATCATTCCAGCTTCATAGAGGAGGTATAGGGTGAAGTATACCCCCAAACCACTCTCATGCTTCATATAGCTCATTGAATAAAGCGATATAACTGTGCATAGGAATGCCACGGTGAGAGCTATAGGCATACTTAAACCGTCAGCTACGAGCTTAAATTCTCCCACAAGTGGAATCCATGGATATGCCTCTACGACGGCCTCTCCGAAATAAACCTTCTGAGCTAGGTTCAACATTAGAGCGATGGATAGAACCGATGCTAGGAAAGCCAACCACCCAACCCTCTCCTTAAGTCTTCCACCTAATGCTAAGGTTAATATAGAAGCTACCATAGGGATTAAAATCGACTGGAAGATCGAACCTAACATGTGTCAACCCTCCTAACGTAAAACTTAAGACATTACCTATCTAATGAAGTAAGGGTTTAAAAGTGTTATCTGACACCTCATCTAGTTTTAAGCTTAAAACAGTTTCTAAATAGGTACACTTATATAGTAGATTTTGGAGAAAGTAGTTTCTCGGATTTAGAAGTTGGAACATATACTCCTGTTTCTCATATGGATAATCGCCGCGTTCCTCCTACCAGAGTTATTAGGCAGACTTCGCATACCCTGGTTGACTTCTGTCATACTAGTTGGCATTATATTTGGACCTTACGGCTTTGAACTTATACGGCCGAGTGAAACGATAGACTTCCTAGCCAGATTGGGGCTCATTTTCCTCATGTTCTTAGGAGGGTTAGAAGTTAAAACCTCCGAGATCAAACATAGATGGAGGGAGGTCGCCTACTTCACAAGCTCAAACTTTCTACTTCCCTTGGCTATAGGGTTTATGGTTGGATTACTTCTAAACCTATCCTTCTTTGGGATCATGATGCTGGGTATATGCGCCAGCTCCTCCTTCGTGGGTATCGTAATTCCCATTCTGATGGATCTTAAAGTTGAGACTAGAGTTTTATCTACGGTGGCAACAGCCACCTTTATTGAAGATTTGATAAGCCTAATCCTTGCGACCGTCATTATCAAGGCTATCGAACAGGGTGAAAGTATTTCTTTACTCTTATTCCCTTTCATTCTCATAGCGCTCATAGTATTTATCTTACATATAACCCCTAGGCTTTACAAACTTTTGTTAGAGTGGTTCTCTAGGGGGAACGTATTTGAAAGCGACATCGGCGCTACCATGCTCATAATAGCACTTACGGCTTTTATAACCGGGCTTATAGGCGTACATGAGATAGCTGGGGCCTTCCTGGCAGGGGTGGCTTTATCTGATATGCTTGAGAAAAGGGTGGAGATTAAGTCTAAGATGTTCAGCGTAAGCTACGGTTTCCTAGTTCCAATGTTTCTTTTATCTCTGGGCTTCACCATAAATATACGTCTGCTACTATCCCCTGAAAATACCATGACTGCCCTTATCATAGTAGCGTCTTTTATAGCTGGAAAGATTGTTGGAGGATTTATAGGGGCTAAATTTCAAAGCTTCAATGTTAGGGAGAGCATAGGGATGGGTGTAGCTACCGTACCCAGACTTTCAGTAGCTTTAGCAGTAGCGAGTGTAGCTCGCAGTCACGGCCTCTTCAATGAAGACATTATGGCCTCTCTACTCATAATGGCTATTATAACAATTTTAGTCGGCCCCACTTTAACCAAGACATTCCTCAGCTCAAAAGCTAAAATGGAAAAAAGGTTTTAATTTTTCGTATTCTCAGTCGATCTAACAATGATCTTCTCAATAACTCTCTCAGCCGCATCCATTACCATGTAACCCACCAAATCTGAGTCTGTTAGTTGGGTCGTCGAGAAACGTCCACTTACTGACGATAAGCCAAGCATCATTATCTTTAAGTCGTCAACTATGAGAAGGGAGATAACCTTTCTCTTGAACTTAAGAAATCATATTGATGAGTAGAGAAGCTAATGATTATACCTCACTCGTTATTGAGCGAAAATTTTTCTCGTCTAAATTTTAGACAAGAGAAATTGTCTAAAACTTTTAAAATCACGAAGAGGAAAAGCTTTACGTGGAATCTACATTAGAGAAATTAAGAAAACGCGATTTATATGATGGCTATGAGTATTATTACAAGTTGAAGAGCCTCATTAAATCTGGTAATGGTGGGCATGATATTAGAAGTTTACCAGAATATAAACTACTAGCCACTGTAAATCCTCACCTCGCTGAGGCTTTAGCAATTGAAAACGACATTGTCAGCCTTAAGTTTTCCAGCAAGTTTTCTATGAACGGTTCATATGGCAATAATAATCTAGATATAGATGTTCTAAGGGATCGTGTGAAGCTTCAAACTCAGATAAGAAAACTTAAGCTTAAAAGGAACATGGAGTTGAATAAAGCTAAAGCAAGATGGGATTACATAAGCACTATGCATGCATGGAGAAGGAGGAGAGTTAAAGAGGTGGTTAAAGAGATGCCTAAAAAGCTCGCTAATAAAGTTAACAATGCCATTGCTGGTCTAATAGCTATGGGGGTTGAAAAAACCTCTGTTCCTCGTAGAATGGAGTCGATAGTTAAAGACGAAATGGAGAAAATACTGCGAGATCTAAAAGAAGGAGAAAGTTGAAATTTAGATTATTATGAAAGCTGGATATGTTTTAGGTTAGATTAGATTGTGATGGTTTTTGTTAGTTTAGATAATGGTTGAATTTACCAATTTTTCCCTTTAAGCTCAGAGTAGATTAGAGAATCAGTTCCTCCAAACCCGAATTGTCTTCTCCCTTATAGATGAGCCTAAACATCGAACATAATCCACTTTTCAAGAATCCAATCATTTGAATCATCTAAACGATTTATCAGTTTCTATTATTCTAAATAAGTGTCTTCGAAGTTGTTATAAGTAAGCTTTATTAAATAAATTCCAGTGGTTCCGCTTGAAGGTTGCTCTGATAGAGAAACCACATGATTTTAAAGTTCTAGATAAGGATGTCCCATCCATTAAATCTAACGAGGTTCTCGTAAAAGTCCATATGTGTGGAGTATGTGGCACAGATGTACATATATATGAGGGAGCTATGCCGTGGGCTAAGCTTCCGCTAATCCTAGGCCACGAGCTCTCAGGAATAGTTGCAGACGTCGGTAAGGACGTAGACGGTATATCAGTTGGGGATGCTGTTACTGTGGATCCAAATATAACCTGTGGCTTATGTCGCTACTGTAGAAGCGCTAAACGAAACTTATGCCCTAGAGTTGAATCTATAGGTGTTACTAGGGATGGAGGTTTTGCCGAGTACGTAGTGGCTCCAGCGTCGCAATTGTATATTGTTCCAAGGGGATTAAGCCTCGATGAAGCCGCTTTTACAGAGCCCGTGGCTTGCTGTCTACACGGTATTACAAGGCTTTCAATTAAGCCTGGTGAAGACGTTTTAATCGTCGGAGCAGGTCCAATAGGACTCATACATCTTCAATTGGTTAAAAGGGCTGGTGCCGGAAGAGTAGTCGTGGTTGAGGTAAACGATATAAGGCTTAAACTTGCTGAAAAGCTAGGGGCAGATTTAACGGTAAATCCATCTAAGGAAAATGTTGCGGAGGCCGTCAACAGTTTTCTGAAAGGTAAGGGGGTTGAGGCAGCTATAGATGCTGCTGGTGGCTCCACTCCACTTACACTGGCCTTAAATTGTCTAGAACCAGGTGGCCGTCTACTCGTATTCGGTGTGGCCTCTGAAAGCGATATATGGTCTATTAAACCCTACGATATATACAAGCGTGAGCTTACGATAATAGGGAGCTTCATCAATCCCTATGAAATGGACGGTGCTCTAAACCTACTGGCATCCGATGCTTTAGACGTTAAACCTCTAATAAGTCACGTGATAAGGCTAGAGGATCTTGAGAAAGCTCTTAAACGTGAGATACCGAATACGATAAAGGTTTTGGTTAAGCCTTAACACAATCCTCCACATCCATCTTTATCTTTCTAGTGACTCTTACGTCCGTTACCTTTGTAAATGGATATTGCCCCTTCTCATCCTTCTCAAATTGTTTACACATGTCAAAAACTGTAAGTAGTGCCACCGTAACACCTACTAAAGCCTCAAGTTCAACTCCAGTTTTAGCTATGGATTTAACGGTTACAGCCGCTTCAACGCCTCTTTCAACAACTCTAAGCTTAACATCTATAGACGTTATTGAAGCTATTGGATGAGCTAACAGTATCAAATCCGCTGTCTTCTTAACAGCATTTATGGCTGCAAGTTGAGCGGCCGTCACCACGTCCCCCTTCGGAAGCCTCCCCTCTTTAATGGCTGACACAGTTTCAGGTTTAAGTACGATAAACCCTTGAGCCTCAGCCTCTCTGTAAACCTCTCCTTTACCAGTTATATCTACCATTTCAATGCCCATGTCATCAACTCTAAACGTGAAACCGTCTAATTTATATTTACTTGCCTAGGAAATATTCATGATTACTATGGGAGATTTTTCAGATAAACTCTCGAAGTTTAAAGGCTTTATAACGGGGACTCAGGTCGATGAGTTTTTCAAAGAATTCAACGTTAAATTCGGTGCTGGAGTCTGGGCTGCTGGAGACTTCTCAGACAGATTCAATAGGACTGGTTACTTCCCAGAAATACCGTCCGACTTAAAATCTAAGCTTAAACGTATCCACGAAGCTGGCATAAAGGGGGTAGCTCTAATAAACGCTCAATTCATAAAATCAGATCATACGATCGACTGGGATCTCGTAGGCGAATCAGAAGAATACATGAATGAATTCGAATTGGAGCCTGCGGGTTTAGCATTGGACTTATCGGGTTTCCCGAAGTGGAAGCTCGGGACCTTAACAAACCCAGACGCACGTCTTAGGGAAGACGCGTTGAACATCGTACTTGAAAGTTTAGAGATAGCTAAGCGATTGAAAACAGATGTTGCGTCTCTATGGCCCGGTCAAGATGGCTGGGATTATAGCCTTGAAGTTAACTACGGTAAAAGGCTCGATTGGCTTTATGATGGATGTTTAATAATCGCTAAACAAGCTAAGAAGCTCGGCTTAACATTTTCAATAGAGGCTAAGATTAAAGAGCCTAAGGAGGGGAACATGATAATTCCCACTTCTCAATTCGCGCTACTCCTAGCGAAGTCTATAAATGAAGAACTAGGTTTTAAAGCAATGGGTATAACCATAGATTATGGGCATGAATTGATGTATGCGGTAGAACCGGCGTTTACGGTATACGCGGCGAAGAAGTTTGAAGTACCCTTAGCGGCCTTCCACATAAATACTGCTAAAACGCATAGCAATGATGAAGACCGTATAGTAGGTACAGGAGACTTCTGGGCGTTCATAGACTTCCTCTACGCTGCTATAGACGTTGGATATGGAGGCTGGATGGTCCTCGACCAGTTTTCATATAGAATGAACCCTGTCGAGGCGTTGAGACTTTCCAAGGAATTCTTCGCAAACTTCTACAAGAAAGCCCTAGCTCTATACAATTTAAAAGATGAGTTTGAAGATATCAGAAATACTGGCGACCAAGCTAGAATACTAAATTACCTCAAAGCTTTCATAAATTAACCCCTCCATCTTATTTTTCATATCGTTGAAATAGTAAAGTTTAACGTTTATAGAGTCTCTTTTCCAAAAATCATCCGTCAATTTTTAATAGGGCTTTAAGAGGTTGCTGAACCTACGGTAACGCTTAGTACAGATATATTTATCATCCATTCCCAGTTACTACAGTTGAAATATTTTTCCTGAAATTTCTACAGTAGTAACTCGCAGTATGCGGTCTTCTTCTCGTAAAAGGATATTATCATTATACTACATTTATTAATGATAATTGCAGAATATTTCCTCAGATTGAAGATAGCAAAGTAATTATGCGAGGTCGATCTGCTATATGAAAGAAACAATAATAGCTGCTTCAACTCATAACATTAAGAAGCCTTTTGCCGGTTGGCTTCGAGACATATATTCTCTAGGTTTTCGGCATCTTGATGTTGAATTTTTCAAGATTGTAGACGAACCATATGCTATTGGAAGCAACATCGGTAAGCTTAAGTCAATAGATAGTGATGCAGTACGAGAGCTTAAACATTGGGTTGAAAATCATATGATGAAAGTGATATCCTTTGAAGCTGGGTCACTTCTCATAGATGATGATAAAAAGCTTAGAAAATCCATAGCTAGAATCCACGAGGTCATTTCCATAGCCGTATCTTTTAAATGTCCAATCGTTAGTGTTACCCCTTCATCGTTTAATGAAAACGTTTCGAGAGAAGATATCGTTAAAAGTTGTAGAGTTCTAATAGATGAATGTAGTAGTTATAACGTTAAGCTCTCACTTGAGAATGGTGAAGTAGGCTCAATTAAAATTCTTAGGAAGCCTGAGGATATAAGCTATGTGATCGAGAAAGTGGACTCACCGATTCTAGGTGTTTGTCTAGATGTTGCAGCTGCTGCTACCATAGACTTCAACATTATGTCTTACGCGTCACAGTTTACAGATTACATTGATATAATCCATGTAAACGACGTGACAAGAGACCTTAAATTTAAGAACCTCATAGTAGGGTTAGGTGATCTAGAGTTTAACTCTTTCATGAGCCTCGTTAAGAAGCGTAAGATTCCAATGGTCATAGAAATATACTCTGGCTACGGTCCAGTAGACTTATACCTATGTAAAAGACAGATAGAAAAAATCCTCCGGCAGGTAAGTTGCTGAATTAAACATTTTCTTCAAGTGATCATCCATTACTTTTTTTGTTAACAGAATTCCAATCGACTAACATTTGATGATGTGCCTCTAAGTTAAATGTAAAGTAAGCAGTTATAGTAGCCTTTTAAATCCAGTAGTGCGGCTGGCGGGATTTGAACCCGCGATCTGGGGCTTGGAGGGCCCCAATCCTAACCAGACTAGACCACAGCCGCAACCTCTACTAAGTTTAGAATAGAAGGAGAGGTTTATTAATTTTTAATGTCTATATTTCACGATGTTTTCCATCAGCCGGAATCTAGTTTAGTCTGCCTCACATCTTTAACGCTTTGCGTATAGCTGCTGTTTATAAGCCTATATATTACTTCAGCTCTGCTCTGGTTCAGCCCTTTAACTTTCATAAGCTCCGTTATAGAGGCATTAAAAACCCTTCTAAGGCTTCCAAACATCTCTAATGTTCTCTCAGCTAGTGTTGGTCCCATGCCGGGTAGTGAGGTTAAAACTTTGATTCTTTCATCGATCTTCTTACTGGCTTTCGGAACAGTTATCGGTTGTTTAGATTCACCTCTTCTATGAAGTCTTAAGGCTACGATGTATATGTGTTCGGCGCTTTGCACTTTATCACATGAACATAGAATCGGTACTTCAAATCCTAAGGATATAGCTGACATAGCTCCTAATACGGCTTTGGTCTTCGTCGTAAACTCTCCTATCCTCGCAATATCACCTTCTAATAATAGGACTGGCTTTTCATAGTGGTCTTTAAGCGACTTAATCTGTTTAAAAAGCCTCCCGTCGAATATAGATGCTATAAAGTCTGGTAGTGTTTTCCGCTCAAAGGCGACTTTGCTTGAAAGTACGTAGTCGCCAACTTCTAAAAGTTCATATATTATTCTAACGCCTTTATCCTTTAATATCGATGGGACCCCTGAATCTCTCTCCCTCTCATCGACGATTATCCTCATCAATACTATATCGTTGTAGCTTAATTTTATAGGTTTATAGTGTCCTCTTTCTTAAGGTGTTTTAACCTTCAAGCCGAGGTAAAGTCTACCTAAATCTTCATTCTTGAGTATTTCTTCCGTTGGTCCAGATGCTATACATCTTCCAGAAGCAAGTACATAGACTTTATCGGATATTTCCAAAGTCTTTAAAACATTCTGTTCAGCTATTAAAACAGATATCTCCATATCCTTTATCTCACATATTTTCGATAAAACCGTTGTGGCATTTTTAGGAGAAAGGCTAGCTGTAGGCTCATCTAGCAGTAGGAGCTTAGGATTACTTATTAGAGCTCTGGCAATTGCTAAAAGCTGCCTCTCTCCTCCACTTAAACTATCTGCTCTATTATTCAAAAAGGCTTTTAATTCTGGAAAAACTTCCAATATTCCATCAATATCTCTGTTTAAATCATCTTTTCTGGTGTAGGCACCAATCTCAAGATTCTCTTTAACGGTTAGACTTCTAAAAACGTTATTAATCTGAGGAACATAACTTATACCCATTCTAGCCAGTTTGGTGGCGGAGGCCCCTGTTATGTCAACCCCATTATAAACAATACTCCCTTTAAAGATCTTCGTAAACCCCATTATACTTTTGAGGACGGTAGATTTTCCACTTCCATTCGGTCCAAGTAGAGCGACAACCGACCCATCATCTACATCGATGCAGACGTCTTCTACAATTGGTATTCTCCAGTACCCTGCCGTTAAATTTGAAATGCTTAGAATCTTCATATAGATCCCAAGTAAACCTTGATCACATAATCATTATCTATTATATCAGAAGGCTCCCCCTCAGCTATAATTTTCCCCTGATGCATTACGTGGACCCTGTCGACATATTCCATGAGAAGTTCTATTCTATGCTCCACTATGAAAAGTGTTACACCCATATTTTTCCTAATCTCTCTAAGCTTCATGAAAATGTCGTTAGCGAGTACTGGATTAACACCCGCAGTGGGCTCATCGAGAAGCATCATGCTGGGCTCTGATATAAGTGCCCTTGCTATTTCAAGAAGCTTCATCTGCCCTCCGGAAAGCTCGCCCGCAGGTACGTAACAGTGTTCTTCTAATCCGAGAAACCCTAAGATTTCCAAAGCTTTATCCTTAACATCTTTTTCAAATTTTGACCAATGTTTACGTTTAAATAATGCTGGTAAAAAGCCTTCCCCAGGGTTTTTAACGCTCATCATTAGATTATCTAATACGGTCATCTTCTGAAGTATCCTAGGTATTTGAAAAGTCCTTACAAGCCCCCTATGATATATTTGATGAGGCTGCAATCCGTCAATACGTTCACCATTAAAGAATACTCTACCCGAATCTGGTTTGTACACGCCGGTTAAAACATTGAAGAGTGTTGTCTTTCCACTTCCATTTGGTCCTATGAGACCCACTATGCCTCCTTTTTTAATACTTAGGGTAACTCCATTAACTGCAATCAATCCTCCAAACTGTTTAACCAAGTTGTCCGTGCTTAAGATCGGCGTATCCATGATTTCACTTCCATAAATCTAGAAGCTATAGTTTTATGTACTATCCTCTCATAAGGTTTAATCTTTTCCTTCAGTAAACCCTGTGGTCTGTAGAATACGACAGTTATCACCAAAACAGCTGTAAGCATGACCTGTAGATTCACCGGGTCTAATGGGAGATTCAAATAGTCTTTAAGTAGTCTAGAGGATCTTTGAAACCCCTCTACCATGAAAGCGCCTAGGACAGCACCTAGATTGTTGGCTGGCCCTCCTAAGATCACCATCATCCATATTGTAAATGTCACAGTAGGCTCAAACATGTATGGGCTTACCGTGCCGATGTACTGAGCAAATAGGCTTCCCGCAAGCCCAGACATGGCTGAACCCAATGCGAAAACCTGCACCTTATACTTGAAGGCGTTCTTTCCATATGCGGATGCTAAAAGCTCATCCTCCCTTATGGTTTTCAATATCCTCCCATATGGTGATTTGACCACAAGTTCACATATGAAGAAGCATACCATGAGGACGCCATATATTAAAGCTATCTGAACGATAAGCCTCTCTCTAAATGTTAAGCCTGGAATTGCTATGGCTGGAGGTATTCCTGAAATACCCCAAACACCTCCGGCAAGCCACTCTTCATTCTTAATAATAAGCTTCATAACTTCGCCTAAAGATATCATCGTTATAGCTAAGAAATCCTCTTTAAGCCTTAAAGCGGGGAGGGACGTTAGAATACCGATCACGCTAGCGATCAACATGGCTAACAAACTGTTCACTATAAACGGATATTTCAAACTGCTCATAACGGCTGTTACGTAGGCGCCTATCATGAAGAAGGCTACTTTTCCAAAGTTAGCTAAATTCGTGTAGCCATATTCAAGGTTTAAGCTTATAGATAGTATTCCAAATACGCCTGCGTATGCAACGGCGTCTAACAGATACATTAGCGGGTCGGCCATGTTATGCCCTCCTCCTTGCAGCAGCCATAATCCCCTCAGGCTTTACGATAAGCGTAGCAACGAGTACTATAAAGGCTATAGCCGATCTATAGTCTGCTGAAAGCCCAAGCCAAGTTAAAACCACAACTCCAATGTTTTCTGATAACCCTAGAATAAACGATGCTATTAAAACGCCGTAGAAGTTCCCTATTCCACCTAGAAGTGTTATGGCAAATGTTTGAAGAAGAACCTTCCAGCCTAATAGTGGGACAAGACTACTCCTCATCGCCAAAAATATCCCTGAAAAACCTGCTAGGGCTGCGCCCAGAGACCAAGTAAATAGGCTGACTCTATTCAAATCGATTCCAGATGCTGTTGCAAGCTCTGGGTTATCAGCCGCGGCTCTGATGGCTTTACCCAGCTTCGTCTTTGTAAGCATTACGTGGAGTGAAATGGCTACAATCAGTGCAACTACTAAAATAGCTAAAAGCAATGGTGTGGTTACAATGGGGCCTATGCTTATAGTAGGCCATACTATTTTAAAAGATTGTATCCCCCCTCCAAAAACCTGCATGAGAAAATGCCTTATTAAAAAACTTAATCCTATGGATGATATCATGAGGTGGATTAGAGAAGCTCCTCTAGATTTCAGAGGTTTAAATAATAGGAGAAAACTTAAACCGCCTATAAAGGCTGATAAAACTACGGCTAAACCTACAGATAGATAAACATTCAGGCTGAACACGGTTAAAAACATAAAGGCCATGTATGCTCCAAAAGTAATGTACTCTGCGTGTGCAAAGTTCGGAAAACGAGATAAACCGTATGATAAGGACAACCCCACGGTAGCCAACATGTACATGCAACCCCATATGATGGAATTTATCAAAACCTGAGGCCAATTTATCATCATAACCACCGAAAAATAAAAGGGGAGGTGTTTAAGGCCAGTAGCCTATGGCTTCAAACATGTATTCCCCATCTCTTTTAACCACATCCCATATCTCATATACTTGATAAAGCTGATCACCGTTTTCATCGAAGATCTTGTAGCCAGTTGCCCCCATGAATGTTTGGCTTACATCTTTAAGGGCTTCACGTATCTTAGCACCATCGTAGTCTCCAGCTTTCGCTATGGCTAGTATGGCCATCATGGTAGCGTCATATGCTGTATCGGCATACATGGATGGATCTTCTCCAAACTTCGCTCTGAATTTGCCCTTAAAAACCTCATAGCTTTCAAGTCCCACCGGAGCTGATGGTCTGGTGCCTATACATGCCCTCGCCATGAATTCTGCAGCCGCCGGGTCTTCAAACATTGGGTCGCCGTAAATTCCCTCAGCGCAAACCCAAAGTATATTATCTAAACCCATTTCTAACGCCTGTCTAAACATGATCTTTCCATCTTCATAGTAGCCGACATAGAGGACTCCATCTGGTCTTAAATCTTTAACCATCTGTAGTTCCGTTGTGAAATCTAACTTGCTCGGATCATATGTTATTGTCTTAATTACACTCGTTCCCAGTACTTTCTTCGCCTCCTCCATTATGCCAACACCGTATGGATTATTCATAACCAGTATTACCACTTTAGAAGCTCCTCTTTCAACTAGAAGCTCTCCCAATGCTTTACCCTGAAGCGTATCGCTTCCAACGGTCCTGAATACGTAATCGTCTGGGAACTCAGTGGTTATGTAGGGTGCTGTTGCAGTTGGAGATACTAGAACAACCTTATGCTCATTCGCGTAATCGCCCATAGCCCTTAAAACGCCACTAGCCATAGGTCCTATAACGATTTGACACCCGTCTACTTCGACGAGTTTTTTCAAAGCCTCTAAACCTTTAGCTGGATCAGTACCATCATCTTCAACTATTAAAACTATTCTCCTACCAGCTATTCCACCCCTCGAGTTAACTTCATCCACAGCTAGTTGAACGCCTTTAACTATATTAGTACCCATGGGGCCGAGGAGGCCTGTTAAAGACATTATACATCCTATCTTGATCTCTCTGGGCAATATTGGAGAAGCCTCTTGAAGGGCTTGCTGTCTTCCTTCAGCCAATCCGGCCTGTCGCCCCTCATTATAGCCTCTTTGATAAGCTTCTGAAGTAGCCGCTTGTCCAGTATAGTAGCCTACCGCACCAGCTATTATAGCAACAACCACTATAGCGATTAGAGCTATCGATGTAGATACGGCTTTGCTCTTTCCACTCATATATATGCCACCTCTAAAATAGGATAGTAAAAAATACTAAAAACTCATTTAAATTCTTTACTGTATTTTTCAGTACTTTATGGCTTCTTAAAATAGCCTTTATAATTGTTCTCTGGTATTATTTTAGAAGCTTTTAACGGCTATAACCGCCAACATGAATAATGTTGAGAATACTATTAAAACATAGTCATTCCTAGACATCTTCAACTCGTATAGACTAGTCCTCTTCCTTATCGCCCCGTAGGCTCTAGACTCCATGGCTTCGGCAAGCTCCATACTCCTTTGGAAGCTTCTTATGAACAATGGCACCAATATCGGTAGCATATTGCGAATTCTATCTATAAGCTTTCCCTTTTCAAGCTCTAACCCCCTGGACTTCTGCGCATCCATTATCGATTGCGCCTCTAAAGCTATGTCCGGTACAAATCTCATAGCGGCTGTGAAAGCGAAGCATATGTCATAGGGTATTTTAAGCCTCTCCAAGGCTAGGCTTAAGTCTTCCGGCGTCGTTGTGAGGAAGAATAGGGAGAATGCCCCTATGAGTGTTATAAATCTAATAGTCATAGAGGTTGCCATGATTAAACCGTCCGCTGTGAAACCCCCCATGTAAAAATAGCTCGTTAAAAAGTTCACAGCGAATATAAACGTCATTAAGAAGGCAGACCCCTTGAGGGAGTTCAGCCAGAACTTAACAACCTTCGCCATGTATACCAGAGGTACCTGTATGATCAGTAAAACTGTGAGCGTTAAAGGGTCTGAGTATAGAACCGATAAGCTACTTAAAACAACCAGAAATACTGCTTTAGACCTGGGGTCTAAACTGTGTATTGGACTTTCAACCCTTCTAAACCTCAATCCTTCAAATACACGCATCATTACACTTATACCCTCTTTTAAGTAATGGTTTAACCATCTCCATCAGGTCCTGTTCATTTAAAATCCCCTCCAGACTTGGAGAGTTTAGAAGCCTATAGGCCAGTTCAGTTATCTGCGGAGGGAGTAGTGAAGCATCATCTAGAATCTTTAGATTCGTCAGTACCTTATCGGCATAACCGTCTAGTATGATCTTTCCCTGGCTCATCAATACGATTCTCGGCTTTAAATCCACGACAAACTCTAAATCATGCGTCACAACCACAACAGCCTTACCCTCTTTAAGGAAAGACTTTATAATCTTAATGATTTCGCACTTCTGCAGATAATCCTGACCTATAGTAGGTTCGTCGAGAATCAAATAATCCGGGTTGAATACGATCACTGAAGCTATTGCAAGCCTTTTCTTCTCACCTCCGCTTAAGTTAAATGGTGAAGATCGTCTATACTGTGTAAGCCCCATTCTTTCAAGAACCTGGTCAATCCTTCGTTTAATCTCATCTTCTTGGAATCCGAAGTTTTTCAGCGCGAAGGCAACTTCTTCCTCGACGGTTTCGCTGAAAAACTGATGGTCGGGGTTTTGAAACACCAATCCAACTTTTCTAGAAAGCTGAGCTACCGATAAATCCCTCGTATCGTTTCCATCTACCAACACAGCTCCTTTAGTAGGTTTAAGAAGCCCGTTGAAGTGTTTAATCAACGTGGTTTTTCCAGCGCCGTTTTCACCCATTATGGCTACACACTCACCTCTATCTATTGTTAAACTTACCCCTTTAAGTGCTGTAAATCCATTTGGATACGTGTAGTAAACATCTATAGCCTCTATCAAGAGATAACCCTCCTAAGGATGATAGAGGCTTCTTCCGTGCTGAGTGGAAGTCTATCAAAACTATATCCCTCCTTCTCAAGCTGTCTGAAAAACCGTATGAGTCTGGGCGTACTTATACCGTATTCTTCAAGTTTATGGTGAAACAGTGTGGCGGGGTCACCGTCAAGCACTATACGTCCCTGGCTCATAACTATGAGCCTAGACGCATATCTTGAAGCCAAATCTAATCTATGTTCAACTAGAACGACTGTTAAGCCAAGTTTCCGATTAAGATCATCCAACAGTTGAAAAATCTTCAGAGACGTTTTAGGGTCTAAGTATGCAGTCGGCTCATCTAAGACTATGATTTCAGGGTTCATAGCTAATACTGAGGCTATTGCAATCCTCTGCTTCTGCCCCCCTGAAAGCTCATAAGGAGCAGAGTACCTATACTCTTTCATTCCGACAACTTCTAAAGCCCAATCCACTCTACGCTTAATTTCCCCTCTCTCTACGCCTAAGTTCTCTAAACCAAACGCTACATCCCGTTCAACTGTGAGTGAGAAGAGTTGGCTATCGGGGTTTTGAAATATAAATCCGACTTTGAGCGCCATTTTATGGATAGGGGTTTTCTTAACATCAAATCCAGCCACTTGAACTTCTCCCCTCAAATCTCCACCATAGAAGTGCGGTATTAAACCGTTGAAACATCTGCATAAGGTCGTTTTACCACATCCACTAGCTCCAGTCAGTAAAACGACCTCCCCCCTCTCAATTTCCAAGTTGATATTTAGCAGGACGTCTTCATCCATCCCATCATACCTGTAGTAAAGTCCTCTGACTTCAACGGCTTTAGACATCCCTCATCCGTTATAGTAAGCCTCCTATTAAACCTAGCCTCTAATATTTTTAAGGTTAGATTTTACTTGTGTTTACCTGAACATTATTATTCCGTTGAATGCGATTACGGGTTTGAACCCGCTTCTATGATCTTTGAAGCGTTGAACTTACAGTAACATCTACACATATATGGGTCTGCAGTTTCCCACCGATTGGTAGCTTTCTAAATTATTTTTCTTATGGCAAAAGGTGACTTTGAAACATGGGCTCTTCTCTTCCGAATCGATTCCATTGAGACATAGACTTGACGATTGCGAAAACCAGATAGCTTTAAATTGGCAAACCTTAACGTTATTAAGTAAGGGTATGAATACAATCACCATCACGCTACCAGATATAGTATTAAAGGTCCTTAAGGGCGTGTCAGAATCCGAGGGGGGAACTGTAGAGGAGTTTGTATGTAAGGCTATTTTGACGCAACTTAACATCTCTGATCCAGAGGCTAAAGCCGAGCTCCATCTTAGACTTAGCGAAAAGTACATGAGCGAAGCTGAAGGCTTCTTAGCGAAGAAGGATTACGTTCAGGCATCTGAAAAGGCTTGGGGTGCAGCCTCACAAATTGTTAAGGCTATAGCCGCAATGGAGGGCAAGGAGCTGAGATCTCACGGAGAGCTCCATAAATTCGTAGCGCAGGTCTCGGAGAAAGTTGGGGATAAGGATCTTGGGAGGCTTTGGAGAAGCGCCACATCGTTACATCAAAACTTCTATGAGAACTGGTTCACTGAAAGCCAAGTAGCTGATGGAGTAGAGGATGTGAAAACCTTAATAGCTAAACTGAAAAAGCTGATCGCTAAAGGATAAGGGTTAACTTTAACCTATTAGCGGAATTATTTCCGTGTTCACCATGTTTATGAAATCCGTCTTCTCCATATTGCCAAATGCCACTACAACTCCGTCTCTTGTAAGTCCGACTATTGCTCCATAGCTGTTGGAAACCGTTACTAAGTACCATATGCTTCCCATTTTAAGATAGTTGCTGTATAGGTCTGTTTGGGTTAAATCTGGACCGTATAGGGATAGTTTATCTATATTCGGTATCGGTAGGTTATCGAAGAATATGACTTTTGTGTTTTCAGGGTTCTTCTCATGGTATTCTCTCATCTTCTCGGGAGGTATTGAAACGTTTAAAATATAGCCTTTTGATATGAATAGTAGTTGGCTGAAGAGGTTTGCCGCCTTATTAGCCATATTCTTCTTCTCGATAACCAGTAGGAACGTTGCACCTGGTCTTTTGAAGAATCCAAATGTTAAATATAGAGTCTTCGGTATGGGTATCCTCCTCCCACGGTGGTATGTGAACCGTAGAATATCCCATGCTAAAACACCTCTTAGGCTGTTAAAGCCCATGGCTAAATCCATGACCTCTGTAATCAACTTGACCTTGTAATCTTCCTCTTCAAAATCCTCCTCAACCCTATAACCTTTAAGTTTCTCAGCTATCCTGTCTAAAGGTGTATCTTCAACTAACCGGAATATTTTACCAGCTAAGACCAATTAGAACACCCAAGCTGAAGGCCATTAACAATCATATTATTCGTAAGAGCTACCGTTAAAAGTTTCCCCCAACTCCACAACATCTTCACACCGTATACTTCGGTATTGAAAGTAACTGTTATATAACAGCATTTCCACATAAAATCAAGCTATTAATGGAGACTTTTAAAACTCTAGAAGACTTCAATACCCAAAGGGGATTTAACGTGGGTATTGAAAACCTCTATAGACGCAATAGGAGGTTTGCTGGAGAGGTCAAGACGCTTATACATAAGTACGTAGATAGATTTGCAAAAATTCGCGGAAGAGATTTTAAATTCAAGTTTATGAATTTCTGTGGAACCCATGAGTGGACAACCGTTCACTACGGTATAAGAAGCCTTCTACCTGAGAACATCGAGCTTGTAGCTGGGCCAGGTTGCCCAGTATGTATAACCCCATCTTTCCTAATAGAACACGCGGTTAAACTATCGCTTGAAGGCGTTACAATCTATACATTCGGAGATGCTTTTAAACTCCCTGCGGTTAAACCTGTTAAAGGCGTCAGGAGTCTAGCCGAGGCTAGAGCGTCAGGAGGGAAAGTTGTGGTCGTTTACAGCTTTCTAGACGCTCTGAAAGAAGCATCCAATTACACAGGGGAATCTATCTTCCTAGCCATAGGCTTCGAAACCACAGCCCCAGGATATGCTATTCCCCTAATCAACCGCCTCATCCCAAAAAACATGTACATTTTATCCGCCCTTAGGTTAACCCCTCCAGCCGCCGAGTATGCTGTAATGGAGGCTAAGAAAAGATCCATGCCTTCAATCGACGGTATAATCGCTCCAGGACACGTATCCGCCGTAACGGGCGCCAAACCCTGGGACGACCTCTCTAAAAAGCTCGGTGTACCAGCAGTAATCTCCGGTTTTGAACCGCTGGATCTACTTCTCTCGATATTGGAGCTTCTGAGAATGATATGGAAGAGTGAAGTCGGCGCAAGAGTTGAATACCGCAGAGTGGTTTCTTGGAATGGAAACGTTGAATCTCTAAAAACTATCGATGCGGCTTTCGACGTAGTCGATTCTTTATGGAGGGGGATAGGGTTTATAGATAAGAGCGGTTTAGAAGTTAAAGATGCGTATTCAAACCATGATGCGTTTAAAGTATTCAGTTTAGATAGGCCCAGTAGAACTTCCTGGAATGACGATAGCTTCAGCGGATGTAAATGTTCAGAAGTAATCTTAGGTTTAGCTAAACCTATAGATTGTAAGTTTTTTTTGAATTCGTGTAAGCCGTCTAAGCCATTAGGACCATGTATGGTATCTTCTGAAGGAACATGCTCTATATGGGCTAGATTTGGAGGTTACATCAATCTGAGAAGCTAGGTGTTTGAACATGTGCTGGGGGGTTCCTGCTAAAGTTTTAAAACGGAAGGGATTTAAAGCGCTCGTAGATTTCGGAGGAAATGTCGAAAGAGAGGTTCTAGTCGCTGTTGAAGATTTAAAAGCTGGCGACTATGTCATAGTACATGCCGGAATAGCGATTTCAAAGATAGACAAAGAAGAAGCATTGAAGGTTTTAGAGACGTACATGGATATGGCTCTCCAACTGGCTAAAGAAGATGGCTTAAATGAAGAAGACGTCAAACGGTACTATAGTGAGCTAATATCTGAGATGTTGAGTGGTGCCAACCATGAGTAAGATTACTTTAGCTCATGGAGCTGGTGGAAAAGAGACAACTGAACTTTTGGAAGATCTAATCTTCAGCAGGGTTGAAAATGGATTTAAAAAAGTCGAGGGAGGCCTTGGAATAGACCATCCGGATGACAGCGCATTAATCCCAATTGGAAATGGAAGGTTCTTAGTAATTTCGACAGACTCCTACACGGTTTCACCCATATTCTTCCCCGGAGGAGACATAGGTAAACTTGCCGTATGCGGTTCAATAAACGACGTATTGGTTATGGGTGGTTTTCCAATAGCAATGTTGGATACGATAATTGTTGAAGAGGGTTTTCCCATAGATATGTTGAAGCGTATAATCGATTCAATGGTTGAAACGTTGACTGCTGAAAACGTCGCCCTAATAGGAGGCGATTTCAAAGTCATGCCTAGAGGTCACGTAGATAAGATAGTCATATCAACAACTGGAATAGGAATATCTGAAAAACCAATAGTTGACTTGAACATTCAACCGGGTAATCGAATAATTGTATCAGGCTGTTTAGGGGAGCATGGTGCAACTATAATGGCACTTCAACACGGATTAAATACTGTTGCGCTTAAAAGCGACGTTAAACCTCTTACAGGCCTTTTCAAGCCTTTAATGACGCATTTCCCAAATGCCATAAAAGCCGCTGGCGATCCAACTAGAGGAGGCCTATCTATGCTTCTCAACAACTGGGCCAAATTGAGTGGCAACTTGATATACGTCGATGAATCTAAAATCCCGCTGAGAGAGCCTGTTAGAAAGTATTCTGAAATGCTTGGAGTAGATCCATTACATTTAGCCTCAGAAGGTGTAGCGGTTTTAGCAGTCGATGGGAATATTGCAGAAGAAATTTTAGAATTCGTAAGAAGTCTAGGCTTCAGTGATGCCGCTATTGTGGGAGAAGTCCGAAGAAATGAAGAGTTTCATGATTTAGTTATAATTAGAAGCGAGATAGGCGGTTTAAGAGTGCTAGAGCCACCAACTGGTGAAATAGTTCCGAGGATATGCTAACATGAAGAGCATTAAGGTAACAGTCACGGGTATTGTTCAAGGCGTTGGCTTTAGACCATTCGTCTACAGACTAGCTAAGCAACTTAACCTTAGAGGGTATGTTAGAAACCTTGGTGGAAGCGAAGTTGAAATAGTTGTAGAGGGCTCACCAAACCTTATTGAAGAGTTTCTCAGAAGACTTAAAAACGATAAGCCCCCTCCAGCCGACATCTACGATCTGAAAGTAGATGATGTTGAACCTAAAGGCTTTGAAGAATTTTCCATAGAAGAAAGTGGAAGGCAACGTGAAGCATATTCGATGATTCCACCGGACATAGGGATATGCTCCAACTGTCTATCAGAGGTTTTAACCTTGGAAAATAGGCGGTTTATGTACCCCCTCAACAGCTGTGCCTGGTGTGGACCTAGATTCTCAATGATGGAGAAAATACCCTACGATAGAGAGAATACTAGCATGCGGGATTTCCCCATGTGCTCTAACTGTTTAGAAGAGTATGAAAACCCTGATGTTGTAAGACGCTTCCATGCTCAAGGGAACTGCTGTCCAGTCTGCGGTCCAAGAGTTTGGCTTGAAGACAGGAACGGGTCTATAAATGCTGAAAACCCCATCCTTGAAGCCTCCAGACTTATAGATGAAGGATTTATAGTTGCAGTTAAAGGATTAGGTGGCTTCCATATAGCATGCTTAGCCACAAACGATGAAGTGGTTTTAAAACTCAGGAGAAGGAAGCGTAGATACGAGAAGCCGCTTGCCATCATGGCTTTAAACCTCGATGTGGCATCTAAAATAGTGAGTCTTTCGGATGAGGATGCGCGTCTTCTAGAGTCTCCTAGGAGACCAATACTCCTTCTACCTGAAAGGGAGGACAGCCCCGTATCAAAATACGTAGCGCCTGGTTTATCGATGCAAGGCATTATGCTTCCATATACTGCTCTACACCACTTGATATTATCCAATGTTAGAGATGGCCTCCTAATAATGACCAGTGGTAATGAAAGCGGTGAACCCATGTGTATAGATAATGGCGAGGCAAAGTCTAGGCTCAACGGTATTGCTGATTACTTTTTAATGCATAATCGGAGGATAATTAATAGAGTTGATGATAGCGTCGTGAGGAAAACTGGACGATTCTACACGATTATACGTAGAAGCAGAGGTTACGCTCCCATGTGGATCAAACTTCCCTTCAATATCTCAAGGCCTGTAATAGCTCTTGGTGCCCATTACCAGAATACTGGTTGCTTAGCGTTTAAAGATATAGCTATACCGACTCAATTTGTTGGCGATATGGAAAACGTATCGTCGTTAATCGAATTGGATAAAGCGTTAATGTTTCTCATTAAAACGTATGGTGTAGACCCCTCTAAAGCTCTGTTAGCTGTAGATATGCACCCTCACTATTTGAATAGAATACTAGCTGCGAAATGGATTAAAACATACGGTTGTGAACTCTTAGAAGTGCAGCATCATCATGCTCATGCAGCGTCATTGATGGCTGAGCTTAAAGCCAGTAGTGATTCCGAAGAAGTCGCTATAACCATTGATGGTGCGGGATATGGAAACGATGGGACAATATGGGGTGGTGAAGTCTTAATCGTTAAATACGGCTCTTTCGTCAGATTCGGACACTTGGAGCAAATACCGATGCCCGGTGGAGACAAAGCTACGGAATATCCTGTTAGAATGTTGATATCCATTCTATCGAAATTTATGAATAGGGAGGAGGTCGAACATTTCATAGTCAGTAGGGGTTTGCATAAGGGTCTTCCCTATGGGGTTGAAGAGGTTGAAGCAACGCTGCTACTTTTGGAAAAGAGCAGTCTCCCTGTAACGTCGAGTATGGGAAGGGTTTTAGACGCGGCCTCATCATTACTGGGGATTTGCTTTAGAAGAACTTATGAGGGTGAGCCGGCTATGAAACTCGAAGCCCTATCGAAACCACAAACCTCCGTAGAACTACCTACACCTAAGGTCTCTTCCTCTAAACCTGTTGTGGAGATCCATAAGATCTTTGAAGAATTGATCTATAGGATCGACAAGCCCCGCGAGCTTCTCGCTTATAGTATTCAGAGGACATTAGGTCTTTCCCTCGGCGAACTAGCAGTTGCGGCTTTAAAGGGTAGGAATGCGCATAGGGTTTTAGTTTCAGGAGGAGCTGCAGTTAATACGGTAATATTTGAATCTATAAAAGAGGTCGTGGAGAATGAGGGGCTTAAAGCTTACGTTAATGTTCAGGTACCACCCGGTGATGGAGGGATATCTTTAGGTCAAGCCGCTATAGCAGGCTTTAAAACTCTAACCTAAAACTTTCAAAGCTGCCTCTTTCACCCTCTCCGCAAACTCTGTCCTCATAAGTTTATCCACATCTCCTATGTACTCTTCAAGGTCATTATAGCGAGGTATTTCAGCTAAAACTTTAAAACCCATATCTTCAATAGACGAACATACTGGCTTATAGGACATGTTTACAACCACTCCTAAAATCATCTCTCTCATGTATGTTCTGGCAAGCCTCTTTAAAGCCTCTAAACTTAAGATGTTTGGAGTGGTCACAGCTACAAACTCGACTTTAGGTAGATAGGTGGCAATATTCAGAATGACATCTCCAAAACCAGGCGGCGTATCAATTATAAGCGTCTTCAATCTACCCCACTTAGTGATCATTAAAATTTCTCTAAACACATTGTCAACCTCTATCCCTCTAAGTGGTAGTGCTTCGCCGTGAGAGTAGAAAGCCACGCTCATAAATTCCACACCATGGGCTTTCACCGGGATAACGCCCATGTCTTCAATAGGCCTTTCTCTTAAAACATCTACTCCCAATACGATATGACATGATGAATTTGTAAAATCCATGTCCAATAGTCCAGATGGAAAACCGATCCTAGCTATGGTTAAAGCCATAGTTGATGCTATTAGAGTTTTACCAACACCACCTTTTCCACTCACTATAGCTATTATCTTCTCAACGTTTTCAAGTCTTTTCAGTATCACTGGGTTTTTCAAATCCATATTTACAACTCCATAGATGCTATGTATACCCCCCTCCCGCTAAATATCTCTAAGTCTTGGGAATTACAGTTTGGACATTTTGCATATGTGTGGATGACCTCGGGAATGAAGTGAACAGCCTCCCTCACCTCATCTGATAAATCTAAATCTGTAAGCCTCCAAATTTTTAAACACGACCTACACCTAAGAAGAGCCTCCTCTTCATCCAATCTGAGTCTTTCAACTTCAATACCCTTACTCTTGAAAAGCTCAGTTAATGCAAAACGTAAGACTTCTCTGTCAGCAGACTGAAGACTTCCAATGACAACTTTTAGAAAAGTTATCTTCTTAACTTCTCTCTCGGAAAGTAAACGATGCGTAGCTTCCACTATGGCTTCGGCTAGCGCCCACTCATGCATAATATTCATTAAAACTTGTCAAATCTGAAGCTTATAAAACTGTACTCAGAAAATCCAAGTGCTCACAACCGGAAAGATGTCCCACCGAAAACGGACTGGGAGTATCCATAAAGTCTAAATGGGAGTAAAATTGGAAGCTTCACCTTCACTTGTAGAGGTGATGCAACATCAGTAACCGCAACTCGACCATCTAACGTAGAAAAGTAGAATACTGTTTTGCTTCAACTTGAAACTCATAACCACATTTTGGACATTTCACGTATCCACATTCTCCCAAAACACTGTATCGGCATCCAGAGCAGGAAGTCACTCGAGCATATGATAGGCTAAATTGATAACCACATTTTGGACATTTAAAGATTCTAGCCATAGTTTTTCTCAAAAAAGAGTCTTAGAGGATCAAGTTAAACTTTACTTGCTGGGGCGGGAAAGATATATTTAGTTAATCTTAGGGTTCTACTGCATCCTCGCTATTCAATATGCGTTAAAACCGATCTTAGAAATCTAATTTTATGTGGAAACTACTGTGTGAACAGTTACTGAATGTACATTTTAACCCAGTAATATTTAAAAACATATCCTCTTGTATAGATTCTCCTAGTTTCGCCTTCCAATCCCACTGTGGAGGAAACAGGTGATGGTTGATAGTCCTAAAATAGTAGTGATAGATACTTTGGACGATGAATTCTTCAACTTTATAAAAGGTAAAGCTTACATAGTCAAAGCTTATGATGGAAACTGTCAAAGTTTAATGGATATGTTAAGGGATGCCGACGTTATAGTCACGCGGAGCAGTCATAGAATAGATAAAACCGTGATCGACAACGCTAAAAACCTTAAGATCATAGCTAGAGCAGGAGTTGGATTAGACAATATAGATGTAGACTACGCTATCAGACGTGGGATAAAGGTCATATCTACGCCAGATGCCTCCACTAAGGCTGTAGCCGAACTTACGATAGGTTTCATGATAGCGTTAGCGAGACGGGTAATTGAGTTTGACAGACTTATGCATAATGGGGAATGGTGTAGAAATTCTAAACTTGGAGTTGAACTAACAGGTAAAACATTAGGCATAATTGGGCTTGGAAGAATAGGCAGTCAAGTAGCTAGACTTGCTAAAATGTTCGGGATGCGTATAGTGGCGTATGATCCTTACGTCTCTCCGATAAAGGCTGAGAAGCTTAAAGTCGAACTTAAGAAGAATTTAAACGACCTCCTCATAGAGTCTGATTTTGTCTCTATTCATGCTTCTCTGACTTCTGAGACTAGGGGTTTGATAGGTGAGCGTGAGCTTAGGCTTATGAAGCCTACAGCCTTCCTGATAAACACTGCTAGAGGGGCTATAGTAGATGAAAACGCCCTCGTAAAAGCCTTAAAAGAGAAGTGGATAGCTGGAGCAGCGTTAGACGTATACTCGGAAGAACCGCTGCCGAAAGAGCACCCACTGAGGGAAATGGAAAACGTAATACTAACACCGCACATAGGTGGTTCAACTCTAGAAACACAGAAGAAAATAGCTAAGATTCTTGCTACGAAAATAATGAAGACTTTAGAAAAATTGGGGAAAATGGGTTGAAAAATGGTTATTTAGTTTTGTTTAATCGCTTCATCCAATTCTCCATCAATCCATGGATACAACTTTTTAAGTTCCCTTAAAGCCTCCACAACCTTTTCCCTCGGATAGTTATACGGGCTAAGCCTTCCTCTTAGATGATCGTCGAAGGCTTTCAGATCTAAAAGACCATGGCCACATAGTAGGAACAGTATGGTTTTCTCCTCGCCAGTTTCCCTACATTTCAATGCTTCATCCACCACTGCTCTGATAGCATGGCTTGGTTCAGGAGCTGGTATAATCCCTTCAGATTTTGTGAACATGGTAGCGGCTTCGAAAACCTTCACTTGATCGTAAGCTTTAGTTTTCACTAAACCGTTTTTAGCTAATAAGCACAGCGTGGGAGCTTTACCGTGGTATCTTAGTCCTCCAGCATGTATTGGTGGAGGTATGAAGCTGTGACCTAGAGTATACATTTTTATTAAAGGTGTAAGTCTCGCCGTATCTCCATGGTCATACGTGTAGTATCCTTGGGTTATAGAGGGGCATGCCGTAGGCTCAACCGCGATATATTCTGTATCCTTTGGAGCCTTGCCTGAAACCTTATCATAGTAAAATGGCCATAGCAGACCTGAAAAACTACTCCCACCACCTATGCATCCTATTACGACGTCTGGATAATCGTCAATGAGTTCAAACTGCTTCTTAGCTTCTAAACCTATTACCGTTTGGTGTATTAGGACATGTGTTAAGACGCTTCCAAGAGTGTACTTAGTCCTCGGGTTTTTCACAGCGTCTTCTATAGCCTCGCTTATGGCTATGCCTAAACTACCCGGATTATCAGGGTCTTTCTCAAGCAATTTCTTGCCGAATTCCGTTCGCGTGCTTGGACTTGGTAAAACCTCAGCACCCCACACTTCCATTAAAATTCTCCTGTATGGTTTCTGGTCGTAACTAACTCTAACCATGTACACGGTTGACTTCATACCGAAGGTCATACATGCAAATGCTAAAGCCGAACCCCACTGTCCGGCTCCGGTCTCCGTCGTAAGCCTCTCAATACCCTCCTTGAGATTATAGTAGGCTTGAGCTACAGCCGTGTTCGGTTTATGGCTTCCCGGAGGGCTTACCCCCTCATACTTGAAGTAGATTTTAGCTGGTGTTTTAAGCAGTTTTTCAAGTCGATAAGCCCTGTATAGTGGTGTCGGTCTCCAGAGTCTGTAAACGTCTCTGACTTCTTCAGGTATTTGTATCCAACGGTCTTGAGACACTTCCTGTCTTATAAGTTCCTTAGCAAATATCACTTCAAGCTCCTCAGGTTTAACGGGTTCTCTAGTCGCCGGATTTATGGGTGGAGGTAATGGCTCAGGTAGATCTGGTAGTATGTTATACCACTCCTTAGGTATATCTTCTTCGTTTAGGAAGACTTTATATTCCTGCATCATGGACAGAAAAGAAGCTTAAGAGGTTTCTTTTAAACTTTATTGAATAAAAATGTACATCACACATTCTTAATGTTGAACTTCCTAGACGTTATCAGAATGCATGATGATGCTAGTCCAAGTGTTCCCATGAGTGCTAGTACTGGTGTGAAAGAAGCGAAATGGTCCAATAAAAAACCCATGATGCTTGTCCATATTGAGGCGAATATAAAGTTCGTAGTAAAGTAAACGCCAACAGCCAGATCTTTCGTATATCCCTTAGTGACGCTTAACAAGTAAGACTGGATGAGTGTAGCTATGGAGAAGCTCATGAAGAATAAGCAGAAGAGGTGAATAGCTATTACAAGGTTTGAAGCCCTGTAAACGATTAAAAGATAAGTTAAAACAGATGAAATCGACGTTGATATAACAGCTACTTTCAAATAACCGATTCTAGCTGAGTATTTTCCAAGTAGTACTGGACCTATTACTCCTCCCAATAGCCCTATTGTATACATAATTCCTCTTTCATAGGTATCTGCTCCTACACCATTTGCTAAAAAAATCGGTATATACGTCGTCATTATCGTTAAATCGGTTCCTCCAGAGTTTATAGCTAGAGCGATCAGTATGAGAATTATAGACTTTTCACTGAGGAGTGCCATGGTGTCGGATTTTATGGAAGGTTTCACACCGCTGATGTGCCTAGGCTTTCTCCCCCTCAAAAACGATAGCAATAGGAATCCTATAATAATTGGTGGAAGGGAAAAAACTAGAAAAGTTCCCCTCCATCCTACATATACTGAAAGTAGAGTTGCTACAACAGGCCCAACTATATTACCTATGTAAGCTAGTCCGAAGAAGAGCCCTATGGATCTTCCAAGGGTTTTCTCATCGTATTCATCGGACAGTATGGCAGCTCCCATTGGATGTTGCGGTGCAACACCTATTGAAAATATGTTCCTGGCCAATAGAAAGTCTATAAAACCCCTAGCCAGACCGGTTAAAACCCCGCCCGCAAATATTAGAAAATCGCCTATCGCCAGTAGGATGTGTCTTGCTACAGCTCTACTTGACATACTGAAAACTATCTGTAGCATTCCTCCAATGAAGGATGAAATCCCTATGATGAGCCCAAAGGAAGAGTAGCTTAAATTAAGCTCAGATATCATTATGGGGAATAGTATGGATAAACCTACGAATAGGTGTTGCATGGCATGAGATAACGTAACAACTGCTAAAACCTTTTTGGAAGCTTTAGCCCCCCCTCCACCCTCTTCTGTCAACTAAGACTTACTGGAATTTTCCGTTACATATATTAACTTTACTGGATTCTTAACCTTCTAATCCATGAATTACATTTAACACATAAAAATTAAACAGCCCAGTCATAGTCAATAGATGTAAAAACTCCCTAATTCAATAATGATCTAATGCTCCGGGCGGGATTTGAACCCGCGTCGGGAGGGTGAGAGCCTCCTATGCTTGACCTGGCTACACCACCGGAGCATCAAAGGGTAATACAATACGCACTTCAAAACATAAAGACAATAGATAAATAAATTTTATCCCGACTTTATTGAGAAAAGCTCTGATAAAGATGTAGTCTTCCGCAACTTGTCGTAAGGAAGCTCACGAGTCTATCCGTGAGCAACTGACAAGATACAGCAACCTTCTAATTCTCTCACGTGTTAGACAACGTAAAATATAATGGAATTTTAGTCATAAAAATATGTTGTGAAGTGAATGGTGAACTATGAGAATTATAATAAAAATTTTGGATTGGAGGTTTTAGTATTCTTCACCATAGCCTTTCTCTTCCTTCTTAGAAGGTGGAGGTTTAGCCGCGACTACGATATCGTCTATCCTAAGTATCGTTATAGCAGCTTCAACAGCTGACGCTATACAGTGTCTCTTAACCAGATATGGTTCAAAAACTCTGAACGCTGCCATATCATCTACTTTACCTACGAAAACGTTGACACCGTAGGTTATGCCATCAGGCTTATCATGAGCGGCTCTCAGAGCGACGAGCACATCTACTGGGTCATGTCCTCCATTTTCCGCAAGCGTTTGCGGAATTACTTCTAACGCTTCAGCGAAAGCTTCTATAGCTAGCTGCTCCCTACCGCCAACTTTTGCAGCATACCTACGTATTTCTTTAGCTAACTCTGCCTCTATAGCACCACCGCCGTAGACTATCTTTGGCTCTTTGACGACATCTGCTACTACGCATAGCGCATCGTGAAGGCTTCTCTCAGCTTCATCTACAACCCTCTCCAGTCCTCCCCTAATTAAGATCGCTACACTCCTCGGGTTCTTGCAGCCTTCAACAAAAACCATTCTATCTTCACCTATTTTCCTCTCTTCAACAAGGTCTGCATATCCAATATCCTCAGGCCTTATATCTTCGAGGTTTGTCACTATTCTAGCTCCAGTGGCTCTTTCAAGCTTCTCCATATCCGACTTCTTAACCCTCCTTACAGCCAGTATACCTTCCTTCGCTAAGAAGAACTGAGCAGTATCGTCTATACCCTTCTGACAGAATACGACATTTGCTCCAGCATCCTTAACCTTTTTAACCATATCTCTAAGCATATTCGTCTCTTCCTCCATAAACGCCTTCATCTGCTCCGGGTCTCTTATCCTGATCTCAGCGCTTATCTCAGTCTTCTCTATTTCAAGTGGACATGCTAATAGAGCTATCTTAGCATCTTTCACCCTCTTGGGCATACCTGGATGCACAACTTCCTTGTCTATTATAAGACCCTTTATAAGCTGAGTCTCACTTATGCTTTTTCCGGGCTTCTTTATGACTTGGATATTATCAATATCAGCTATGAGCTTTCCATCCCTCTCCTCAACTATGCTTTTTACAGCCCTGACGGCTAAATCCGATAGGTAATCTCTGAAGAACTTGACGGATTTACTTCGCATAGATGTTGAAGCCACATCTCTAAGAAATGCTTCATCTTCTATGTCGACTGGAACCGCCACTTTATCCAAGACTTCTATGACTTTTTCCAAAGCCTTCTTATAACCTGATGTTATAGTAGCTGGATGGATATTTTTAGCCATAAGCTCCTCAGCCTTTTTAAGCAACGCGCCAGCTAAGACAACTACAGACGTTGTGCCGTCACCAACCTCCTTATCCTGAGTTTTAGCTACGTTTACTAAAACCTTCCCAGCTGGATGTTGAATATCTATTTCATCCAATATCTTAGCACCGTCGTTTGTTATCGTTATATCTCCTATTGTATCCACAAGCATCTTATCCATACCTCTAGGTCCCAGGGTTGCTCTAACAACCTCCGCTATTATTTTAGCTGCTGCTATGTTCTGTCTCTGCGCCTCTCTACCCCTTTGCCTAGTCGTCCCCTCTTTTAGAATCAAAACTGGCATAGTTGTTACCTTACTCATAATGTCATCACCTCTTGAAAGACGAATTTTTTAGGCGTTTTTTCAAATAGAAAAAGTAGCTCAAAAACTTTTCTCTATTAGAAGGCATCTAAACCTTCCTTTAAATAAAAACCCTCAGGGGTAGGCCTGCATATTCTCTCTACCCTGTTACCACCCTCTTAGTGGCCAATCTGATGTCTTCAGCTCTCACGGTTTTACGTCCGGCATGTCCGGCTAAAATACATGCCTCTCTACCGATTTTCAATGCAACTTCTTCTAATGTTCTTCTAAGTTCTTCAGCCGCTGTTTCACTAACCCTTTCAGCACCAGCTTTCTTAAGTAAACGGTGCATAGGAGCGAGTTGTAAATCGGAATTAGTCGTTTAGATCACCCATATTTTTAAATAACACGTTACTATTTAACTTTTTTTGGCTTTTAAACTCTAAAACATCAAGATTAATATGCTACTTTTTTTTTGGAAGGTGGAGAAAAATATTTTAAGAGCTTCTAATCTATACTTTGCCCATCATATGGGCAAGGTCAGACACGCTAATATAAAGAGAGTGGCTAAAATGCTCTTAGAAAACTACAGTGGGAAATTTACCGCTGACTACGAGACAAACAAGAAGCTTGTGGAAGAACTCGTAAATGTCTCCTCTAAAAAACTCAGAAATCTATTGGCAGGATACATCACAAACCTTGTCAGAATACAGACTAAGACTTCTAGCGTTAAGAGTAGTCAGTGAGCATCTTCTGAGAACCAGCTTCTTCAGCAACTTTTAAAGACCTTTCTGACACTAGCCCTCCAACCTGTTCTTTAATCTTCTTAGAAACCCTCCCCCCTATTGTTGGAATACGCATAAGCTCTTCTATAGAAGCCCTCTTAAGATCCTCTAGAGTTCTATACCCTGAATTGTAGAGAGCTCTAGCTCTAACCCTTCCAATACCTTCAAGAGATACTAATGGTAGGAGCTCGTCTCTAACACCGAATTTAACCCTCTCCCTTAAAGCACGTATCTTTGAAGATAATCTTTCAAGGGTCATAAGTTTTGAAAGCTCTTGTGCTGCGTAGAGGAGCCATTCTGTAGTCGAAACGATTCTATAGAGATCACCCGGTTCTACGTCATACTTTTCAAGTACTACGTTTTCAGGCTGCTCATTTATCCAATCATATAGGACGAGGGCCGTTTTAATTTCCCCCAGTAATACTTCAAATTCAACGGCATCTGCGTATGCATCTGATGCGTCTATTAGAAGCTCGTCTTTATGAAGTTCCAATGCCGCTGTAAGTCTTTCGCTCTCTCCCCGTCTTGGGTAAAGTTTCGGCGTAATATCGGGGGTATGCGCTATAAGATGTAAGAGTGCGAAGTCTGTTATTTCATCCGGCTTTCTGTTTTCAAACCCATCCACCATTATCGCAGCCGATAGAGGGTCTATATAGAGTTCTGATACTCTCCTACCTAGAGAAGTAACTTCAATTCTATCTCTTATGGTTTTTATAAACCCGTACTCTTCAAGGCTTCTCAGGGCTTCACTTATTGGTTTAACTATTGGCTCCATGCTCATCTGATGCGCATAGAGAGTTTTAGAGAAAAATTCTAAGACTTTCCTTTCACTATGCGTAGCATCCGTAGCGATAACGGATAATACGTGAGATCTAAGATATGGCTCGGCTCCCAGATTCGACCATATGCGTTCCGGTCTGGCATATATGTAGTGTTCCATTATGAAATCCGCCTCTTCATCATTCCTAGCTATCAATATCGACTCACCTATTGGGTCATAGTTGGGTCTACCGGCTCTTCCAACCATTTGCTTATACTCCATAACACTTATCGGATATCTTCCATATCCAGGCTCATACCTCTCATAGCTGGTTAAAGTAACCCGTCTAGCTGGTAGATTGACTCCCGCTGCGAGTGTAGGAGTGGCTGTTAAAGCTTTGATGTATCCTTTTCTAAAGGCTTCTTCAATTACAGCCCTACGGTCATGAATCAAACCAGCATGATGGAATGCTACACCGTTTTCGATGAAACTAGCTAGAGACTCGTCGAGGCTCGTCACAGCCTCATTGCTTAATATGCTTTTGACTATTCTCCTCAGGCTTCTTTTAGTCCGCTCATCTAAAAGTGGTTTAACGGTTTTTGTGAGCTTTTTAGCGAGTACAACAGCATTTCTCCTAGTATCTGTGAATATTAGTATCTGCCCACCACCTCTAATAGTATCATAAGTTATACTTTCGATTGGACTGCCACGTTCCTCTATTTCCAGAGCTGTTCCATCGTTGAACATGACCCTCCCATCCACATATACGCCCTCCTTTAACTTTACTGGCCTCCAGTCTGTGGTAATGTATTCTGCATTAAGCCACTCAGCTATCTCCTCAACGTTTCTAACAGTTGCACTCAATGCCAATATCTGTCCTTTATGATTGAATCTTCTAAACCTCGTTAAAACCACTTCTAAAGTCGGCCCTCTATCTCCTTGTCCAAGATAGTGGATTTCATCAACAACCAGAAGGCTGAGTTCTTTCACCCATGACGCTCCATGCCGTAGAAGGCTGTCGAATTTCTCATATGTCGTAACTATGAGGTCGTATTTGCTAAGCCATGGATCGCTACTATCGTAATCTCCAGTTGACACGGCGACTCGAACTTTATCCCCGTTGGATTTTACAAGCTTCTCATACTGTTTAAACCTCTCGTATTTTTCCGATGCTAAGGCTTTTAGAGGTGTTGTGTATAGAACCTTACCGTTCAGCTCAATTATGTGTTTAAGAGCACATACTTCTGCGATGAGTGTCTTACCGCTAGCAGTGGGGCTAGCCATCAAAAGGTTTCCACCGTTTAAAACCTTTGTCTTCTTGAAGGCTTCTTCCTGCGGAGGATATAACTCGCAGATACCCTCTTCTAGAAAAACCTTCTTAATGGATTCATGTACCGGCAGTTCATATATCTTCATAGAGATCTCAAACTAGGTTACGTCTTCTTCAGAAAGCCGTCTTTTGGAGCGTATATAGTTCCATCTTTACGGAGCTGCTGTACGAGGTTTGCCGCTTCGCCTCGGTTTATACCATATTCCTCCTCTAAAACTTTGTAAACAGCCTCCTCCTCAGCCATACCTGTCTGCTTAGATAGATTTACGATGACGCCTATGACCGCTTGAAGCTTATCCCTTAAACTCTTAGGTTTACCCGTCATGATTATATCTATATCTATCTTCCCGGTTGAAATATCCATACCTACCTGTTCAAGGCTTTTACTCATAAGTAATACAGCTCTTTTAGCATCATCCGCCGTAACCTCCTCTCTTAGAGCTACCCTAGCTCTAGCTTCGGCAAGTCTAACGATTGATTCAAGCTGTCTAGCTGTTATAGCTATCGGCGACTCGGCAAACTCACTAGCACCACGCATCTTAAGGTAGAAGTCTCTTATAACCTCCATGGCTTCTTGAGTAATTCTAGGTTTAATACGTTTACTATAGCTTATGTACTTTCTGAGGAAGTTTGGATCTATGGGTGTTTTAACAGCCTCCCCCCCTTCACTATGAAGTTTAAGTATATGTTCTGTCAGCCTGCTATCATATTCTCTACTGGGCTGATCTTTCAAAATGAATATGAGGTCGAATCTTGAGAGGAGGGTAATCGGTAGATTTATATTTTCAGCTACAGTCCTATTCGGGTCGTAGCGTCCGAGAGCGGGGTTTGCCGCTGCTAGCATCGACGTCCTAGCGTTTAAAGTAGCTACTATACCTCCCTTCGCTACGGATATTGACTGTTGCTCCATAGCTTCATGCATGGCCACACGGTCCTCGTTCCTCATCTTATCTATCTCATCTATGGTGCAGACCCCCCGGTCTGCTAAAACAAGCGCCCCTGCTTCTAAAATCATTCCTCCACTTCTTTCTTTGAGCACAGCGGCTGTTAAGCCCGCGGCTGTTGTTCCTCTACCATGTGTATAAAGTCCTCTGGGGGCTATCCTCTGTACATACCGTAAAATCTGGCTTTTACCCGTGCCTGGGTCTCCTACTAGAAGTATGTTTATATCGCCTCTGATCCTCATACCGTCTTGTAAAGTTTTTGTAACGCCTCCGAATAAAAGATACATTATGGCTTCTTTAATTTCATCGTAGCCGTAAATAGACGGAGCTATGGACTGCTTAATCTTCTCATGTATGTCCTTCTGTTTAGCGAGCTCAAGTATAAGCCTCTCCTCTTCAGGAGATATTTCAACGGTTTCAGGGTCTTTGCCGTAAATTTCAAGATTATTGACCTCAAGAGTTATATTAAAAACCCTCATTCTTCCAACTGTTGGAAGAAAATCCTGAACAGCTCTGACAACCCCCGTTATAATGACCGTATCACCGGGTCTAGCAGTGTCCACAAGTTCTTCGTATACCCGTATATCTATCCATCTTGGTAGTTGTCCAGGTGGCAAGTCTTCGGGCTTTTCCTGGACTCTCAGCTCCTGATAGTCTATGAATGACGATTCTGACTGGAGAAATTCAAATGGCCCCCTTCTCTTACACGACTCACAGACACCGGGCATTTTCATAACCATACTGGTTTGAAATATATACTGTATGTGTTCGCAACTTTTGCATTTAAAAGCCGCCTTCACGACGAGAGGTCTCACAGGGCTAGCTCTAACAACTATACCCTCAACTCTAACAAGTTTATTTATATTTTTTGCTCCAAGCCTTCTAAGGGAGACTGTAAGGTCTTCGGGGAGTTTCTGAAGTCTAACTCTGACCCCTTCTATTTCCTCCGCATATTGAGGGTCCTCTCTCTTCAACTGTTCTAAAGCCGCCTTCTCCAAAGCTGGTAAGTAATCGTCAGGGTTCATAACGAGTTTCTTTGCGAGTTCGGAATCGTAGGTTATGATGTCTGTAAAATCTACAGCTAACGATCTACTGCCTGAAACGGACATTTGATTAAGTCTAACCCTGTATTTCTCACTTGAAAGCACTTCTTGAAGTCTTTCTTCGACGCTAACCTCCAGCAACACCCACCTCCTTTGAGGGGTCTAAGATATAGCTACGCCAGAACTCTATGATCCGCTTAATTTCATCATATAAAGCCCTCTCCTCAGCGGTTAGAAGTTGAAGAAGTTCCTGTGGAACACTTAAACTCATCGCCATATTAACAATCTTCCTTGTTCTGCCATCTACGATATCTCTCGCAAGTCTTTTAGATTTCTCCAAGAGTTGAATGTTACCGTGAGATTCAGCCTCATATTTGACCTTTCTAAGGTATAGTCTAAGCTTCTGGTAGAAATCTCCCTGAATCTCGCTTAGACGTGTACTAGGTTGAAGCCCCTCCCTCCAGTGTATATTGGTGAGCTCTTCACCCGTCAATTCTTCACCTTGTTTAAATACAGCGGCTCCATTCTCAACGAGCTTAAGAGCTATCCAACGTTTTAGTTTAACTTCAGAATCAGGCTCATAAGGTTTTATGGTATCTCCTAAGACTGTAACGTCTTCTAGGCTTTTTAAAATTCTAACCTTTACATCCTTGTTGAGAAATTCAAACTCCAACTCTTCTAAAACGTCCTTTAAACTCATTCTCACTCTAATATGTATAGATAGTCTCAACAGAAATAAAGATGTCTATCTTAAAACTGGAAAATCAACCGTTCCAGTTCTTCTATATGTAAATGCATTTTTTAAAGCCTACAAATCCATCAGTTTAAGGTTGAAACTTAAAGTTCAGTGTTTATCTTCGCTTCCTAGGGGAAAATCTACCGTTCTATAATATAAAATTTCGCCGAACTTAAGGCTGGAATAAATCATCATTAAGTTTAAAATTTTTCCTCGAATTGTTAAAGTTTTAAGCACGCTACTTATGTGCGGTCTAGGCATCAGAAGTGGTGTGGTTCTAAATTCAAAGAAGATAAGAATGTTAACGGTTCGTATTTAGAGCCTTCATGGTCTCATCCTATCAGCTCAAGATGTGGTAGGCGTTGAAGTATTTACAATAGATGTTTTATACCCAATTTTGACGAGAATACATAGTCTTACTTCTTACGACTTCTGACGTAAAGTTTCAGCGGAAAAGTGAGCTATCGGCGACTTACCTGGGATATTAATTCTTCCAGATGGATCGAAAAGGTTTAAACGAAAACTTATTATCACCATTGGATTTAAGATAAAGTAGGAAGTTAAATGCAAGGGGAATCCATATCTAACAATCCATTACCTCATGGTTTAGAAGGATATAGAGGTTTAGCATTAAGGGTTTTAATGACCATAGGCGCTGAGGTAGGAGATATAATAAGGATTAAGAGAGCTAATGGTGTTATTTATGAAGGAATATTGGTTCCAAGGTTTGAATATGGAGACCCAGAGTGCATAGTTCTAAAACTTAAAAACGGATACAACATTGGACTGAAGATAGATGATACGGATATTGTGGAGAAGTTGGGTGGAGGGGGTAAACTCACGTATAAGGCTCAGCCTACGCCTAAAGCCGTTCTAAGTCTTCCAAAAATACCAATAATAGGTACGGGTGGAACAATAGCCAGCAGAGTCGACTACCGTACTGGAGCTGTTACACCAACTTTCACCGCAGATGACCTCTACAGTATGGTTCCAGAGCTTGGAGAGATAGCAGATGTAGATACAAAGGTTTTATTTAACGTATTCAGCGAAGATATGACTCCTAAACATTGGACTAGAATAGCCGAGGAGATAGCTTCACAGTTTGAAAATGGTATTCAAGGGGTCGTAGTTGCTCACGGTACGGATACAATGGGTTATACGGCAGCGGCTTTAAGCTTCGCACTACAAGGTCTTCCAGCTCCGGTGATACTCGTAGGGGCTCAAAGGTCTTCCGATAGACCGAGTAGTGATGCCGCTTTAAACCTGATAGGTGCTGTAATCGCAGCGGTTCACGCACCCTTTGGAGAAGTTGCCGTAGCTATGCATAAAAACCTCTCAGACGATGAAATTCTAATTCATAGAGGTACGCGGGTTAGAAAGTGCCATACGAGTCGTAGAGATGCATTTAAATCCGTCAATACGGATCCATTGGGTATGGTTAAAAATAAAACTTATTATCAAATTTCAAGCTTCTTTAAACCTAGAAATGCATCAAACAGTCTTAAGATTAAACCATTGTTTGAAGAGAAGGCCGCCCTCGTAAAGTACCATCCTGGTTTCAACCCGGAGATTATCGAGAAGCTTTTGGACATGGGCTATCGTGGGATTATACTTGAAGGTACTGGTTTAGGTCATGTAGGCTCGGTATGTATTAAAGCCATTGAACGCGCCCGAGATATGGGTGTCTTCATGGGGATGACCTCACAGTGTATATGGGGGCGTGTAAACATGAACATCTACTATACTGGTAGAGATCTTCAGAGGGCCGGTGTTACACCGCTTGAAGATATGTTGGCTGAAACAGCAGTAGTTAAACTTATGTGGGTTTTAGCTCAAACGGACAATATTAAAGAGATTAAAAAACTCATGCTTACAAACATCTCCGGTGAGTTTTCCCATAGAACTTCTTACAGGTGGTCGGCTTGAGAGTGAAAGTTGGTTTAGAGCTTCATCAACAATTGGCTACAAAATACAAGCTTTTCTGTTGCTGTCAAGCTTCTCTAGGCGCTACAGAGCCTGAGCATAAGTTTATACGTAGGCTTAGGCCGACTCAAAGCGAGCTTGGTGAAGTAGACCCAGCGGCTCTTTTCGAATTTAAAAAAGGAAGATACATAGTGTATGAAATTGACGATGCATCCTCATGCCTTGTAGAGATGGATGAAGAGCCTCCACATCCCCTAAACGAAGAGGCTGTTGAAATAGCTCTGACAGTTGCTATGATGCTTAATGCCTCTCCAGTAGATGAAGTACACGTTATGCGTAAAATTGTAATAGATGGTTCAAACACCGCTGGCTTTCAGAGGACGGCTTTAATAGCGACTGGAGGTCACATAGACGTTGAGAATAAGCGTATTCCCATACAGACGATATGCGTTGAAGAAGATGCTGCTAGGCTCATTAAACAGGAGGGCGAAGCCATCTACTATAGGCTTGATAGGCTTGGAATTCCTCTTATAGAAGTTGCAACAGCTCCTGTCATAGAATCTCCTAAAGAAGCTTTAACCGTCGCCTTCTCCATAGGCCGTGTACTTAGAGCTACTGGCCGCGTTAGAAGAGGTTTAGGCTCTATAAGACAAGACGTAAACATATCTATTGAAGGAGGAGGTTTAATAGAGGTTAAAGGTGTTCAAAAGCTCGACCTTATTGAGAAGGTCGTTGAATACGAGGTCATGCGGCAGAAAAACCTCCTAGCGATTCGAGATGAACTTAACGCCAGAAACTGTAAGCCAACCGATATCGTAAATGAGCCAATTAGAGACCTTACAGAGATATTTAAAGATACGTCAAGCCGTATCATACGTAGTGCTGTTAAATCTGGAGGAAAAGTTTTAGGAGTTAAACTTAAAGGATTTGGCGGCCTCCTATCACGCGAGCTTGAACCGGGTTTAAGGTTTGGGGGAGAATTTGCAACCAGAGCCAGTTTCTGGGGTGGTGTAGGCGGAATCTTTCATACGGATGAGCTCCCAGGTTACGGTATAACAGCTGAAGAGGTTGCTGAGATTAAAGGTTTAACTGAAGCGGGTGAATTGGATGCTGTAGTACTCGTGGCCGATGAGCGTTCTAAAGCTGAAGCTGCTTTGAAGGCGGTTTTAGAAAGAGCTTTAGAGGCTTTAAACGGCGTTCCAGATGAAACCAGAGGGCCAAATCCCGACGGTACAACCAGGTATATGAGACCTAGACCTGGGGCTGCTAGAATGTACCCTGAAACCGATATCCCACCTTTAAGGATAACTGAAGATTTGCTTCTGAAGGTTAAACGTAATCTTCCAGAACATCCGAGCATGATGCTCAATAACCTCGTGGAGTTGTACGGATTGAACAGAAAGTTGGCTGAACAACTTATGGACTCTGAATACTTGAACATCTTCAAGTTGATAGTATCCGAGGTAAAGGTTCCAGCTAAGTTTATAGCGGCGACTTTAACTGAAACCCTTAAGAGCCTTGAAAGAGAAGGTATTGATGTAGGTGTTTTATCAGATTCAACTCTAATCGACGTATTCAGGTATATTGATAAGGGATTTATGGTTAAGGAAAATGTACCCGACGTTTTAAGGTGGCTCTGCTCAAACGTAAACATGGGCGTTAAAGATGCATTAAAGGCTTTAAATATACGGCTACTAACTAGAGAAGAGCTTGAAAAAATCGTTGACGAAGCTCTAACAGTTAGATCAGACATCTTAGATAAAATGGGTGTTAAAGCTGTAGACTCTATAATGGGCTTCCTGATGAACAAGCTTAGAGGTAGGGCGGATCCGCAACTTTTAATGGAAATTGTCCGTGGGAAAATCACGGAGAGGATGGGGGGTGGTTAAACTTAGCCTATTTTAACATACAAATGGAGCTTATATGTGGAAGATGTGGAGAGCCGCATCTTCCAATCAAACCTTGGATTGGTTGCTCAAAGTGTGGGGCAATGCTTGAATTTGTCCTCAGTGACAGTTTACATGCTGAGAAGATCCACTTCGATGATGTCAACTCTATGTGGCGTTATAGGCATATTCTCCCAATGTTTAGCGATTGGAGTCCAGTTTCATTGATGGAGGGGTATACGCCCCTCGTCAAAGCGGAAAACCTTGGAAATACTCTCAAGTTTAGAAACCTGTATTTTAAAGATGAATCGAGGAATCCAACCGGCTCTTTTAGAGATAGAGCGGCCTCCCTCATGACTACGTGGGCTTATAAAACCGGTTTTAAAACAATCGCAGTAGCCTCAGATGGCAATATGGGAGTTAGTATAGCCGCCTACGCTTCTAAAGCCCGTTTAAACTGTAAAGTCGTCGTACCTAGAAACATCGATGAAGGTAAAATACTTCAGCTTCTAGTTTACGGGTCTGAGCTCAGCGAGTATGGTACGTATCTAGACGAAGCGATAGATAGAGTGGCCAAGCTTGCTGAAGGGCGGAACATTTACCAAGCGACTCCAGAATTAAACCCCTTAAGTATAGAAGCTCAAAAGACGATCAGCTACGAGATTTGGGAACAGTTGGAGGAGGTACCAGATACCATAGTAGTCCCAGTTGGAAGTGGAAGTTGTCTCTTTTCCATTTGGAAGGGATTTGTAGAGCTTAAGAAGCTGGGCTTTACTAGTAAAATCCCTAGGTTTTTAGCCGTTCAGTCTGAAGGTTGCGCTCCTATAGTCGAAGCGTTTAAGAAGAATTCTGAGCTTGTGGAGCCGATTAGTCCTGAAACTAGGGCAACTGCAATACTGGTTAGAAAACCAGCGTATGGTGCTAAAGTCCTTGAAATTTTGAGGAAAGGTGGTATAGCGATTTCAGTTAAAGACGATGAAATATTTAAAGCTGAGAAGATGCTAGCTAGATTTGAAGGTTTATTTGTTGAGCCGTCAAGTTCGTCGACGGTTGCAGCCCTTATGAAGCTTTCAGAAGAAGAAGTGTTAAGCCCAGATGAAACTATTGTATGTATTCTCACAGGAAGCGGCTTAAAAGTACCAAATATATTCGAATCTATGGGCTACAGGAAGCGGATGCTTGAGCTGGGCTTTGAAACAAGCATGAAATTCCGTATACTCCATTCTCTCTCTAAAGGTGAGAAGCATGGATACTCTATTTGGAAGTCCCTAGGGGGTATTATTAGCCCACAAGCCGTTTATCAACATCTTCAAGATTTAGAGAAGAGAGGTTACGTTGAAAGTTTTAATATAGACGGTAGGCGTCTCTACAAACTGACAGAAGAGGGAAAGCAGCTTTTAAAGGTCTTCAAGATTATAGGTTTTTAGCTTCAATGAAGCAAAGGATTTCAGTAGCGATTTTAGCTGCTTGAATAGCAGTTATTCCATCATCGTAGAGGGGTGTAAATTCAACTATATCGATTGCAGCGATTTCAGCGTTACAGCTCGTCCATATGATATCGAGCAATTGGGTCACAGTTAATCCTTCAGGTTCTGGGTTTGCAACTCCAGGCGCCTGAGATGGGTCTAGAACATCTAAATCTATAGTTATATATACTCTTCCAACGTTCCGAGACCACTTTCCAACTTCTTCTAAGACATGGTCTAATCTTCTACCAATATCTAAACTCGTTAGGAATTTAAGCCCAGATTGTTTAGCGTAATTCAACTCTTCTTCTGAAAATGCTCTAACTCCTATCTCCATAACCCTGTCCACTCCTATTTTTTCGGAGACTCTACGCATAACCGTTGCATGATTTACTTTAGAGCTTAAATACTCATCTCTAAAATCCATATGGGCATCGAAACAGATTACAGCCAGCTCTCCAATCTTACTTGCGGCCTCCACGGCTCCTAAAGTTAACGTATGTTCTCCTCCAAGTATTACTGTTTTTAAGCCTTTAGACAGCTGCTCCTCTAATACAATGCTAAGCCTTCTAAGAGTTTCGTATACATCTTGGGCTACATTGAGATTCCCTATGTCTTTAATCGCAAGCTTTGAAGCGTCTAATCCAGCCCTCAAGCTATAAGTTTCAATATTTACTGAAGCCTCTCTAATAACGTTAGGTGCAAATCTTGAGCCGGGTCTAAAGGTAGAAGTTCCATCATATGGTGCCCCTAAAATAGCATACTTAGGCTTATACACATCTCCAACTTCTAGAAACCTTAGCGTTTTAGAAGTATAGAGCTCCTCGTAGCTCATAATCAATCCTTACATATTTTGATTGAGCTACTGGCTCATAAGCTGTAGGTTTAACCGAAGGACTTAAAGCGTCCACATTTATGGAGGACTGAAAAATGATATTTTCAACCTATGAATATTAATTTATTGGTGGTGGTGTGAAGTACGGTATTTGGACGGACTTCTATGGGGATTTAGATTTAGCGACGGCATTATCCAGGTTGAGTACTCATGGTTTTAAGTACGTAGAGTACAGTTTTGAACACATCCTAGCGGCTGAAAAAGAAGGTTCTGAATACATCTTCAAAAATATCGTGGAAGCCGTCACTAGCTTGGGCGTTGTAGCCCTTCAGATGCATGGTCCAAGTTTAGAATGGACTGAAACATACAGCATAGTTTGTAGAGACGAAACGATCAGAAGGTTGTGTGTGGAGAGAACCTGTAGATGGGTTGAATACTGCTATAGGCTTAACGTGCCGGTTCTCATTGAGCATCCCGGTTCGATACCAGTGAAAACGTCGGATGAGTTAAAAACATTGGAAAAACTCAATATTGAAAGTTTCAAACGTATTGCTAGATTTGCAGAAGATAGATCCGTGAAATTAGCCATTGAAAACATCTTTGACTTTAAACCTGAGAAACTTAAGGGTGTTCGTTTTTTAAAGTATCCAGCCAGCTATGGCTCTACAATCGATGAGATTAAGAAAATATGTGAAGCTACAGATCCAGATGTTGTAGGTATCTGCCTAGATACTGGACATGCAAACTATCAGGGGTTGGACGTAGCTACCGTCGTGAAGGGGTGTAGCAGTCTTCTATATGCCGCACATATAAATGATAATGATGGGTCCGGTGATCAACACCTCTCTCCATTAAGAGGTAACATAGATTGGAAAAGTGTTATTGATGGTTTTAAGAGCATCCGCTATGATGGACTTTTGAGTTTAGAGGTTCCAGGGGAGAAACATCATAGTATTGCTGTCAGAGATAATAGGTTAAAGTCGCTGCTGGTCGTAATGGAGAATCTTTTACATTAGCTCACAACAGTCTAAGCTTAAAAGACAAGTTATGCCTCGTAAAACATCCATGAAGCCGTCTGATATATGAATTAAACTGAATGACTTTACATAGATTCAGCGAGAGAACTCCCGACTTTAGTCATGGAGAGCGTCAACAGGATAATCTTTATATCTTATACGTGGCTAGAGCTTAGTCTGCTATGATGACTAAACTCTATAAGAGACTGCACATTATATTTTTATGTTTGAGCCTTATTATGGCAGTTTTAGGCATCTATCCAAGTATAACGCCTCATGTATTTATTCTAGGGGTGGTGGGTTCTCTATCATCGATTTTATCTACGAAATTTAATAAATTCTTTAAACATTTAACTTTAGCTACTTCTGTATGCTACTTAGTTATGTTCCTCTGGATTTCCACGACCCCCGGAAACATTCTAATGACAATTCTATCATGTACAGCTCTACTGTTCACGGCATTATTCATCATAGGTCTGCTCGTGGTTAAGGAGGGTTAAAGGCTTGTCATCCTACTCCATCCACTGGATAGATAAAGTAGCCGCCGATATTGAACAATACTGGGGCCTTGATGGGGAAATCGTATGCAACGGCGGTCTATCGGTTTCGGGGTTACAACACGTGGGCCGCCTGAGGGGAGAGATAGTTCTCGTAGATGCTGTTAGAAGAATACTTGAAGAACGTGGTAGGCGGGTTCGCCACCTTCTAGTCCTATATACTCAAGATAATTGGAAGGGTAAAGACGCTCAGCTTAAAGCCTTTAAAAGCCCTGAAGAGGCTTCAAGGTATAAAGGTTGGCGGTTGATAGACGTTCCAGACCCGGAGGATTGCCATCGGAGTTGGGTTGAACACTATTGGAAGAGTTTTGGAGACTATCTTAACGAATTCGCCAAATCCGTAGAAGTTTACACGACAACCCAGCTTTATAAGATGAACCCTATGAAGGATGTTTTACGTGAAATACTCTTGAAAAAGGAGGATGTTAGAGCTACTATAAACAAGTATAGGGGTAGAAAACCGTATCCTGAAAACTGGATACCCTATGACCCACTGTGTGGAAACTGCCGTAGGATAGATTCTACTGAGCCGTTAGAGGTGGACTTAGAATCATATAGAATAAGATATGTTTGTAAAAGTTGTGGCTACAGCGGCTGGTGTAGTATGGAAGATGGCAAGCTCAATTGGAGACTTGAGTGGACAGCCATCTGGAAAGCTTTGAAAGTCATGTTTGAGCCATACGGTAAAGACCATGCCACTCCAGGCGGGTCTAGAGATAGCTGTGTAGACCTTGCAGTTAATGTTTTAAAGTTTAAGCCGCCAATTGGGGTAGCCTATGAATGGGTTGGATACGTGGTTAGAGGAAGAGACCTAGGCGACATGGGGAGTAGCGACTTTATAGGCTTTACCCCTGAAGATTGGATTAAAGTGGCTGAGCCTGAAGCTCTCAGATACTACTATATTGTTAATGATTGTATGAGGAGATTGACCTTAAGTCTAGACCAAGTATACCACTATGTTGAATTGTACGATTTTGCCGAACGCGTATATTATGATGTTGAAAAGCCGGATAGAGAAAGCTGGGAAATAGCTAGTATTAAAAGAAGTTTTGAGCTCTCTCAGTTGAAGCCTATCCCCGAGGAAATGCCTTTTCAATTGAAATATCTTCATGCCGTCATACTGGTGCAAACCCTTCCAGAAGAAGACCTACTTGAAAACGCTATAAGACGATTGAAATCTACGGGCCTCCTCGTAAAAGACCCAGACCCACTATCAGTCTCTAGGATAGACCTTAGGTTGAAGAAAGCGTTAAACTGGATTAAACTCTACGCCCCTAGCGAATTCCAAGTTAGACTGTTGGAGAGTCTTCCAGTCGAGCTTAAGTCTTCTTTAAATGGTGAGGATAGGGCTTTACTTAAAAACCTTATGGAACTCTTTGAACCCATTGAATGGAGTGAAGAGTCTATTAAACAAACCATGATGCATTTAACCTCAACCCTTTCAAAGAGTGGTTCTCAGAGGCTATTCAAAGCGCTCTACCTGATACTTTTTGGTAAGGTCAGCGGCCCTAGAATAGCTCCGTATCTTGCGATGTTGAATAAGAGCTGGGTTCTTAATAGGCTTAGAGAAGCTATTTTTGAAGGTTGAAAGCTGGTCTTTTACAATAAACTTGTAAAAGAATATTAATAATTGTTTTGATAAATAAACAATTGTATACATCTGTTGGCCTGGTGGTGCTTTGACTAGGAAGCTCTTAGCGGCTAGGTCCGATTTAGTCGACGAATTGTCTAAAATAGCTAAGGCTAGAAATCAGACGGTCTACGGTTTCTTGAACAACGTCCTTGAACAGGCTTTAAAACTCCATAGAATAGACGCTAAAATCGAAGACGCTGTGAACTCCTACATGGTGGTAAAAAACCTTAAAAACTTAGGTTTTATCCCCCTACCTGAAGACCTTGCATATAAGGCTCTAGATAGTATTATTAAGAAGAATACCGTCGATGCATTTTTCAAGCTCGGTGAGTGGTATGGTAAGGTTTTAGGAGCACAGCTTCCAAATTTCAAACCAGTGGATCTACTCAGAACAGTAATCAATGAAATCGCTTGGACAGCCTCAGAAGTTTCAATCGGTGAAGAAGGTGGGGAGATCACGATTAGATGTATAGGTCCAAGATTTTCAGAATCTTACACGTTGGTTTTAGCCAGCATGATTGAGGGTTTAGCTACATCCGTAGGCTTTAAAACAGCTAGACGAGATATCACTAGAGGTATGATTTTTCTAAACCTTAAAAGCGCGGTCAGTCAATAATATGATGAAGTAAGTGAGGGAGGATGGTTTTACCGAAACAGTCAAAGGATAAAAAGCTTGTATGGGTTAGAGCAGATATACTTTCCCAGATAAGTCGAATAGCTAATAGGGAAGGTAAAACCATAACAACATTCGTCAATGAGGTTTTAGAGCAATCGGTCAGGGCTTACGATATGAAGCTTACGTTAACTGAAGTCATAGACCTATACATGCTTACTAGAATGAGCAGGGAAGGTGGCAATCTAACTATACATAGAGACGTGGTTAAATATCTAATATCCAAGGTTTACCATTCAAATAGAGAAGAGTTGATGCAGATATTTCACGATACTGGTGCATGGTTTGGCAAGTATATGCTGGCGAGGATGGGTAGTGAAAACTTAGTAGAACATCTCCGACAGATCCTTTACGTAAGTATATGGGATGTGAATGAAGTTTACGTAGATAAGAGCGGCAATGTTATTTCAATTAGATGTGTGGCTCCTCAACTCTCCGCGGAGGAGACGGAGCTTTTAGCCTCTTACGTAGAGGGAATGTTATATTCAATCGGTCTAAAACAGATCGAACGGGAGGTGATAAGAGGGATAATAATGGTTAAAGTTGAGGGTGAGGGTGTAAGTGGGTAAACCTACTATACGTAAAGCCCTATTGTATGAAAATGTCAGAGGAGGACTTACTAGATGCCTCCTATGTGAGAGACGCTGTATGATATCTGAAGGGTCTACAGGCTTCTGCGGTACGAGAGTTAACATGGATGGAGGGCTTTATACAATTGTCTACGGAGATATAAATGCGGTATCTGTAAATCCCATAGAGAAAGGCCGCCTCCTCTGAGGTAGCCCTCTAGAAAACCCTTATACCACTTCTACCCTGGAACTAGAGCTTTGACTTTTTCTACGTGGAGTTGCAACTTCACATGTCCATGGTGTCAAAACTGGACGCTTTCAAAGTTTAAACCAGACCCCTCTAAGGCAAACTACATAAGCCCTAAAGAAATGGTGGAATTAGCCGTTAAAAGCGGCTGTCAAGGTATTTCCATATCGTTTACCGAGCCCACCCTCCTATTTGAATACTCACTTGACGTTTTCCCTTTGGCGTTGAACACGGGTTTGTATACAAATTACGTGAGTAATGGCTATATGACTATTGAAGCTTTAAAAATGCTACATCATGCAGGGTTACAATCTATAAAGATAGACGTTAAAGGCGGATCCGATGCGGTTCAAAGGTTTTGCGGAGCAGACGTCTCCATTGTGTGGAGAAACGCCAAAGCGGCGAAGGACATGGGTATACACGTCGAAGTAGTTAACCTAGTGATTCCGACTGTTAACGATGATGAAAGCACGTTGAGGGAGGTGATTGAAAACCACATTAAGAATTTAGGCGTGGATGTCCCAATACACTTCACCGCTTACTATCCGGCCTACAGATTTAAAGCTCCACCTACGCCGGTTGAAAAGCTTGAGGAAGCCTATAGGCTAGCTAAAGCCTTCGGCGTTAAGTATCCTTATATAGGGAACGTTCCGGGGCATAAGTATGAAAACACCTACTGTCCAAATTGTGGTCGTCTGCTTATCAAGAGGGTTGGCATATTCAGTATCGATGTTAAGCTTACAGCTGACGGTAGGTGTCCAAATTGCGGTGAGGCTATTCCAATAAAGCTATGGAAGGGCTCGGTTAAACAATCTTAAACCTTTAT
>CAZMSC010000009.1:0-54775 GCA_964568845.1 uncultured Candidatus Bathyarchaeia archaeon | reverse complement strand
GAGGTAGATCGCCTGAGGAGGCTCGTGAACCGTTCACTTACAGGCAGATATACATGTTTATAGTGTTGTCGGCTATAGTACTGTTGGCGTTCTGCTTCTCAGCCGGATTAAGCATAGGGACAGCACTATCAGTCCTAATAGTGGGAGCATTCATAAACACAGTAGCAGCAGCATACGTACTAGGACTAAGCGGATGCGGATACATACATGAGAGAGCCTTATGGCCGAGCTGGCCTTTAAGGCTGATATGGCCAACGGCACCGCAAGCTTACAGTGCAGACTGGGTTATGAGCCACGTATTCATGCATACGGGGCTTAACCACGTAACCCACGGCGTTCAAACAGGAGCCTACCTTACAATACAGAACCTTAAGATCGGAGACATGGCTAAGATAAACCTTAGAGACATATTCATATTGACTACTATAGCCAGTATAGTCGCAATATTCGTGGGAAATGCTACTAGAGTTTGGATAATCAACCTTCTAGGCGTTGGTAGAGTTCCAATATGGGGCAGTTGCTCAGTAACAACCTGGTGCGATAACGACTTCGCAAGATATGAGCAGGCTCCGCCAGCCATATTTCAGTTCGAGGCTGGAGCAGCCGGCTTCATAATCGTCATGGTACTATTCCTTCTAAGAGCCCGATTCATATGGTGGCCTCTACACCCAGTAGGCTTCATACTAGCAACGGGTGTGGCGCCCAACTGGATGAGGGAGTGGAATGCCTTCTTAGGGGCTTGGATAGCTAAATTCCTAACCCTACGCATAGGCGGTAGCAAAGCCTACGAAGAGTACGGTGTACCCTTTGTAAGCGGAGGAATAGCCGGATACGCTCTTGCAAACCTAATAGCCTACCTAATAGGAACGGTGAGGTTCTTCATACCGTTCTAAAAATAAACCCCCTCCTTTTTTAACTGTAAAAGCAACGTTTAAGTATAGTCGCCCCGCTCTCTTTAGCAGGGCTATTTAATGCTTAAGCAGTTTTTCATCGTCGGACTGCTACTACTGTCTATTGGAGCAGCATTTTTCGCATCATCCCTCACTGTGGAAACCCAAGCCCGCCCTCTTGAATTGGAAACCTTACTCTATAAGAAGAGGTTTGAAATGAGCCGTGAAGAAGCTAAACTCCTCAAGTTCACCTTCCCGGGAAACGTCACGATAATCGCCAGTATAGGGGCAAATATGTGTGTAGGCCTCAAGATTTACACTGGTGAAGCCTTCAAAGAACTATTTAAAACGGTTGAAGAGCTTGACGTAGAAGATTATCCAAGTACTGTTACAATTATGGAGAACATATCTAAACCCATTTCCTGGTCCCACCGAGAATACTATAGGCACGTCATCCAGAATAATGAAACGTCCACGTACTACTTCCTCGTCTACAACTACCCCTCATGCTACCCGAAAACTGTAAACTTAGAGATTGGATATATTGTAGGACGCTTCGAAGAGCCTAAAGAAGAGAGATTAACGTTTAAAAATCAAATGCTATCAATTGGATTAGCCGCTATGGCTATAGGCTTTCTAACTCTAATGTACGGACTTGCGAAAGAACCTAAAAAATAGGGGAACTTCAACCTAAAAGCTCGTCAACATTCTTCTTTATCTTCTCTACAGCAGCTACTATAAGATCCGCAGCTTCCTTTCCACCGAGCAGTATTTGGTGCGGGAGTGTCACCTCCCTCATGCAGTATTCTTCAGCGCCTGGAAGACTTAAACCCTCATAGTTTGGTACTTTCCAACCATCTGGAAATACTCCTTTAAGATTCTCCCTCTTAAACGCCGGCTGCCTGTATAGGGGCATGCCATAACCTACACCAGCAGGCACACCTTCGGCGTTTAAAGCCGCTACAAACTTCTCCTTCGGAACATTTTGAAACTCTTCAGAGTAATATCTGACCACGAAGTAGTAGTAGCCTCTCTTGGTGATCCGTTCATCCCTCTTAAGCGGTTCAACACCCCCTATCTTCTTGAGCTTTGAAGCCAGATACTCACCAGTCTCATGTTTAAGCTCAACCTGTTCTCTGAGCCTTCTCATCTGCGATATAAGCAACCCAGCTTGAAGCTCCGAAAGCCTGTAGTTTGAGCTCAGAATATAATGCATATAGCCCGGCTTCCCTAAAACCCTACCTATGTTGTGGATGAGCCTAGCCTTCTCAGCAAGCCCATCATCATTCGTTAAAACGATACCGCCTTCGCCGGCTGTTAACGTTTTACTCTCCTGAAGGCTGAAGCCTCCCATGTGGCCAATCGCACCGACTTTACGCCCCCTCCATTCAGAACCATGGGCGTGGGCGCAATCCTCTATGAGAAATAGGTCATGTTTTTTAACTACCGGGAGGACTTCGTCGAAGTTTATTGGGTAGCCCGCATAGTGGACACCTATAACGGCTTTAGTCTTCTCCGTTACATTTTCTTCGATCGACTTCGCACTTATAGCTGCGTTTTCAGGGTCTATGTCTGCGAAGACAGGTATGGCTCCAACCTCGCTCACGGCTGAAGCAGTAGCTATAAACGTTACAGCTGGAACTATAACTTCATCCCCAATGCCAACGCCGACCGTTTTAAGTGCAAGCTCGAGAGCAACAGTACCGTTTGCAACGGCTATCCCATACTTAGCCTGATGATACTCAGCGAACATCCTCTCAAAAATTTCAGCCCTAGAGCCTGAGTAAAGCCTACACCATTTTCTACTACGCACCACATCTACTACTGCCCGCTCATCCTCTTCATCGTAAATTGGCCATCGTGGAACAAGCTCTCTAAGCCTTTCAGCTTCTCTTGAACCGCCTTTCAAAGCTAACTTAGCCATACATTTAAAATACTAAAACATATTTGCATTTTAATATTTTTCCCTCTAAGGAGTTGGAAAATAAAAATGGGGGTTTAGAACGGTACGAAGAACCTCGTTATTCCTACAAGTCCACCGACAAGCACGGCAATCATATAGCCCGCTATGAAACCTACAGCCACAGGTATTCCAAACTCCTCATAGCCTTTAGTACCCCCTAATCTCAGAGTCAGCGTTTTCATAATCCAAGCGATTAGAAACGGAAACCATACACCCCAGAGTATGGACATGTAGCTCGTCCCAAGTATAAATCCTATGGGTTCGAGGGGGAACCAGATAAACCTCGCGTGGAGCCAGCTCAGCAAAGCCACTATGATAAATCCTGCTAGAAAATTAGGCCACCAGGGTTCAGTGCCGGGTCTTACGTTCCAATTGTCCGGGTTGCCGCATCTATCTATAAGAGAATCATAAGTGCTTTCAGCCCATACTGGTAGCTTCGCCAATCCGAATGCGTGGCACATGAAGACGTAAGTTGCCATGACAATTGGATAGCCTAGAATCCCAGCAATCAACACCACCTTAAACGCCTCCCTAGTCCTCACACCTGTTAGACTCGCCATCTTATAGCCCGCTGCAAATGATAGCGCCGCTCCTCCGAAAGACTTAGGCACATCAACCAGCCACTCCGAGAGATAGGCTGAGGCCATAAACTCCATAGTTGGAGGTTGGGGAGCCTGAGGCCACACAAATAGCCTGTAGAAGGCATTGCCATGTTCAGCGCCTTGAAGTGTGCAACCAGCCAAACCCCAGACACGGGTATTGGCGATCCAGAAGATGAAGACCGTGAATATTAGAATTATCGATGTTGCAGGTCCCATACCCCATCCCAGGAGCACCACTACAATCAACACTATGGATATTAATAGGAGGGTGTACGCCTGCCTATAGGTCATAGCCTCCTCCCCCTCGTAGCCTTTCAGAGGACCCTTACCCAATGCCGCAAGCAGAGTATCCCTAATATACCTCCAGTTTAACAATAGGTATATCAGTGTTAAAGCGGTAGATCCACCCACGTAGCTAAGCGCCATAAACTTGAAAGGTTCTCCAAAGTTTGGTGTAATGGTTCCACACCAAGCCCTGCCGCATCCACCAATCGTGTCTAGACCAGTGTAGTAGCCGAGGATAAATGCCACTTGAACAGCTATTATATAGACTAAGTGGAAAAACCACGTGCTGAAAAGCGTTGATAAAGGCACTAAATACCCTATGGCTATGAATACAGGATGCTTCTGGGCCATGCTTAATCCGACGACGGAAGATAAAGGTGAGCCAGCGGGTATCCAGTAGCCTCCATGGCCGCACGTGTTTGCACGCCATCCGTAGACGTCGGGGAACCAGGGGAACATAACGGTCATGTATATTGGAATTTGAACGACCAACCCCAGCAGTACACCTATGATGAATGGTTTAGCGAGTTTGGAGGCCGTACCCTCTTCTTTAAATGTGTGCTTTAAGATTTCATGTGAAGCCAAGACATGCGTGAACGGAACCTTTTCAATATCTATCCAGTTCCTCCTAAATATGGTTATTATTGAAGCCATGAATAGGTAGAACACTACATGTAATACAGTCCAGTAGAGGATCGGAGCGCTCCATACACCCCAGTCTACCGCTCCTCCAGTTATAAGCCTTTCAACATACTCAGTTGGAGGGGCTAAATACCACGGTACATACTGCATCGTAACGTCTGGGTAAAACCTCCTATTATGCCATACACCTGCATACCACTCGGACGTAGCTGCGTAATCCGTATACCACGCGACTGAAACGGCGGCCATGTATAGGTAAACCACCGTAGATGTCTTAAGCCTCTTTAAAAACCCAGCCCTGCTAATAGCAGCTGACAAGAGGATCAATATGAATGGTGCTGAGGTAAGTTGTAGGGGGCATGCGACGATACCCAAGTTGTAGAAGTGCCAAAGCCCGGATGGAAGTAGGCTTATCCAGACGATGCTTACAAAGCCTAGGAGAACGCTGAAGACGATAACGATAGGCAGTGAAACCTTCTCGATTTTTTCATAAGGTTTCAAACCCATTTAAGGACAACTCCGAGTAAAATTATCTACAATTTACTTTTTATGCTTTTCCCACCGGATTTTTAGATGGTAAAATTTTTAATAAGTAGGCTCGGTATTGTTTAATGGTGGTTTTGTGTATAAAGCCGTGTTCGTAGTCGGTTTGGTTATACTTGTCGCCGGTGTTGCTTTGACGGTTTACGGCTTCCAGTATGCTGGTTCTCTGGAGGCTTTGGTTGAGGCTGACGAGTGGGATGTGACGTGGTATAGCGTAGTAGACTCCTTCGGCACTTTCGGCGACGTGATAGGTTCTTCTAGGTTTCCGAAAAACTTCTACTACAACCCTATAAGCTATGAAGACTGGTTCGACCACTTCGGCTTCATAGCGAAACTATACATAACTCTCAGAGAAGACAAGACAGTCATCTTCAGGGCTGGGAGCGACGACGGAATAGTGCTCTACGTCGATGGCACGCCTGTGATAAACAGCTGGGTTTTAAGGGCTTACGCAGTCGATGAGACAAGCGTGTTTCTAACGGCTGGAACACACGAGCTGGAGCTGTGGTGGTATGAGTGGGAGGGAGGTCAGGCAGCCTCCTTCGAAGTACACGTCGAAGAGTGGGGCATCGGCACGACCATGCAGACAGCGGGCGGAGGCATAATATTCATAGGAGCCATAATAACAGTGATAGGCCTCATACTAAAACCCAAAGCAAAAGTAACCATTTAGAAGACAGTAAATCCAATACCTTTTTCTACCCAAAGCCTATAAAGCTCTTCAACATTAGGATGTTTTCTTTGAAGTTTTAATCATAAACGCTATTATGACATTCGTTAATAAGACGCCAGCTGATGCTGAAAATGGGATTTTAGGATTTATCGCATAAGCGTATCCCGCTAAAGTCGGCGTCAGCCAGTTTACAAGAGCTGAGGATGTTGTAGTTAAGGATAGTATTTTAGCCTTAGCCTTCTCATCTACCAGGTCTATTCTATTTACAAGAATAGTCCTTATGGTCGGGTAGACGAATATGTAGAAGCCTCCTAGAATACCCGCGGTGATAGCTAAGGTTAGACATCCACTAGGAGCCATAATAAGAACTGTTACAGATAATGCTGATAAGGCGTATCCAAAAACTAGAATTTTGAGAAGACTTTCCTCTCTCCTTATCCTAGGCAAGACTATGGTCAGTAAGAGGATAGATACTATCGATGAAGATGCTGGGACCACAGATGCAAACCCCTCACTCAATCCCAAACCCCTGGGATCGGTAAGATACAGCGCGTTATAGGTGCTTGAGACAGTATAATAGAAGCCTCCTAAAACAGTGCATATGAAGATTAGGAAGATCACTTTCGTTTTAAAGACTATTCCAATAGCTCTTCTATAGCCTCTAAAACCAGATAAATCGCTCTGTTCTTTCATAAGTAGATTGCCTATTTCTGTCTCTCTTAGAAATATCTGCCTTACTGTGAACATTGTACATAGACTGGCTAAAGCTATCGTGAAAAGTATTCTACATCCCGCTTCAACACCATATGTCGTAAGTATCAGTCCAGCTAACGGTGTTAGAAGGCCTCCGATCACGTAGACCAGGTTTATGGTGCTGAATATACTGGCTCTATACTCAGGAGCGGTATCCTCGACAAGCATACACTCCCACACAGAGTATATCACTGTTATGAGCGCTTCGAATATTATGGCAAGCATCATATGCCATAGCTCTCTGGCTAAAATCCACAAGCTCATAGCCCCAGTCCAACCCACTACGTCGAACAGCATAAGAACCCTTTTCCTCCCAAATCTATCCGCTAAATAGCCTCCAAATAGGGGGAGGAAAATTTGCAGAATAGAGTATAACGTCATCATTAAACCTATTTCAACCTCTGTAATACCTAGGCTACGCATAAATACTGGTCTATAGAAGAAAACCCAGCTCATGGGGATGCTCCATAAAGGCTCGGTAAGCACTAAGACCTTAGCATTCCTACCCCAGTTTTCATAGAGCTTGCTAATCCTCCGCATGAAGCATCCCCATATGCCGTTAATACGATGGAATGTTGGCTTACGCTTCAGTACGGTTTAAACGTAGTCTCCATTCTAAGAATCTTACCAGTTCTCGAAGACTCTATAGACTTTATCATGATCTCGCTCACATGTGCTCCCCAGTCTATGTTGGGTATTGGTTCCTCATCCTCCACTATACAATCCAGGAAGTGTTTAGTCGAAGTCTCATAGTAGCTCCAACCGCGTCTACCTATGGCATCCCAACCGACTTTAACCCATTCGCGCATTTTAACAGTCTTATAGGCAACAGCGTAAGCCCCACTACCTATAAGTACACCCCCATCCGAGCCGTAGACTTCTATGTCTGGAAACATGCCGACGTCGCTTCTGAGACCGTCAGGCGTTACAAAGTTGGCTATCACAACGCCTAAGCATCCAGACTTCACCTCAATAAGAGTCAACGTATTATCTTCAGCCTCCACCTTAACCTTCTGAGTCCTAGGCGCTTTTCCCAATAAAGGCCACACGCTCCTATAGGAGTCAAACTTAGACAAGTGTTCAATAAACCAATCCTCTGGCACTATATCCACCTCTGGGATAGATGTCTTCGCTAGACCTGATACTCTCTCAGCTGGTCCGAGTAGAAAAGTTAAAGCAGATATTTCATAGACGCCTAGGTCGAATAGAGGTCCTCCAGCCCTCCTGGTGAAGAACGTCTCCGCACCCCATATGGGCGGTCCACGTCCAAGACCTGCTCTAAACCAGAAGATCGCACCTATATCTTTCAAAGCCTCCTTAGCCTTAACATACTCTGGAAACATTTGAACACAAGGTTCGACTAGAGCCTTCACGCCGGACTTTTTAACGGCATCTACAGCCTTTCTAAGATCGTCCATGTTTGTAGCTAGAGGCTTTTGAACTAAGACATGTTTACCTGCATTGGCGGCCACGGCTACTTGCCTAGCGTGATCACCCATACCTGTGAGTATGAACACGGCTTCAACATCTGACTTCTCAAGCATCTCCTCATAATCGGTATAGTATTCCTCAGCACCCCATAGTTTAGCCGCCCTCTCCGCCTTCTTCTCAACTATATCGCATACTGCTACAAGTCTTCCATACTTCTTAATAGCAGGTAAGTAGGCCTCATTAGCTATAACACCACAACCCACAACGCCACACTTGACGCTCATGGTGGTCTTTCCAATATCTGTTACACTGCCTTATAAGAATACTCCTCTAAGCTTTGATCGACATTCAATTTAACACATCATTAATCTGGGATAGTTTTATAAGGCTCACTTGGGTTTTTCATTTCAGGGTTTATTTTGAAACGTGGATTAACAATAGCCATGCTGATCGTAGTGATATTCTCCATAACTGGTATTCCTAGATTTCAGAGAACGGTCTCCACGCAGCCAAGTTGGCTCAACCCAGGCACATACGTGGAATACAGTTGCAATGTATCTGTTTATAAGGGCGCCCCCTATGCTCCGACAACGGGGGTCTTCAGGTGGACTGTTATAAATCTGACTGATGGATATGCCTTCATCCGCTATGAAATGCGTATTGAAGACATGTCTTTTGAGAAAACGTTTAAGATAGATTTATCCTCCAACCAAATCAAGGCGATAGATGATAAGCTAATGGAAAACACCACAAACTACCTCTGGATAGATTACACTCCAAGATTGGGTGATGTTATTCAACTTGAAAACCTATCAACGATTGTTGTAGACTTGCGGCTGGTCTCTTCAAAGATATTCACAGATAGAGCTTGCTGGCTGACAAATGCTACTTTCACTATAAATGGGCTTAACATTGGAGATTTAAAGAATATGACAATGGATGGGTTTATCGAGAGAAGCTATGATTGCGAAACCGGTGTGCTCGTGAGCTCCCGCTTCCTGGTGGAGTTTAAAGATTCAAGTGGGAAGACCTCCCAAAGCTATTTTACAAGCATGCTAATATCCTCGACAAACATACTGAATTTAACGGTCAGCAGGTCTTCTCCAACGGTTCCAGTAGCGGTAGCAGTTGCAATTTTACTAACATCTATATTCATGGTTGTTAGAAGAATCCCCCAAGTAAAACCACTCTGAGGACTGCATCGACGATCAGAGGAGTTACCCCAGCGATTAACGCCTTACCCTTGGGCATTTTAAACATAATGTAGAGGGCGACTGTACATATTAGGCAAGCCCATATTGAGAAGGCATATGCCATGTTTGATAGGACTCTGGGCGCTAGCTGATTTTCCCAAGCCTCCCTATACGTATTCGTCATAGCGTTGGCGGCTTCGATGTTCCCTATGTTTATCAAAACAAGCGTCACCGACGATGAAAGCATGGCGACAGACGTATCAACCGCTAACACCACCGTCAGCGGAGGGACTATGAACAATATGGCAAACGCCTCTACAACCTTCCCAATCACATAGGTGAACATGGCGTATGCTGTGGCCATTAGAATACTCGTGAAATGCCTCTCCGTTTTAAGTATCCAAGCCATTATATAGTATATGATGCTATTTCTGAGAATATAGTAGCCGTAGTTTATAAGAGACATTACAACTATTTGCGTAGCTGTTGTAGTATCCATCAGGGAGGACTTGTAAGGCTCCAAGACGTCGGAACCCTTAAGGATGAAGAGGTTTGTTTTAAAAAGCATAAAAAGCTGTCTATTGATCAAATCAGCTATTATAAGTATCGCTAAAACAGCTATGGGGCCACCTATGTCAGGGTTTTCGCTGATTTCCGTAAAGGCTTTAAAGGGATTGACAGCAACCAGTCCAGCCCTCCGCAGAAACTCTTTAAGCCATAATCCAGACCATTTAAGACCCGAGTACATGGCCCTCAGCATAGATGCAAATATGGCTTGTACCTTCTCACGACGCGTCTTAGCCCTTCTCCTCCTAGGCCTCCTTCTAGGTTTTTCCGAGTCTAAACCGCCTCACCCCTTTTAAACGCTCTATAGTCTATAGTCCACAATGGTCTGAAGCCCTTAAACCTTAAATTATTAAACTCAGAACAAGTATTTTAGTGTACTGTTGAAAACTTCCCATCTCAACGTGCCGTAGGGGTGAGAGTTATTGGTTTTTAAAAAACGTAAAGGACGTAAAAAGAAGATTTCTGCGACAACTCCGTTCCTAGTTCAGCTTTTCAAAGACTATATTAAAGACTGGAAAGACTATCAAGGCTTCGTCGTCTGCACTCCTAAGAAGGGGCTCGGTTATACTAGGCTTTTAATATCCTCTAGGACTGTAGGGTTCTTCGATAGAATATGGATAGTCTCCGGTGTTTTAGAGTACGTCAATAAAGAGTCTATGGGTAGTTTCGAAGCCGAACTTTACCGGAAGCTTAAACCTTTAGAATGCAACATTGTCCGTAGAGGTTTTGTACGTAAAAACTGGTCTTTCGCGCCATCATTCTACTTGGAGAAAATCAGAAGCCTAATTCCAGAGTTTGAAGTATCAAATAGACTTGTAGATAGGCTTAACAACAACGCTGAGATAATGGGTTTAATTAAATCGGTGAAGCCGGATAAGTTTTCAATATCACTCCTATCGCTTCCAATAGAATACCAGCCCTTTGCGAGAGATGAAGATGCCGCGGTGAAAGGTATGGTTGAATTCTACAAATCTCCTGAAAGCATAACGTGGGTTGTTACATTAGAGGGCATGTTCAATAGGTGGATTGGGATAGAGAAGAAAGGGCGTGAAGTCATGGATCTTATGAGGAAGGTATGTAAACTTGTACTCGATGAAACGGAGATCATACGTAAAAATCTAAACACATCATCCTAATTGTCGGACTTATTCTTTCAACCTGTTCAAATCCATTCGATACGGCCGGATAATCGGTTAATCCAACTCTTGGCAAATTGAATAGCCGTATGCGAACTAAAACATCCGTAAAGGCTATCATAATAGCTGAAAATATTTATTTAGAGAATTCTCCATAAAATATAGAATTAAACTCCTCAAAATGTAAAGAATATCCATAAGACATTAACCCCCATTAATTTTAAATATTCCTGCTTCAAATTTAATTTTAAATGCGAAAACCTATTTTAATACCCGGTTTAGTTTTAATAGTTTTAGGTGCAGTCATTATCGGCTTCGGCTTCCAGCTTAGTCAGCAATTCGGTGTAGAAGCTGGCGAGTGGCAGGTCACATGGTACTCTATGCAGAACACTTATGGAGTTTGGGGCGATGTTATAGCAACTGGCAGGTTTCCAACAATCTTCAGCTACGACCCCCTCGAATACTCTTACAGAGACGAGCCTATAGGATTTAAAGCATTCCTAGAGGTAAACGTTCCCAGAGATGCGACTATTCAGTTCACCATAGGGGGAGACGACGGAGATATAACGCTTTTTCTAGATGGTGATGTACTGTTAAATCTTCCATGTCCAGATCCAAACGTTCAACAATCCATTGAAGCATACTTAACGTCTGGGAGGCATACGCTTGAAATAGAATACTACCAGGTTTTGGTAGAAGATGATGCAGCCGCCTTGTTTAACATGGCGATCCCCGAGCAACAGACCGCTATGAGTATAACAACGGGAGGAGGGGCATTAGTATTCTTAGGAGTCATTTTAACATTAGTAGGATTCCTACTTAAACCTAAGAAGACGTAGCTTAAATCATAGAGGTGGTTCAAAGTCTTAAAGAAGACTTAGTGTGGGTACTTTACTGCTTCTCTCTCCCAGGTCTAAATATTACCATTACAACGAGCCCGGCGATGATAATTGCTCCGCCTATCGCTCGGCCATACCAGGGGTCGCCGAAGGCGACCTTTTCATCCATTTTGAAGCTTAGCACAGCCGCTCCATGCCATTCAAACCACCATATCTCTAACGTGTGAGCTCCCTTCTCTAGACTAACTACCGTGGACCTTGGCTCGTAACCGTGAGTACCCCAGTTATCTATTATAATTTCTCCGTCTAAAAAGAGAACGCTGCCGTCATCGCTACCAACTTCAAAGCGAACTTTCCCATCATTTGGAACACGTATCTCCGTCCTAGCCATGAGGGCTATTTCATCTGCAGAGCCCGTATAGGATGTAAAGTCAGGGTCGCTCATGATGAAGTCGAAGTTGGCTGGGAGGGAGGTTTCATTCACCGTAACTCCAATAGTGTTAAGAGGCACTATCTCATTAGGGACTGAAAATATTCTAAACCAAGTGATCTTCCAATCCCCCATTTCTACAGGTGCCTCTGAAGAACCTATGGGTAGGCCAACCGCTAATATGATGAGTCCGATTACTGAGATAAGTATACCCCCTAAAAACATCTTCTTCAAATAAATCGCTCTCCAAAACCTTCTTCGAAAGACTTGCTTAAAACTTTTCAGTAAATCGACATCTTCAGATGGACATTAACGATAACAACGACTTACGTGATTTGAAAATAGTTAACAATACTCTGGGTAGTATCCGGGTTGAAAGCCGAACACTCCCACGTCGTTAAACCATAGTGTACCGTTCGTCGGGTATGCTATAGTTCTCATATGGTTCTTCGTAGGGTCTATTTCATACCACCTATGTTCACCTCCATCGTAAAATACCACCCACGCATGTAACGCTGCTACCCCAGGTTTTAACTCAAGGAGGCCGCACATTACGTAGACGTCGTCTTCTTCGGGGTTGAATTCAAGCGTATGAAACTTTATTAGAGACGCCAATAGGATCGCTAAGTCTTCACAATCTCCGTAAAGCCCCTCTGAACCATTGACGGTTTTAAATGTTAGCGTCGCTTCCGGGATTGCCCAGGCCTCCAAACACCCATAGGAAAACTCATCGTAACAGTAAACGATGTTCTCATAAACCCAACTTAAAGCTTCACTTACAGTTGGAAAACTCACCTCGCTAACACTCGTCTCATCCCATCGGATTCTATGTACGAACTCATCAGCCCTATCATCTCTATGAGACTTTGGAGTGCCCTCAGTTAAGGCGTAATTAATCAAACTCCTACATCTGTATACTGTAATGCTCTGACAACGCTTCTCTTCCAAAGAAGTACTTAAAATTGTTTGTACACCCATGACCACTATCAGAACAGTTATTAACACTTTTAACGAACGGATTTTCATGACGGTATACTGTTGGATTTTAACTGATAAACTAACTTTTAAATATTAATGTAGATTCGGCTGAACTATTACACGTCCATTTTCCCCTCTAATCATAAAACCTTAACATCTTTCTTCAATTTTTCATTTCAGAGATTGTGTTGGCGAACTGTTCTGCTGAAAGACTAATGAATTGGCTTCAACACGTCCCCAGAACTTCTTGCCTGAAACCACATTACCAATAGTATATTTCCTTAGCGCTCTTAATGATCTTACGTACGGTACGTGCATCCAGACGTTCTACACCTGGTCTGGCGGCGTATTCATCGGCGTAGTCGCTTCGGCAAAGCTCCAGCTTCATTTCGATTGGCGTTTCAAGGATGAATGGTTTAAAAGCCCCAATCCCGACGCGTTGAACAGCCCTCATAGATGCATCATGTATCATTTTATGAGCGCGTTCAGAGGCTATGCACTTAGCCCTATTCCTACCAAGCCCTTCTTTAACCGAGACCAACTCAACATCTCCAAAGAAGTCACGTGCCTCCTTACACGCAGCAGAATCTCCAGTAACCATGATGACTGGTACGCCGAAGGCACCAGCATAAGCTCCCGCTTGACCGATTTCACCAAACCTCCTCCCGTTAATGTAGAGGTTAAACCATGAAGTCGATGATTGAGTATGATCTAGAAACGCATTTAAAGTTCCGGCCATCGCGTGGCAGCCAACTTGTATCAGCCCGCTGAAGTTTTCATCGAGACTTGGCATAACCTCCAACGGGTTTTTCACAGTCTCATAAACTGCCCTCTCATCCAGCATCTCCAATATAAAATTGTCGCCACCGCTGTGTCCATCTAGTACAACGACTTCCGTAGCTCCACCGTCAAAGGCTCCGGCAACGGCAGAATTAACCTCTTCGCAAAGTAGTCTACGGGCTTTTTCATATTCTGGATACCCCTTCTGCACCTGCTCGGGGCGCCAAATGCCGCTAATCCCCTCCATATCTGTTAGAATATAAATCTTCATTCTCTCACAACACTTCTATTAAAGGGAGTTTATTATTCAGCTTTATCAATTTCATCCATAATTAGGATGCACGTTTTTCCTAGATTAAACTATTTAACTCCACCCTTTAACACATATGTGCTGAAAGAGCGATGTCTACGCTTTTTAAAACGTTTAAGTATCGTTTTAAGGAGGCTCCAGTTTTAACACCTTGGACGGTTAGAGAAATTTTAAGCTCTACTCCAGCTGGGGAAATCCACACCTCCTTAGACATGGGTCTCTCAAAGGAGAAAGTTTACGTAGATGAAGACTACGTTATGATACGTGGTTCGAAGGTTCATGTTGAAGAGTTTAAAAAGGCGTTGGCTGAGGAAGCTGTTTACGCTATTTTAGACGGCTCTCTCTTTAAAATCGCTAAAGCTTGTGAAGGTCACTACTATAAGCTTAAGCCTGTGACTCCAAATACCGCTCCTACAATAGAGATAGATGGTATTCATATGCACCGTATTCTAGACGTTACTCCTTGGAAGGACTCGGAGGTCAAGGTTAAGCTACTATCGATTAGAAGGGGCTGTAGAGTCTTAGACATCTGCACCGGATTAGGCTATACTGCTATATGGGCTTTAAAATTTGGAGCTGGTGAAGTATTGACTGTGGAGAAGGATGTTAACGTGCTTGAAATCGCCTGTTTTAACCCGTGGAGTAGATGGCTTGAAGACAGCAGAATCACCATAGTGGTTGAGGATGCTTTAAAAGTCGTTAAACATTTAGCTGATAATTCCTTCGACAGAATTATGCATGATCCTCCTAGGTTGTCATTGGCCGGAGAATTGTACGGATTAGAATTCTACCGTGAACTTTACAGAATTCTTAAGCCCAGGGGCATACTCGTGCACTATACCGGTCAGCCAGGCTATAGAAGTGGAAGGAACGTAATGGCTGGTGTTAAAAACAGGCTTGAGATGGTTGGCTTTACGGTTAGGAAGGTGTCAGAAGCATTGGCTATGGTCGCGTATAAAGGTCAAGAACACTATTTAGCTTAAATGATAGGATTTTCCCCTGCGTTTAACCCCATTTTCCATAATTGGTTTAAGTCCACTCCCTCGCAAGCCTGTTCAAACTAGAGCGTGTGCAAATATTACTACTGTAGTAATAAAGAGAGAATTGGAAGGGAAAAATGCTTAGGGGAATATGTTTGAAATTTAACTTATAAACCATTTCCTTCCGATGTTTTAATAAACGTCTATAATTTAGCGGTTGATTCCGGTGTTTCTTCGAACCCCTCTACGCATATGCTACCGTAGTAGTTCTGGAGTTTTCAGCCGTAGGGTCGATATTAGAGAAGTATATTCTATAGGTTCCGGAAGAATCCGGCGCGTACAATACAACCTTTAACGTTAAATAGTATTAGAAATTGCTTTTAATTAGGTGGTTAAAGTTTTGAAGCTCTCCCTGCATAGCGTAAGCCTATCCGGCTTCTTCTACAGGGGAAGCCCAGTCTTCCTTGAAGAGCTTATACCGAAAGTTAAACGGTATGGCTTCGATGGTGTTGAACTGATGGGTAAGAGGCCCCACGCAAACCCGGGAGACCTATCCGCGGAATCTAGGAGAAACCTTAGAGAACTGGCGTCATCAAATGGTCTTGAGATAGCTGCTATAGCTGGTTACAACGATTTCTCAGGTTCTGATGCATTTAGGAGAGAGCTTAACATACTCTATGTCAAAGAGCTTGTAAAACTCGCGAGGGATCTTGAGACAGATGTCGTACGCGTTTTCGCAGCAGGTATGGCTGATGTAGACGTCTCCATACCGTATCACGAGCATTGGCGTTTATGCGTTGAGGCATTTAAAGAGGTTTCAAAGTTTGCTGAAGACTACGGTGTAACTTTAGCTTTGCAAAACCATCCGCCAATCATGGAAAGCTACGAAGACGTATTAGACATGATAGAGGAAGTCGGTTCAGATGCGTTAAAGGCATGTATAGACCCTGAACTTTTAATATGGGTTAGAGACGTAGACCCGTACGGTGGAGACGTCTTAGAAAGGTTTAAAACGATTTATGGGAAGGTTGGGAAACTGTTGGCGCATGTACATGTTGGCGATTCCGTTGAAAGACCAGGTAAATTCATAATAGTCCCCGCCGGAGGCGGCTCTACATTGAGAGCGTCGAGGATCGAGAGGGCTCCTATGGGAACTGGCGTGTTTAAACGTATAGTTAAACCGTTTGTAGAGGCTTTGAAAAGCACAGGCTATAACAGGTATGTTTCATATGAAATATGTTCGCCAAGATACTCAAAGCATAAGCTTATAGACTTCCTCGAAGTAGAATATGAAATAGTGAATGGTATCCGTTTCCTGAGGGAGTTTTTAAGTTAAAAATGGAGGTGGTTTGTTGAGGAAGGTTAAGATAGGTTTCGTCCCCCTGCATAGAGAGCCCTTCGACGAAGATTGGGCCATAGAGCTTAGAAAACGTTTCATTAAAACGTTGTCTGAAGTTGAGGATATAACGCTCCTATATCCGTCTGAGAACTTGACTAAAAACGGCCTCGTCAGAAACGATGAAGACGCCGATAAGGTCATACGGCTTTTTAAGGCTGAAGGCGTCGAGGGTTTAATCTTAGGCACCATGACCTTTGGAGATGAAGTGGCAGGCGCTAGAATAGCAGATAGTTTAAGAGTACCCGTGATGGTTTTCGCAACCAAGGAGCCTACTATAAGTCCCGAAGGTTTCAGAAAATCAGACAGCTTCTGTGGCACATTATCCCTGACATCAGCCCTATACCGTAGAGAGCTGCCGTTTAAGTTTCTGGGCATAGTGTTTCCGGAAGATGAGCTCTTCCTCAAGGCTGTCAACACGTTTGCGAGGACGTGCGCCATAGTAAGCGGGTTTAAATGGGCTAACATAGGGCTTATCGGCCCTAGACCTGAACGCTTCGAAACATGTACATTTAACGAAGCTGAAATGTTGAGACGCTTCAGCCAGAAAGTCGTACCAGTAGACTTATCCCAAGTAGTATTGTCAGTTAACTCTCTTAGCGACGGCGACCCCGATGTTGTAAAAATAGTCCAAGAAATCAATAAGTATGTTACATCCTCAGAAGTTCCGCCTGAAAAACTCAAACTCATAGCCAAAGTTGAAACAGTTCTGAGGAGGATGTTCCGAGATAAACAGCTTTCCGCCGCAGGCGTTAGATGTTGGGTCGAATTCCAGCACATATATGGCATAGCTGTCTGCCACATCTTAGGGAGGTTGACGGATTCGGGGATGCTATGCGCCTGTGAATCTGACATATACGGAGCTTTAACAATGCTGATACAGTACCTAGCCTCACTTGAAACAACTCCTCCACACTTCGTAGATTGGACTATAAGGCATCCGGAAAAAGATAACCTCGTTCTAATGTGGCATTGTGGTAATGCACCAGCCTCTCTCGTATGTCCTGAATGCCCAATAAACCTTAGATACCATAGTATTCTCTTCAGAGATGTAGGTGTGGAAAGGTCTTACGGAACTGCCGAGTTTAAGCTTAAGCCAAACACCGTGACCATAAATAGGCTTACGGAGCATAAAGGGGAATTTAAGATACTTATAACACATGGTAGGATTGTGGAAGATCCACTTTATACGAGAGGCTCCTACAGCTGGGTTGAAGTTGAAGATTTAGATAAGCTCTACAGAGTTTTAGTAGAGGAAGGGTTTGTACATCACGCCAGTATGATTCATGGAGATTATGTGGATGAAATAAAAGACGCGTGTAAATTCCTAGGGATTAAACCAGTAGTAGTTTAACGGATAAACCTGCACGTCAACCTTTAACCCGGTGTCCGATAATGGATATAACAGACCTTAAGATAGGCTTCATAGGATGTGGAGGTATAGCCTCCCATCATCTAAACCAGCTTATAAGCCTCGGTGTTAAACCGATAGCTTTCTGCGATATAGATGAATCTAGAGCTTTATCATTTGCCCATAGGGTTGGGGCAGGATCAACCTACACAAACTACCATGATTTGTTTGAAAAGGAGCATTTAGATGCCGTTTGGATATGCATTCCGCCTTTTGCCCATAAAGATGAGGTCGTCGTAGCCGCTGAGAAAAATGTTAACGTTTTCATAGAAAAACCCATCGCGTTAGACATATCTACCGCCAGATCTATGGTTGATGCCATTCATAGGTATAACGTTAAAAGTTGGGTTGGATACCATTGGAGACAATATGACGGCGTTAAGAGGGCACGCACGGCTCTAATGAAAGAAGGCGGTAGAATAGGTTTGGTTGAGGGGTACTGGTGGGGTTGGATTCCATCGACAATCGGAGGATGGTGGATTAGAAGAGATATGAGCGGTGGTCAAGTCGTAGAACAGACCACTCACATATTCGACTTAGCCAGATTCCTATGCGGCGAGATCGAAACCGTCTACACAGAAATGGATACAATTTTACACACAGACATACCTGGTTTTACTATAGAAGATGTTGGAGTTTTCACCCTCAGATTCACCAATGGCGCTGTAGGGGTGATATCGAATACGTCTGCCGCTCAACCTACGGGTGGGGCTGTAGGGTTGAAGATTATTGCTAAGAGCCTTCAATTGGAAATAAGCCCTCAATCTGCGAAGATCTACAGGGGTATGGAGTCCACAGAGATCAGGCACTCAGTAAATCCATATCTTGAAGAAGATAAAAAATTCCTAAAGAGTATAGTTGAAAACGCTGACACAGAGGTTCCGATAGAAGAGGGTTTGAGGACTTTAGCCGCAACTTTAGCCGCCGTGGAATCTTGGAGAAGAAAGAGGCCAGTTAAAGTTGAAGAAATGCTCGGTTAGACTTAATCCCAGAATGGGCGCGTCCTAATATACTCTATTTCAGCTTTATAAACCTCTTTGAGAAGTTGCTCCTCGTTTATAAATGGTTTACTCAGTATCCTTGAAGCCGTCATGGGCCCTATCCCCCTCCCAGCCATAACCATGACTGCAAGTTTACCTAAACTTTGAACTAGACTAGCGCTCCGCCATAATCCCATCCACGCATTCTTAATCTCCCCGTCCATTTTTCTCCTTTCAAGCCAAATCTTGATTATTTTCCTAGAATCTTGATCCCCTGGTTTAGTGACGGCTATAAGCGTCGACCTACACCGTGGGCATCTAACCTTGTCGGGTAGGTCTGCAACTTTAAGTATGGTTTCCCAATCGTTGTTGTAGACGCATATGAGCTTTACGCGTGTATTCATAAGCCTAAGTTTAAGTAGCCTCAACGCCTCACTATTTGAGTATACTGGTCTAAGGACATCCTGCGGTAGGGTTTTTTCAAGTATTGGAATAGCAATGGGTGATGGGTTTAAACTGGGGGGTAGAGCGTCTACGCTGACTTCCCCCTTTGCAATCCCATCTAAAACGTTCATCGCTCCCTTTAAATCCAGTTTATCAGTCAATATTTCTCTAAAAGTTTCACGGAAAATCGGGGTTCCTCTATAAGCATCTATAAGCGCTTTAACCTTTAAGGAACTATAGTCCGCATCCCTACTTACTACGCCAAACCTCTTCGCTACGTGCCAGAACCTCCATTTAAAGAGACCCGTCTCCGGTAAAATTATCTCAAGTAGTTGGGTAAGTTCCTCTGATTTAAGTCTTCTAATCTCCTCAACAACCTCTTGAACCGGTATGTTGAATAAACCCAGGAGGCAGATCCTGTATGGGTCTGATTGAAAACCAATCGAATGCCCAAATCTATTGCTGAGCACTGCCGTCAACGTTAATGCTAGTGTTCTATTTATTAGGTCTCCAAAAGGTGCGTGTATGATAGCCGCTTCTCTAAAACCTTCAACCAACACTCTTCTAGGACTGGGAACGGAGATGCCCATCTTGCTCTGCTCTTTTATATACTCTACAATTTTAGACTTGGCGGAATCCGTCAAATTATAATCTCTTAAGGGTTTAAAGGGGTCGCCGCCATATTTGATTTCATCGTAAATTTTACTGATGTTTTCATAGACTTCAGATGCCACTTCTCTTGATACCGGGATCAGCTCCCCCTCCCATGAAGGTATCGCGCCTACGACCTCCCTTGTTGGCTCAACGTTGACTAATTTCTTCTCGTGATCAATGCTTAAAATTCTCCAAGTCTGCCCCCTCATTATGAAAATTAGGCCTACTTCCCCCCTCTCACCTATAAACTCTTGATCTAAAACGCCGATCATTCTTCCGTCTAAAGCATTTTTAACAGCGTATTGCTCAACGTCTGGAATTGTTGAAAGATTTTCAAAGTAGTAGCTGTAGGTTTTAAGAGTAGCCCGTAATTCGCCGTTCAGGCATCTAACCACTCCAATGTTGTTTAGGAAATTGAGAATTTCGATAAAATCGTCCATTGTGAGCCTTCTATATGGGTAGGCGCGCTTAATCACTTCGTAAGCCGTTTCAGTCTTTACACGTTTAAAATCAAGCGTTAAACCAGCTATTTGATGAGCTAAAACGTCGAACGCCAGCTCATGTATTCTACCTTCCTCAAGAAGTCTCCTAAACATTCTTCTAACTATCACCGTAGCTTCAAGGGAATCTTCGGGAGACGCCGTTATGATCAATCCTCTACCCACTTTGCCAACTCCATGACCACTTCTACCAACTCTATGTATAAGTCTAATAACTTGCCTCGGGGACATGTATTGAATAACCATGTCCAGTCTTCCGATATCCACGCCAAGCTCCATACTACTTGTGCAGATTAAAGCATTAAGTCCACCTTTCCTAATGTCTTCCTCAGCCTCCTGTCTGGCATCCTTAGATAGAGAGCCGTGGTGTACCCCAACTTTAACTTCTGGTGCTAAAACCTTTAACCTTGAAGCTAAAACTTCAGAGTGCTCCCTCGTGTTCACGAATACGAGGGAACACCTATCTTCTACATACTTCTTCAAAGTTCTAATCCTCGCTACAGCATCCGCTGGTAGAGCGAGCTCTGTAGATTTTTCAAAGTCTACGTCTGAAGGTTGAGGGTTATCCACGATGACTTCAGTGTTTTTAAGGTCTTCGATTATGGCTAAGTCCACCGTCTTCGACCCACCTATAAATTCCGCTGCAAGCTTTGGATCTGCTAGGGTAGCAGATATTCCGATCAATTGGAAATCTCCGTTTTTAATAGCTCTAATCCTCTCTAACGCTACAGTCAATTGCACTCCACGTTTACTATCGAGCAATTCATGGACCTCATCGACAATAACCCACTTTAAGCTCTTAAAATGTTCCTTCATAATTCTACCCGGAAGAATGGCTTGAAGTGTTTCAGGCGTTGTTATCAGCATTTTAGGAGGCTTCAATGCTTGCCTCCTTCTGTCCCCCTCATCCGTATCACCATGTCTAACATCCACCTCTAAGCCTAACTTTTCACATAGCATCTTAATCCTTCTCAAAAGGTCTCTGTTTAAAGCCCTTAGAGGGGTTATGTAGAGTATAGCCATGCCTTTCGGCTCATCTTCAAGTCTAAGATAGAGTTCAAGTACCGGTATTAGAGCTGCTTCAGTTTTACCGTAGCCAGTAGGTGCAACTATCAGTACATTTCTACCCGAGAGAATAAGAGGTATCGCCTTCTCCTGTATCGGTGTAGGCTCTTCTAAACCCACGTCTTTGAGAACCTCTAGCAATCGCTTTGATACGCCTTTAAACGGCATCCGACCGCTAGTCCTCCTCTCCAAATATGAAGACGATGACTAAATACATTATTACAGCCAGCATTACAAGTATCCACATGATTGTAGTTGCATTTGACAGCAATGTCTCCATCACTCTACCTCTATCCTTTCCCAACTTTTTAACTTTATCGGCGGAAAGCCCAAATCTTCTAAGCGTGGGATGAGTCGTCGTCGGAAGTTTAAGTAGTATTTTGAACATCAACTTTTTGGGCATTTTTCACTCAGATGTGACTTGGATGTCTAAAAGCTGGATGAGAAAATGCTTGCCTCTGAACATTCTTGAGTCGACTGGGGTCAGGGGAGTAACGCTTAAGTAAACCTATGAAGGCTTCTTCAATATTGTGCGAGAGGTTCTCGACTACGTCGGCGACATTAGGTCGAGGGCTGAACTGTATAATAAAGCATATGGGAAGTTCAGGGGCAAGTATGATGCGGCGTCCCAGCTCATCATAGAAGCTACAAGCTACGCTTGGAGTATAAGGAAAATAGTGGAAGATGCCGGCAAATACATTGTTAAAGTTTGATGAGAGGCTTTCAACTTCAAGTGAACCAATGGGGGAATAAGTCCAACTACACCAGCCAAACATGTCTACGGTGCGGATACGTTAGTAAAGAAAACTGGAAAGGCTGTATCCACCTCGAATACGTCAAATGTAGATATGAAGCGGACAGAGATCGAGTTGCAAGCCTCAACATCGCCCTCAGGGCGGCTCCAAAACCAAGTGTCTCCCAACATTATTTCAGGAGCCAGAATCCTAAGGGAGATGTCTCCGTCAGCAGGCACGTCTTGAAAGGTACAGATGGCATAAAACCACCCTAAGCTTCAAGCCCACTCTTTAGACGTATGTAGCTGACATTTAGAAAACCTCTTCTTACATAAATAGGCTAAACCGTTTATGATTAGTGGTTTTCCTTGAGTCGAAGCTGACCGATCTGTTTTTAAGCAACTGGATAGACCGATCTTATATTGGAGTTGTATGAGCCGCCGCCGTTACCCTAAGCCTGCACGTGAGATGATACTGGAGCTTTTAAGGGAAGTGAAGAGGCCGATTAGGCTAGGCGAAATCGTTGAGAAGACTGATATAAAGTATAATACGGTTAGGGGTCGTCTCTACGAGCTTAAGAAGGAGGGGCTTGTAAGGTATACGTCGGATGGGTGGGTTTGCTTAAAGTGAGCAGTCATGGATGCTTCGGCTGAAGCTGGTAAAGGCAAGTACCTTTCTATGAGGCTTGTCACGTTAAAAGAGTACCTCGAGTACGTTAAAACCCATAGCGTTGTGCGTATAGAGGATGAAGAGATCGCTGTTGGAAAGCCCTATAGGATCGAAAAGTATCAGCCTGACGAGTTTTCCCTAGAGACGACGACCGTCTGGTCCTTCCCAGATAGGGGGGATTGGGCTACCCATAGAGGCGACTACAGGGGGAATTGGGCCCCTCAGATAGCTAGAAACCTGATCCTACGCTACAGTAGGCCTGGCGAACTCGTTCTAGACCAGATGTGTGGGGGAGGGACGACGCTTGTAGAGTGTAAGCTCCTAGGTAGGAACGCCATAGGTGTAGATATAAACTATGAAGCAGTCATACTCACTCTGGAAAGACTGAACTTCAACTATAAGCCTTTAGACCCAGACTACAGGGAGCCTATCATAAAGGTTTACCATGGTGATGCTAGAAACCTAGACCTGGTCGAAGACGAGTCTATAGACTTGATAGCCACACATCCACCATATGCAAGCATCATCCCGTACTCTAAGAGTAGGAGGGTGGAGGGCGACCTCTCGCAAGTCTACAGCATAGAAGAGTATTTGAAGGGTATGCGTGAAATAGCTGGGGAAAGCTTCAGAGTTTTGAAGCCTGGGAGGTTCTGCGCCATACTCATAGGCGATACTAGGAAGCATAGACACTACGTTCCAATCGCCTTCAGAGTAATGCAGCAGTTTCTAGACGCAGGCTTCATCCTTAGAGAGGATATAATAAAGGTTCAGTGGCATACTAAGACGACGGGTAGAAAGTGGGCTGGGCTGGCTAAGACGGCTGATGAATGCTGGGTTGAAAAGCCGGAGGGGAGGCGCTACTGGACAGACTTCTACCTGATCGGGCATGAGCATCTATTCGTCTTCAGAAAACCGGGTAAAGGCGAAGAGCTGGACGAGTATAGGGATAGCGTAAAGTGGTGGTAGGCTTTGAAGACGCGTAAGGAACCGGGCTGGCTCAAATACATAGACCATGTACGCGAAGCAGTATCTGAGAAGCGCTACCTCGATGGGGCGAAGGCCATCGTTGACCCTCTACCCAGCCCAAACGACGTAAGGGGAATCCTCGAGCGGCATTTTAAAGTCCACAGCGATAGAAGCTTTAGAGTTATACTTGTCGAAGATTACGGCGACTACAAGGTTTTCATACAGATACCTGATGGAAAATCCGAGTACGACTTCTACGTCTGGCGGACTCTATTCGAAAACGGAAAGCCAGTGGATGTGAAGGTTCCGACGCACGACGACCTAGCGGCTTTCTATACACAGCTTAAATCTAAAGGCGAAGAGCTAGAAGAATACTTGATAAACGCTGTTATAAAGCTGATCCACCCCAGCTACAGGTGGGGGATCCCGAGGATAATATCACGTTACTTCAGCAACCTCGACGAAGAGTCGAAGAGGGAGGTTGGAAAATTCCTTGCGACGCTCAAGTGGATAGCCCTCCAAGAAGACGCAAACTACCCACCCAGAGAGAGAAAAATGGGCTCGAAATACACCCTAGCAGTCTACGCTCTTCTAGAAGCAGGATTCACGATGAGCGAGGTCAGACGCGTGATCAGGTTTCGATAACATTGAAGTATGCAATGGGTAAAGCTGGCGATAGCTTTATAATTCTATCTAATATTGAATGTTCAATCGTTAATTTAGGGTTGGTGGATGGCTCACGGCTTCGCCAGTAGCTTTCAAGTGCGGTAGGGCTTCCATCATTCCAAGTATATTTAGGCATGTGTTACATCTCCATCTGCTTTCTAATCAAATCAAAAATTTTTCATCCTCTTGACCCACTTCTAAAAACCGAAAACATATTACACGTTAAAAAGCTACTGGTCATGGATGCATAAAAATACAATGCTCCATATATGATAGAAAGGTCACTGTTCCAATACAAGAATAACAAGTCCCACCGTTAAAACAGCCTCAACAATAGAGGAGGCGTCAAAGTTCATAGAAGCTGGCTTCGACTGCATAACCACGTTCAACGAAGTAATGCTGTTCAGAAAAAGAAAATAAACCTCTATCTTAAAAATTCAACCTTTACACCCATAAAATTTAAAAAGTACAATTGCTTATAATTCTTGACCCAGTCATGAGCAAAAGTACCGTAGAGTCGAGAGAGGTTAAATTTCCACCAAGTGAAGCCTTCAGGTTTAGCATTGAAAGTATAAGGAGACGTTTTGTAAGGGCGCTGATAACCGCTGTCTCAATAGTTCTGGGGATAGCCTTCTATGTAGGTCTTAGAACAATGTCTGATATAATGATCTCTATATATGGAACCTCTGAGGCCGCCAAAAGCTACCAGCTCTGGATGGCTATAATATCTCTAATTGTGTGCGCGGTGGGGATATTAAACTCTATGTTAATGGCCGTTACAGAGAGGACTAAAGAGATAGGTACCATGAAGTGTCTTGGAGCTATGGATGGTCACATACTGATGATATTCATGTTTGAAGCTATACTGGTAGGTATTATTGGAGGGATTATAGGGGCTGTAATCGGTTGGCTCGCCGGGGTCCTCATATATATCGGAGAGTACATGAACGTAATATTTTCCTCCGCGCTACTAGCAAGTTACATTATGAGGATGGGTGAAGGCATTATAATAGCTATGATCCTAACCGTCGGAGCTACAATATATCCAGCATACCACGCCGCCAGTATGGATCCTGCGGACGCGTTAAGATTTGAGCTTTAAACTTCATAGAGAAAGGAAAACCTTTTATTGATATTTTTAGTGATAAAAATAGAGGTGGAAAAACTTGCGGTATGAATATACAGTTGAAACAGAAGATCTAGCCAAGTACTACCAGATGGGCGAGGTAGTCGTTAAAGCTTTAGACGGCATCGACTTAAGGATCAGACGTGGAGAGTATCTATCCATCATGGGGCCTTCTGGAAGCGGTAAAACTACGCTTTTTAACATGATCGGTGGCTTAGATAGACCTACAAGGGGGAGGGTGTACATAGATGAAGTTGACATATCTAAGCTTGACGCTTATGAGTTAGCCTGGCTTAGATGCCGTAAAATAGGCTACATATTCCAGACCTTCAACCTAATCCCGGTTTTAACAGCCCTTGAAAACGTTACGCTTCCGATGATATTCGCTGGCGTTCCAAGAGAAGAAAGGATGAGGAGGGCTGTGGAAATCCTCAATAGAGTCGGATTGGGAGATAGGTTGCATCATAAGCCGGCTGAACTATCCGGAGGACAGCAGCAGAGGGTTGCGATCGCTAGAGCGTTAGCTAACGATCCAGTCATAGTGTTAGCAGATGAACCTACTGGAAACCTCGACCTTCATACTGGGCTAGAAATTATAAACATGCTTAGACAGCTCAACGTCGAGAAAGGTGTGACGATCTTCACGGCTACCCACGACTTAAAGATGATAGATGTCTCTGATAGAATCGTCTGGATACGCGACGGTAAAGTAGATAGAATTGAGAAGAGAGTTGACGTAGTAGTAGGTATGGAGGAAATTTAACAGACAACATTTTATCCCATTTAATCTTCTATCATCCCTAGGGTAAATTCTATATTTGAGGCTTCAGTAAACGTAATATTTAAGCTAGAAACATAATATGTTATTACGTCGCTAAGGAGGAATGTAGATTTGAAGCTTCTCCTAGTACACGCTGACAACTTTGAATATAGAGTCACTAGTAAGGCGATAGATATGGCTGAGCCAATATCGGAACAAGCGAGACAAGGCTCCTTTAAAGAGCTTTTAGTGGTCTTTACGGCTGTTGAAAACGGCGACAGTGCTCCTCAAGTTATAAAGACAGCCGTTTCAAATGTAAAAGACGTAGCTGGCAAAATAGCTGTTAAATCGATTCTAATATACCCCTATGCACACTTAAGCAGTAACCTGGCAGATCCAAGAGAAGCTTTAACAGTTCTCAAATCATTTGAAGAGTCCTTAAGGGAGGAAGGCTTCACCGTTTACAGAAGTCCCTTTGGATGGTATAAGAGTTTTACGCTGAATTGTAAAGGCCACCCCTTAGCTGAGCTTTCAAGGTCTATAACAGCTACAGTGGAGGCTATAGAATCTGAGAAAGTTGAAGGCCCCCCTTCTAAGTTGAAGGAATTTCACAGGTTTATAATAATGGACGTTGACGGGTCCTCATATGAAGTTACCGTTAATGATTGGAAAAATTGCCCCATATTTAGAAAAGAAGGGAAAATCTATAGGCTCTTAGAGACTTTCATCAGAAATGAAATCGAAGGGAACCCGCCTAAGAAGAAACCTAGACATATAGAATATATGCGTCGTTTAGAACTGGTAGACTACTGTCCCGAAAGCGACGTTGGGAATATGAAGTTTTACTCTAACGGAGTTTTAATAGCCGACCTTATAAAAGACTACGCGCTTTTCAAAGTAGCTCTTCCATGGGGTGCTATGAAGATACAGAATCCCTTAATATACCGTGAAAGCGTTAAAGAAATACGCGAGCTCATGGGGGAGTTCCATGAAAGGGATTACAGGATGAACTATGATGGAGAGAACTTTGTTTTAAGGTTTGCCTCAGATCCAGGAGCCTTTCCATTTATGCAGAAAACAGTCTTCAGCTATAAACATCTACCTGTTAAAATATACGAGGAGGTTCAGTGCTTCCGTCGGGAAAAGAGCGGTGAGGTTGTTGGTTTACGTAGACTTAGAAGTTTTACAATGACTGACCAGCATTGTTTTTGCCGTGATGAAGAGCAGGCTAAGGACGAATTCAGAGAACTATGTTTAATGTTTAAAGAGCTCATGAATATGATAGCTCCCAACTCATGGATTATGGGATGGGAAGGTGTAGAATGGTTTTACGAGAAGAATAAAGAATGGCTTAAAAATTTAACAGTTGAAATAGGTGTACCCGCGTTCTTCAAACTCAGCCCTGAGATGAGTCACTATTACGCTATTAAGAATGAGTATCAGGTCATAGGGGCGGATGAGGCTAACGTACAGATAGCGACGGTACAATACGATGTTAAAAATGGTGAGAGATTTCAGATAATGTATACGGGTGAAGACGGTGAAAGACATCCGTGCATAATTATCCACGCATCATCATTCGGAAGCATAGAACGTACCCTCTACGCTCTCCTTGAAGTTGCCGCTAAAATGGAGGAGGAAGGTAAACCCCCAATGCTACCTGTATGGCTTTCACCCGAGCAGGTTAGACTTATTCCCGTTGCTGAGAGACATATAGCAAAATGTAATGAGATGGCTGATATACTGGAGAAGGCGAATATACGGGTTGGCGTAGATGAGAGGGAGCTATCAGTGGCTAGGAAGGTTAGGGATGCTAAAACTAGATGGGTTCCATTTATAGTAGTTGTAGGCGATAGGGAGCTTAAGACAGGTAAGCTTCCAGTTGTCATAAGAGATATGTCCACTTTGAAGGAAGATCATGTTGAAGAATTGTCTCTGGAAGACCTCATTAGAGAGGTCACATCTAGATGTGCTGGTATGCCATTTAGAAAGATGTATGTCCCAAGGGAACTCAGCAAAAGGGTTATGTTTGTAGCTTGGGGCGGTGTCACCGAGCAAAGACAGCGCTCCGGTGAATAAGGTAAAGTTAAAATACTTGCTCAAGCTTTTTCTTTAAAGCTTGGGGATGGACATAGAGATTATAGGAGAATTTTACAATCCTCTATTAGAGCGGCGGGAGGTTAAATTTCTTGCGAAACATCCTAGAGAAGCCACTCCCGGAAGATTCAGAGTCAGACAAGCTCTTAGAGAGAAGTTTAATGTAGACTTAGATAGACTTATCGTTATCCGACTGGCTTCTAAAACCGGGTTGAATGTTTCAGAAGGAATATGCCACATATACGATAACTTAGAAAACATTAAATATCTTGTTCCTAAACATATCCTCCTAAAAAATCTCCCGCCTGAGGAGAGGGCAAAGTTTAGGGAGGAGAAGTAGACGTGGGTAAAAGTGCTAAAGAGCTTTGGAAACTTTATGAAGTTGATTATAAAACTATGAGTATGACCTTTAAAGGTAGGAAGTGCCCAAGGTGTGGGAAATTTATGGCGCATCATTTAACTCCTGTAAGCAGATGGGCCTGTGGAGGATGCGGGTATACCGATTACGAGAGAAAACGTTAATCATAAAAAGCATATCTATCTTAATTGAATTGAGTTGATACATCTAAAGCCGGTATATCATAGTTGGATTTTTACATAGAAGGTCTTCAGCAATCTCTAATGCAAAGTCTTTATCATAGTATCCATGTTCAACCATGTCTGCCAATACGTAAGCCAACTGCTCCTTCAGGAGGCAGCTCTTCCCATAAATCCACTCAATTACATATGCATCGCTGAAGAATGCATTAACCTTATTTCTAGGAAGCATTTGAATTCTTTCGAGAAGCCCCCATCTGATAATATGAGGGTAGAAACTATACCACCAGAACCCTGAGAAATATACGTTGGGATAGTTTTTAGCTATTACGGCTATCTCATGAGATTGAATACTGTTGGCTAAAATCAAATCAAACTTGACGTTTTTAAACCTGCTGAATAGGAATTCACAGTAGTTTGTCAAAGCATTCGTATTAAAAGCTACTATTGCATAATCCGGTGGTGATGCACCCGCTACAGGCCGTCTAACACCTAGCATTATTTGAAATACAACACCATACTCTTGGCATAAGCTTGAAACCTTGTGGATTATATGTGATGAAAGGCTTCTAAGCTGTTGTGGTCTTAGTGGAAGACCTTCAACCATTCGTTTTAAAGAATCCCCCGCCTCCTCACTATCTACATGTTTAAATTCATCCTCAGGTTGTAGACTAACGGTTACAGTTTTAATATGTTTGCTGAAAACTTTGAAAATTTCATCTAAACCTTCATCTAAATCTCTAAGCGTAGTTATTTGAACACCCACCACCTTCCCGAGTTTATCTAAGCCTTCCTTCGATAACCTACTTATTAGCGGGTCTATTCTAAGACCTCCTACAAATATTGTGGGATCGTAATTCGGTATTGGAGATGCATAGTCTAGAGTTATGAAAACCCTTTTTGTCTTGATTTTCCCATGTAAAACCCCCTCAACCCATCCTGGGCTCTTAGAAGTCGACTCAATAATTCTTCTAATCTCGCTCCACTCTTCTGGTTTAAGCCTCTCCTCACATAACTCATATAAATCGTTCATAATTTTAAGTAGACACCAATATGTTGAAGTGTTTTTAATAAGTCTCATCTTTTTCAGAACCTCATTCATATCTGCTTTTTCTAAAATGTCCCTTGAAACTCCGGCTGTAGCAAGCTCCGTCACTATATAATGGTAGAGGATAATATCTTCAGGTCTCTCTGCATGGGGTTTTTCAGGGTTTATATGCGTATGGATATCGACTACGGGTATTTCAGCCAACTTCTCTCTGACCTCATGAAATAAACTGGGCATAAATATCGGTTTTAAAATATGCAGTTCTTCATTAAAGAACTTAGCTGTTCTTCATCATCCAGACTATTTGAACATCCTCTATCCTCCATTTAGGTTTAACTAAACTATCTTCTACACTCAACCTTAATCCACTCCGATGCATTAGAATACCTGTCCAGGCGATCATAACACCATTATCTGTAGCATATTCAGGTGGAACTACGTGAAAAGTAGCGTTGTGAAGTTTAACCATTTCACTAATCATATCTCTAATACGCTGGTTCCTCGCAAATCCACCTGTTAAAAGAACCTCTCTCTTACCTGTTTGAGCTAAAGCTCTCTCAACAACTTCAACCACCATGGATAAAGCCGTCTCTTGAAGGCTGAAACATAAATCTTCTAATGGTGCAGTTTTTTCTCTAAATAATTTGAGGGCTGCTGTGAGAAGCCCGGAGAACTGGAGATCCATCCCCTTAACTGTGTACGGTAAAGGTATGTAATTTCTCCCCCTTCTAGCGACTTTATCAAAGGCTGGACCAGGCCAAGGATTTTCAGCATCCACTATACCCGTTTCCCTAGCAAAAGTATCTATACAATTCGCCAAAGTTATGTCTAAAGTCTCGCCAAAAACTCTATATCTGCCATCCTCATAACCCAACAGTTGAGTAGTCCCCCCACTCAGGATCAGTACTAACGGGTCTCTAGCTCCGCTCATAAGCTTTCCAATCTCTATATGAGCTACTAAATGGTTTACCCCTACGAGCGGTTTATTCAAGTAAACCGATAACGCCCTCGCTATTGTAGCAGTCGTCCTCAAGCACGGCCCAAGCCCAGGCCCCTGAGAGAAGGCTATTAAATCTATTTCACTCGGTTTTACACCGCTTTTATTAAGCGCATCTCTTAAGACTTCATCCGCAACCCTGCTATGGTGCTGTGATGCCTCTCTAGGATGGATCCCTCTGCCCGATGGCGGTATGTACGACGACTTTGACTCGGCGATTATCTCTCCGTTAGAAGAGACTATACCCACACTAAATGTGTGCGCAGTGCCTTCTATACCGAGACACAGCAAACGTTCCATTTAATCTCATAGAAATTTTAAACTTTTAGGATTTAAACGTTCGTTGAATTCAGCCTTCAGAAATCGCTCTCAATATTTCTTCTTCCGTAAATGAGCCATGAGGATACGTCCTCTGAATAACGGGCGGTTTTACGGTTAAATCGACTATGGTTGAGGGTGGTTTTCTAGGTAATTCGCCAAAATCTAAAATTAAGTCAACATCTCTAACGACGTCAGTAATGCTGTAAGGCTCCTTATCGCCGTGAATATTTGCGCTGGTAGCTGTTACTGGTTTTCCAAGCCTTTTAACCATAGCCTGGGCCAATGTATGGCTTGAAATTCTAGCACCGATCCTTACTGGGTTTACAATATCAGGCACTGTTGCTTTTTTCCAGAGGACTATTGTTAAAGGTCCAGGTAGAAAACGCTTTATGAGTTTCATAGCCTCATCTGTCAAATAGGCATATTCATACCACATGTCGATACTGGCTACAAGTATTGTGAGAGGTCTACTGAAAGGTCTACGTTTAACCAAGTATACTCTTCTAACGGCTTCAACGTCGTCGATAGCCGCTGCTAATCCATAACATGTCTCCGTAGGGTAAACTACGATTCCCCCACCTATAAGCGTCTTCACAGCTTTTTCAACAGCTTCTTCAAATCCAACTTCTGAAACTTTAACAACTTTCATAGGGCGCTGCTCCAAAGTTCTGTGCCCGGCGGGGCTAAGATCACCTTCACAGCGTTTTCTAAAGACCTCTCAGAATACTCCATGGCTATCTTAAAGTTTTCGAGTTTGAAAACATGTGTAACTATACTCTCTGCATCGACTCTGCCCGTTCTAATATATTCTATCGCTAGTGGATAACAGTAGGGGCCTAGGTGAGACCCATAGATTGTAAGCTCTTTCCCATCACCTATATCGCTCCAGTCAACCGTAACAGGGTCTTTAAATACGCCGAATTCAACAAACCTACCCAACCTTCTAATCATACGTAAACCTTGAACCACCGAGCTCGGATGGCCAGCCGCCTCTATGTATACGTCACACCCATATCCCCCGGTTTCACGTTTAACATACTCAGCTACGTCAGTTTTAGCTGGGTTTAAAGCCTCATCAGCTCCAAGTTTAAGCGCCTTCTCAATTCTACCATCTCTTACATCTAAAGCTACAAGCTTACCTGGGCCTTTAAGCCTCGCCACTTGAAGCATACACAATCCTAGAGGCCCCATCCCAGATATGACTACGTAATCTCCAAGCTTTATATCGGCTCTCTCAACGGCATGTATTGCGCATGCAAGAGGCTCTATTAGAACAGCCCATTTATCTGGTATCTGCTCTGGAACCTTATGTATTATAGAGCCTCTTGGGTAAAGCATGTACTCAGCCCAAGCACCGTCATCTATACCACCGTGGAAGCCGAAAACCATCTGTTGCTCACACATCCAATATTCTCCTCTAAGGCAGAATCTGCACTTCCAGCAAGGTATTATCTGCTCGGCGATGGTTTTATCTCCTACCTTAAACCCGTTTTTATCCGCAACTTCCGGATCAGCATCGACGACTCTACCTATAAACTCATGACCAGGTATTACAGGTGCCTTAACGTAGGGCTTTGGAGGACCCCAGTATCTGGGGGATCCCCTATAGCATTTAATATCGCTTGCACATATTCCAGATGCCAGAACTTTAACTAAAACCTCCCCCCTTCCAGGTTTAGGCTTAGGTACCCTTTCGATTCTATAGTCTTCAGGGCCATGGCAGACGACAGCTAACATATAATCCTCCATAATTGGTCCCCTCAACTTAATAATATCATGTTCAATTTAACGATTAACTGTTCAAGTAGTGTTTACTTGAGGTGAAAAGGTTTAAAATACTGGTATTATCTTCTCCCCTATCATTCTTATGGATTTGATAATGTCTGGACCTATTGGTGAACCGACTACGAATTGAGTTATACCCGTTTCTAAGACCCGCTCTATCTTATCTATACACTGTTTTGGAGTACCTGCTATAGAGAAAGCCTCGATCATGTCGCTTGTGACATTTTTAAACGCTCTGCCGAACTTACCCTGTACTAACGCGTCTTTTATGGCTTGAGCCTTCTCCAGATCTATATCATGTCTCTCCAAAACCACGTTTGGGCTTCCCCCTACTATGAAGGCTACGACTGGTATGGCTGCTTCAATAGCTTTACTCTCATCCTCCGCTATGGAGAAGCTCGTATACGCAGCAGTATCTAACTCTTCAATTTTCCTATTAGCCTTGAAAACACCCTCTTTTATTCTTGAAACAGCCTCCTTCAAGTCTTTAGGATGGGATGCGTTGATTAAAACGCCATCACCTATTTCTCCTGCAAGTTTAAGCATAGCTGGGCCTTGGGCTCCTATATATACAGGGATTTTAGACGGAGACTTATAGTTTAATCTAGCACCCTTAATCTTAAACGCATCTCCATCTAAATTTAAAGTCTCACCAGATGCTAGGGTCCTTATGATTTCTACGGCTTCTCTAACGTAGGCCAACGGTTTTTCAAATTTTAAACCGATGGTTGATAGAGTCACATAGTCTCCGGCTCCTATACCGCATACAACTCTATTGGGAGCTACTTCAGCTAAACTGGCAATAGCAGTCGCTGTGAAAACCGGGTTGCATACGTATGGATTTGTTACACCTGTTCCAAGTTTTATACTATTGGTATAATTCGATATTAACGTCAACGTCACGTATACATTTCTATTGTTATAGTGGTCTGTTATCCAAACATAATCGAACCCTGATTTCTCGGACTCTATGGCGTAGTATACGGTTCTCCAATATACATCTCTTGGTACAAACTCTATCCCAAATTTTACCAAAAAACCACCCCCTAACTAAACACGGCATCACGTAATTTAATGAGCTCTGCTCTTTCAGATAAAACGCTTGACGTCTCCTCCCCCTCCATGCTTACAGCGATATAAAGCATGGTCTTCAGACATTCATTGCTCCTCAGAAGACCCTCTTTAGCTAGGTGGAGAAACCTCGCGATATACGCCGGGTCGGCTTTATCTACATTTTTAGATTTAAATAGTATTCCCAGAAGCTTTTCAAATAGTTGGCTTTTCGCGTCTTCGGGAAGGCTGTCTAGAATGCTGTTTAAACTCATGTAGACACCTATAACATATAGGTTCTAGAAGTTTTTAAAGAATTTCCCCCTCAGACTTTTCTACAAGATTTTTAAAATACTTTTTCTAAGATGCCCGTAGCCCCTCCTAGAACTAGTTAAACCACTTTGACCATACCTTCGTAAGCCTCGTTGTTATAAATCAAATCTAAGCCCTACTGTTTTTTAGTTATCCCTAAAAACTTTCTAACTTCTTCTAAACAACACCTTTACTGGGTCATCCCACTATATGTTTGTGGGTGAAGGAAGTGAGTTTACCAGAGTTCGTCATCGAATATTTTAGAATTATAGGCTATGGTGTTGAGAGAAATGTAGAACTTCAGGGTAGGTGGAATGTAAAATGGAAGTTTAACTTACTACTTAAGGACGGTTTAGGTTTGCTAAGAGGGGTTTGGATTAAAAATTGGAAGAGAACGGTGGGTATAAACGTCGTAGTTATGCTTGATAGAGCGTCTGAAGACGTAGGGCTTGACGGCTCCTTCCTCGTAGCCAACAGCTTCAGCACATCGGCATATGCATATGCCGTCAAGAGGGGGATTGAACTGTTAACTTTTGAAGAGATCTTAAGCTTCTTAAGGAAACCCGTTATAACATCTCATAGATATATTTGTGAATAATCTTATGATCTGTGAGCTTGTTTTCTGAGCTTCCACAATCCTCTTTCACAGGCAAACCTCTTCCTCGGGTCGTTTGCCAAGAAATTGGCCAGACTCTTCGGACTTGATATTTCAAAACCAGCGGCTAGTATTTCACGGTATATTTCTCTAATATGCATAGGCTTACTTACAAGCATGGACTCTACAAAGTTTCTAACATCTTCCCTATACTTCGCATAGATTTTTGGTCTTCCGAGCTTTCTAGATCTTCTGAAAACGCTTATAAACTCATTATAGTCGCTATCGTCTCTTTCTACCGTGATATATCTACCCGTTGCTTCAGCTAAACCCTGTGCTATAAGGTGGTAGCATAGTGGTATTTTTCCGTTTAAAACTCTAAAGTAGAAATCGTCGCAACTACAGTATGGTGCTTCTGGTAAAACTTCGTAGATATCTTCCTTACCCTCAACTATCCACACGGTTTTTCCACTCGGTTTAAATAGATACTTCCTAACTCTATCCTGTTGGACGATTTTAAGGGCTTCATCCAGTCTTAAGCCTAAAGTCTTCCTAAGAGTCTTAATTTTCTCATCTATGTTAAGGCCGGCTGTAGAAGCAAGCATGTCTTTAAATTCTTTAGTCAAATCGAAGAATAATACGATTTTAGACGATTTAAAATATTTTAGCCTCCGCCGTCATACGACCTTGGCTATATACCCTCCTCTATCGATTTTAAGGGTTTTAGCTATAGGGTTACACTTTGCCCTTAGAAGAAGGAAGTACCCTTTTCTCCTTATTCTCCGCAGGTTCTCTAAATTCTCATAATTCGCCATACCCTTAAGCACAACAAGGTCTGCGCTTTTAAATAACCCTAAAACATATTCCGGTAAAACCTCTGAAGCTAGATAAGTACAATCCCCGGCGGCTAACGCTTCATCAGCTTCATTTACCACCCCCGATTCTTCAGCCTCCTCCATAGTTGCATCATTCTGATACGGCTCACTTCTAACGACTACCGTAACTTTAGCCCCCATTTTTTTGAACTCTCTAATCAAAAGTCTATCTAAAACTATTTCTCCAGCATTATCACACACGTAGAGTATGGCCAATGCTTTTTTAGCAAGCTCATATGCCTCGGTAACGTTATCTATGTCCAGTTTTATGCTCTGGAAAGCGTCGTTCAATATACTTAAGTCGAATGCGTACCCTGATACCCCCAAATCTATAGCGTTTCCGATCAAGCTGAATTTCACGGCTGTATTAAACCTTTCAAAGGAATTGCCAAGCCCATTTATTATTTCTAAAGCTTTAGGTAACATCTCTAAAGCCCATCTAGTCGCCTCTTTTTTATCTATCCTGTAAGGGTCTACGCCAAGTCTTCTACGTACAAGCCTATACAGCTCTGTAGCTATTTTCGTCGTATGCCTCGTCTTCTTAAGAAGCTCGGAAAACATTTGAATAACCTCTAGGCATATTTCACAAGCCTCAGGGCTATCGTCTAACACTTTCATAACTTCACGACACCTAACGTCTACGAGACATGGTATACACTCGGCTCTAACTTCCAACTTCTCTTAAACACCTCCACTCAGTGTTTTTCACTCTGAGAGTGTTTTCCAACTTAAAAACTCACACATAAAGTTAAATGTTGAGTTTTTCATTTAACTTGCTGAGGGTATTCATGAAGATCTGTTTAGCCGGTAAAGGGGGTGTAGGTAAGACATTCGTCACAGGTACGCTCGCCAGACTTTTTGCTAGAGATGGCTTTAAAGTTTTAGCGGTGGATGCTGATCCAAATCCAAACTTGGCCGTATCAATAGGGATACCGGCTTCAGATGCGTTTAAAATAACCCCCCTACTGCGTAACTCAAAGTTGATAGAAGAACGGACTGGTGTAGCTCCGGGATCTGGATGGGGCGTGATATTTAATGTTGCTCCTGATGTTAGAGACATAGTTGATAGATTTTCGATAAGAGGTCCAGATGGTGTTAATCTCTTAGTTGTCGGCTCCATAGATTATGGTGGTGCGGGATGTTTTTGCCCTGAGACTGCTTTCCTAAAAACGCTCCTAGCCTATATAATGGCTAGAAGGCGGGAGGTGATTTTAGTCGATTTGCAAGCCGGCCCAGAACCGTTTGGAAGGGGTGTTGCGAAATATATGGATGCTGTCATGGCTGTTACAGATCAGTCTCTCAAATCCATAAATACTGCTGAGAGGATCTTCCGTCTTTCCAAAGACCTGGGTGTTAAAAGGCTAATGGCGGTTTTTAATAGAGTTACAAACCCCCCAGCTGCTCCTGTACGTGTATTAGAGGAAATTGGTTTTGAAGTACTAGGCGTTATACCTTTTGATGAGTCTGTAGTTGAAGCAGATGAAAAGGGACTTGCCTTAATAGACTACAATGTAGATTCCAAAGCCCTTAAGGCAATTAAAGGAGTCTATGGTAAGCTTTTAGACATTTTAACCAAACCCTAGAAGTGAGATGGGCTTAGGTTTTAAGCTTATCCACAAGGGTCTCTAGAAACTGCTCCCACTCATTGGCACTCATGTTTCTAAGGCTCCAAGACGCATTTGGCTGGTAAAACCTGTCAAGGCTTATGGTTTTAATGTGTTGAGCGAAGTTCTTAAGCCCGGTTAAGATCAACCACTCCATATAGTACGGGAAACCTATAAACACAACCGTCTTATAAGGTCCCTTCCCGTCTAAACCCATCCATTCCGGGTCAGCGGCTCTATGGGAGACCTCCATCGGTGGAGTCCAAGTAACAGTCGACAACCTCTTTCTGATCTTAGCATAGGCTGTAGACGATGTCGCTATATGTGCATTTAAAATCTCAGATATCTCTACTACGTAATCTAGCAGAGGACGTTTTGGCAGATCCATAGAGACGCCGTCACCAGTTATCACAAGAATCCTTCCGGCTTGCTTAAGAAGCTCTACAGCTAGTTCAGGTTTTTCAATTACCGTTGCCTTCCTAGTGCCTGGGACTTCCGCCTTCATCCAAGGTTCGCTACGCCACAAGGCTATTCTCGCCTCCTTATAAGTCTTGGTAGTAAAGTCGGGTCTGGTATTGTCTTCTCTCTCCAACCCTTCTCCTTTAGGAAGGCTAATATTTCATCTTTCATCGTGATCGGAATATCAGCCATCGTTCTAACGAAGAGATGTACATCCTCCGGAAGCGCGTCATAGAACTTCCTGTATAAATCTATGTAATGTGAAAGTTTTATGGCTCTGCCTTTAGTAGTGTCGTTCGGCCTCATGCATAGCTTCGCTATCATAACGATGGCCTCCTCCTTCCCTTCAGCCATGTAGAATAAGTGTTCAGGGGCTGGTCCACAGTAGACCTTCTCACCTGTTCTAGCATCGTAGACAAACCAATCTTCTTCCCTATCGCTACGACCCAGCAAGGCCCTCCTATATTTTGAGCCATGTGGGCCAACTATGACTGGGATTCCAAGCCTCCAGAAGCCTGAAGCTATCGATGCTGCTTTTTGACTCATGGCCCCCCAAGCAACGCCGACGGCTCCAACCCTGTTAAGCACGTAGTCTGCTATCTCCTCATAATTCGCCCTTAAGGGTCTTCTTGCAAATATATTTGCTATTTTGATGGCGGCACCTGCTATATGCGGGTTTGATATGCATGAGCCTACGTTTATAACCCCTCCGGCATCGAAGCTCCCGGGAAACCTCTCGTAGATCGTTTTTCCCTCTTCATCCTTATACATGCCCAATGTCATAGCTGCACACCCAGATGCAAGTACTATGTACCGTCTTTTAGCGAACTCTTCAGCCATCTCGTAGACGTCTCTTCCACCGTATGCGTAATTTGCACATCCGACGAAAGCTACAACGCCAGGTATCTCGCCGAAAACTATCGGTCCACCTACGGCTCTTATCTCAGTATCCCTTATCGCACCTCTTCCAGACCTTATTTTGAACGTTTCCCTTTCAAATACGTCGTCAGCCCAAACAATCATACTATGTATTGGGAGTTTAGCTCTACACACACCTTCACACTTCAAGCATCCGATGCATTGGTCATACAGACTGCTCAATAGCGATAGATCTCCTTTAGCCGCGGCGTTTACAGCATCCATTATAGGTAAATTGTTTGGGCATGTCCTCAAACACTCCATACATTTTACACACCGCTTAGCCTGCTCTACTATGGCATCCTTGGAAATAGCCCCCTCCTTATACTTCCTCCTCTTCGACGCTAAAGTCATGGCTACTCTAACGGCCACCTCTCCAACCTTCTCAGGATCGAAGATTAAAACACCATCCTCTCTTCCCCCGATCAGATCCTTTACTATCTCATCAGCAGGGTCTTCTGTACGGTCTCTTAAGCCTTGACAGTTCTTTTCACTCGTAGCTATGAAGACAGCGCCTACCTTCCTAGCTTCATCTATTAAGTTTGTCCTTATACACTGCTCATCTACCACCACGACGTCCGGTAGACCAGATCTGATGTAACGTACTTGCCAGGAGATCGGTCCGATTATCTTGGTTCTAGGATTATACCTCGCAGCGTCATGAGCGGTGCAGCATAAACCTGTTACTTCAACCTGACCCAGCAGACCGTTTTCAATAAGATAGTCAACTATACTGGCTGCTGAGGGGACATTATGTCCCACGACCATTATGACTGGTTTAGACCTATCAACTGTTCCGAATCCCAAGTCAACTAATGGAGCATCGGGGTCAGACTTCGGAAAACCCATAACCGATATTTGCGCTATATCGGCAACCTCCATGGCGAGATGGTCTAACATACCAGTATGAAGGACTTTAGACTCGAAGTCTAAAGCATCCCCCTCCTGACCAGTATGCGTAGATGCAAGTAGATGTATGAGTTGATTGTCTACATAGCTGAGCACGTCTTCAAGATCCCTTAAAGTTCTGGGCTTCATACCAGTGACAAGCCTCGTTATTGGAGCTTCAACGCCGATCCCCTCACCTAGGTCTATTGGGCTATCCCTTCCATATCTTTCAATGAGGTATTCGATTAGATGTTTAGCATGGCTTGCATGAGTTGACGCTCCTATGCAGCAAGCCAGTAACACTATTCTGGACTGTTGAGAAGCCATGTCTAAACCGCACGCTCCACGCTTACCCATTGATAGATCACATTTTCCAAATGTGCATAGGCAACATAATTCGCAGAAGGGCATGTAGAATGGTCTGTAGCGTTTGAGAAGAATATGGTCCCAATTTCTAAGGACTCTTATTGAAGGCGTCGGAGTTGGACCCATGGGCTCTTCAAACTCTTCGTAGATCACGCGGTCGATGGATATTTCAACGTCTCGAAGCACTCCAAGCGTAGTAGTAGCTTCCCTCAATTTAACGTAGAGGTCTTTCCTACTCACTAAAATCACCTTTTTTGATTGAAAAACACTTTATTTTTTATCTTTAATAAAACTTTATCTTCTGCTAATCATCACTTATCTTCACGTATAGGAGGCTAGAGGAAATTGTCTATGTTCCAAGATATACCGGTTGATGTAGGTATTGCCTATGAGGGAGAGAGGATTAGAAGGCCTGAGATGTACGTTGAATTCGGCGGACCGGATGTTAAGTTTAAATTTGAACTTGCAAGGGTTCGAAAACCCGAGGAAGTCAAAGACGGTGAGATATTTGTCATCGGTCCAGATATCAAAGATATTCCAGAGGGAAGTAGTGTACCGTTAGGTATAGTCGTTGAGGTTGCGGGTGGTCAGCTTGAGGAGGAGCTTGAAGGAATAATAGAGCGCCGTATTCACGAGTTTACCAATTACGTTCATGGATTTATGCATTTAAATCAGCGTTACGACATATGGTGTAGGCTTAGTAAGGAGGCTTTTAAGAAAGGGTTTAACAGCTTCACGTACTTGGGGAAAGTCCTGATCAGACTATACAAGGCAGATTTCCCAATAATTGAGAAAATTCAGGTGACTTTCATAACGGATCCGAAGGAGGTTGAACGTATGTACTACGAAGCCCTTAAAATATATGAGGCTAGGGATGCAAAAGCTAGAGGGCTTAAAGACGAGGACGTTGACGAATTTTACGGCTGTATTCTATGTCAATCCTTCGCTCCAACACATGTATGTGTAATCACGCCACAACGGTATTCAAACTGTGGAGCTATAAGCTGGTTTGACGGTAGAGCTGCATCTAAGGTAGACCCTAAAGGTCCGATATTCAGAATACCTAAAGGCGAGTGTCTAGATCCAGTTAGAGGAGAGTATTCTGGAGTTAATAAGATTGTACAGGAGAAATCACTTGGAGCTATTAAGCGCGTTCATCTATACACCGCTTTCAAGTATCCGCATACCAGTTGCGGGTGCTTCGAAGCTATAGCATTCTACATACCGGAAGTTGACGGTTTCGGGATAGTACATAGAGATTTTAAAGGTGTAGCGGTAAACGGGTTAAAGTTTTCAACGATGGCCGATACAACTGGTGGAGGTAGACAGGTGGATGGCTTCCACGGAATATCCATAGAATATATGCGCTCTCCCAAGTTTCTGGTGGTGGATGGCGGATGGGAGAGGGTCGTCTGGGTTCCAAAAGCAATATATGAAAGAGTTAAAGACTTCATACCTGAAAAGGTCAGGGATAAGATAGCAACGGATGAAAACGTTAAAACCATAGATGAGCTTAGAGAGTTTTTAAAATCTAAGGGGCATCCCATAGTCGACAGGTGGAAGCAAATAGAAGCCGAAGCTAAACCCGCGGAGGTTAAAGTAGAGGAGGCCGGAATGGGTGCGTCTCAGCCAGCCCAAGCTACGGTTATGGAGGGCGTGTCTGTATCCGGGGTTCCCCTAACATCTGGAGGTTTTAAGATAACTTTGAAGGGTGCTAGGATAAACATAGATAAAGTGATAATTAGACGTAGTGCTTCAACCAGCTAGGAGGCATACATATGGATTCAAGTAGAGCCTCTAAAAAAACGCTTGAAGCGATGGTGTTTGAAGCGCTCTCTCAGCTTTTTCAAAACCTTAAAGATGCGGAGATAGAGTTGCAGAACGTCAGCATAGAGGCCGACGAGATAGACTTAGAGCCTATAGTTCGAGCCGTTATGGCCCAAATACCAGCTCCTAGAGCAGTTGAAAAACCAGCCATTAAACGTCTCCCAGAGAAGCTTTTAGAGGCCGAATTCGCCCCTCCGACGAGCGAATACCCTGGTCGTGTAGTGGAAGTTAAAATAGGAGCTACTAAAAGCGAAGGCGGCACTAGAGGTAAGAGTATAATTCTCGGCGGTGAAGTCGCTCCGGCCTTATACGTATTTGACGGTTTAAACCCTCACCCTCCAGTCGTATCAATCGACATATTCGACACTAGAATACCTCTGGCTAAAGCTGTTAAAACAGAGGTTGAGGATGTTTTAAACGACCCGGTTGAGTGGGCTAAGAAAGCCATTCACAAGTTTGAGGCTGAGGTTGTTAACCTCCACCTTGTAAGCATAGACCCTCTTCTCAACGACACTCCACCAGCTGAAGCCGCTAAAACTGTTGAAAACGTCCTGCAAGCGGTTGACGTTCCAATATGTGTCGGTGGTTGCGGGGATCCTCTGAAAGACCTGAAAGTCTTTGAAAAGGTATGTGAAGCAGCAGAGGGAGAACGTATACTGATAAACTCCGTGACGCTGGACATGGATTATAAAAGGCTTGCAGAGGCTGTTAAAAAGCATAACCATGCCGTCATAGCCTTCACGTCTATGGATATGGATATGGCTAGAGAACTTAACAGGAAGCTTTACGAAGTACTTCCTAAGGAGAGTATAGTAATCGATACTACAACGGCGGCTTTAGGTTATGGTTTAGATTACGCCTTCACGGTTATGGAGAGGACTAGATTGGCTGCTTTAATGGGGGATGTTGAACTTCAACATCCTCTCTCTTCAGGCACGACGAATGCTTGGGCTGCTAGAGAAGCTTGGATGAAACTCGATGAGTCTAAATGGGGGCCTAGGGAACTGAGAGGGCCTATCTGGGAGGTTGTAACAGCTCTTACGCTTTTACTGGCTGGTGTGGATTATTTCATGATGATGCATCCATTGGCCGTTAAAACAACTAAACGAGTTATTGAAAGGTTCGTGAACGGAGGGGTGTTCGATTCATCTCGCTACTTAAACTGGGTATCTTTAAGCGCTTAACCATGGAGAGTGTGTAAATTGGCTAAAAGTTTAAGCCCATTAGAGGTATACAACCTTCTACCTAAAACGAATTGCGGTAAGTGTGGTGAAGCCAACTGTCTAAGCTTTGCAACAAGGCTCGTAAACCTTGAAGTTGAGGTTGAAAAGTGTCCTCCTCTAGTTGAAGAGGCGAAATATCGGGAGAATTATCTCAAACTCAAAGACCTTTTAAAGCCTCCCGTTAAAGAAGTATTGATAACTAGAGGGGGGAAAGTCGTTAGAATAGGTGGAGAGTATGTTCTCTACCGTCATGAGTTTACCTACAGACGCCCCACCGCTATAGCCATAGATGTATCTGACGATATGCCACCCAATTCTATAATCGACCGCGTTAAACAGATAGAGGCATTATCCTACCCATATATTGGTAAAGAGCTTAAGCTGGATTTAATAGCAGTTAGATCCGTTACCGGCGACCCTGAAAGTTTCCGTAAAGCGGTTAGAGTTGTATTGGATAATTCAAGCCTCCCAGTAATACTATGTTCGCTAAACCCTGATGTTTTAAAGGCGGGGCTTGCTGAAACGTCTGGAGATAAACCGCTCATATACGCTGCCACCGTTGACAACTGGAGGCAGATGGCTGAATTGGCTTTGGCATATGACTGCCCGCTCGTCGTATCTGCTCCAAACAACCCTACTGCGCTTAAAAGTCTGGTTAAGACGATGCTTGAATGCGGCTTAGAGGATTTAGTTCTAGACCCAGGATGTATGGGCGGTGAAGGCCTCTATGATACAATCGTCAACTTCACTATGCTTCGTAAAGCCGTCTTTAAAGCAAACGACTCCCTTTTAGGCTTCCCGCTCCTAGGGGCTCCTATGACCGTTTGGCTTGAAAAAGGTAGAGCATTGGATAGAAAGTGGGAGGAGTGCTATCTGGCTGGTATGCTTGTAGTCAGACATGCTGACACTCTCATAATGCACAGTTTAGACGGCTGGGTTCTCCTGCCGATACTTATACTGAGAGACAACATATACACAGACCCCAGAAAGCCGGTCTCGGTTAAACCTGGACTTTACAAAATAGGTGAGCCCAATGAAAACAGCCCCGTCATGTTCACGTCAAACTTCGCCCTAACCTACTACACGGTCTCCTCAGATATACAGGCTGCTAAAGTAGATACGTATCTCATAGTTGTTGACACAGAGGGACTTTCAGTAACCTCAGCCGTAGCGGGAAGAAAACTCACAGCCGACAAGGTTGCTGAGGCTGTTAAAGAATCGGGTATCGAAAACTTGGTTAAACATAGGTACCTCATAATTCCAGGTAGGGCCTCCAAGCTTAGTGGCGAGATCGAGGAGGCTACTGGTTGGAAAGTTCTTGTAGGACCATTAGATTCATCAGATATTTCCAAATTTCTGAACGAGAACTGGTATGGGAAGAAGCTCTGGGAGGTTGAAAAGTAAAAAAATGATCATATCAGTAGCGGGTAAAGGTGGAACAGGTAAAACTACGATAGCTGTCTTAATTTTAAAAGCTCTAATCGAGGAGACGGGTAAGACCATTCTCTTTGTAGACGCGGATCCATCTACAAATGCCCCAGTCGTTCTGAACATGCCTGTGAAGAAAACCGTTGGTGAAGTAGTGGAAGAGTTTAGAAAAACAGTCTTAGACAGCACGGAATCGGGCATTGACAAGAGCAGAGTTATCGAGAAATTGGTTATGGAGATTCTGCTGGAATCTCCCAGATTTGACCTGCTGGCTATGGGCCGTGGTGAAGGTGAAGGTTGCTACTGCTACGTAAACTCTGTTTTAACGTCTATACTTGATAGGTTAACTGGCAATTACGACGTTATAATAATGGACATGGAGGCTGGTTTGGAGCATATAAGCCGTAGAACCGACCGAAACGTAGACGTCATGTTCATCATAGCAGACCCCTCTAGAATGAGCCTCGAAACGGCTAGGAGAATTAAAGAACTCATACCTGAAGTGCACGTTGAGATAAGAAGACTCTACGTAATCGGCAATAAGATCCCTCATGAAGAATTTGAGAACTACGCTAAAAAAGTCGAAGAGTTCGACCTCCAACTCATCGGAGTAGTACCTCCAGACTCTGAAATACTAAACTTCAGTATGAGAGGTCTATCGCTCTTAAAGATACCCAACTCCTCACCCTCCTATGAGGCTGTTAAAAGCATCTGCCGAAAAGTCGGTTTAATCTAACAGGAGGTTTCACGCTGTCCCTCCCATTACCAGTAGAATCCTACAGAGGATCTATAGCAAAAGTCAAAATAGGTGCTACGAAATCTGAGGGAGGTTCGAGAAGCTACTCCATCACCGTAGGCGGAGCCAGCACACTACCCTTCTATACATTTGAAGGTTTAAACCCCTCACCCATACTGGCTCTTGAAGTGTACGACTACTTAGACCAACATCCCACTCTTACAAAGCCCCTCGGCGACATCATAATGGATCCTGTGGAGTGGGTTAGAGTTGTAGATAAGCTTAACCCAGACATCATAAACCTCAACGTTAGATCGATCTCCCCCCTCACCCTAAATAAAGAGATTAAAGATGCCCTACGCCTAGTGGAAGACGTACTACAGACAACCAACCGCCCTATAATGGTTACTGGCATAATGGACCCAATCCACAGTGAAGACCCATCCAGAAACACAGAGTTTTTAAAACTAGCCGCTGAGAGTTTCAAAGGCGAAAGACTTCTCATAGGTCCCATAACGTCTGAAGCATACGAGACCGTTGCAGAGGCGGCTTTAGCCAACGATCACATTCTGCTGGCTAAGACGAATATGGATGTTAATCAAGCCATTAGACTTAACGAGCTCCTATCATCTAAAGGTATTTCAACAGACCGCATAGTCATGGACGTTACAACTGGAGCATTAGGTTACGGAATCGAATACACTCTTTCCACGATGGAGAGGCTTAGACTTAGAGCTCTACAAGGGGATAGAATGGCCGGAAGCCCCATGGTATTTTTCGCATCAGAGAACGTCTTCATAGTGGAATTTAAGGAAGACCCGTCAAAACTTCCGCTTTACGAGACAACGGCGGCTGTAGCGGGGTTGATGTCTGGAGCGGATATGGTGTCGCTATTCTACGTTGAAAGCTTACACATGATTAGGTCGTTTCTAGGGGAATTCCCCTGGGGAGGCGATAGAAATCTCTGAGAGAAGGCTTAACCCGATGGACATTTACAAGCTTCTACCTAAGACCAACTGTGGAAAATGCGGATTACCGACGTGTATGGCTTTTGCGTTTAAATTAGCTCAAGGTGCCGTTGAAATCGATAAGTGTCCATTTCTTACGGATGAAGCCAAACACGTGCTAATCGGTTTAACAGCTCCTCCTATAGCTGTAGTTACCATAGGTCGCGGAGACGGAGGGGTTAAAGTAGGTGGAGAACGCGTATCCTTTAGACACGAGGATAGATTTTACAATGAGCCAGCTATAGCTGTTGAGATAAGCGACCTTACAGATGTGAGCGTTATTGGAAATGTTTTAAAAGCCGTCAGATACTGTGAGGTCAAGAGGATGGGTCAAACTTTAAAGATCAATATGCTGGCTCTTAGAAACCTATCAAATGACGACAATGCATTTATAAGGCTTGTGGAAACGGTTAAAGGCGCAGGCTATCCGTTGATAATCTCCACTGAAAAGCCTGCATTGGCCAGTAGGGTTTTAGACATTCTTAAAGGTGAACGCCCCCTCCTGCATGGCGCTTCTTTAAAGAACATGACGGCGATGGCTTTACTCGCTAAGAGGTTTAACTGCCCTATTTCTATTAAAGCATTTGACTGGGGGGAGCTTCTATCCAGTATTGATAGGCTTAGAGGATTGGGTGTCTCGGAGATAGTTATACAGCCTCCTGGCGATACCATCAAGCAACTCGTGGAGAATTTAACCCTTATACGTAGACTCGCCATCGACAAAAGGTTCGTGAAATTAGGCTACCCTACAATAGTCTTCACAGGAGACATTAAATCCGACATTCCGGAGCATCTAGTAATTCCAGCGCTACTGGTTCGATACGCGAGCATAGTGGTCATTAAACCTGAAGCTTTAGACCTCATACGTCCACTACTACTTCTCAGGCAGTCCATAATGATGGATCCGAGGGCTCCAATATCCGTCAAACCGGACCTATATGTGATAGGTGAACCTAAGGATAATAGCCCAGTGCTTGTGACAACCAATTACGCTTTAACCTTTCACATATTGACAAACGACTTGAAAAATCAAAATGTAGACTGCTTCCTCTTGGTTGTAGATACCGGGGGGCTTTCAGTAGCATGCTCTGTAGCCGGTAACAAACTCAAGCCAGAATCCATTAAACAGATGATCGAGGAGACGGGTCTGGAAGCTAAAGTAAGCCATAAAACCCTTGTGATTCCAGGTAGAGCCGCAAAACTAGCCGGGGAGATTGAGGATTCAACTGGTTGGAGGGTTTTAATAGGCCCATTTAATTCGAAGGATATAGCTGACTTCCTTACAAAGCATTATTTATATACTGAGCATTAACCTCCTCAACAATTTCTTTTATTTTAGCCTCCGCGGCTTTCAAGCCTTTTTGAGCTTCTTCCATATTTATCTTACCGTTTGCAGTAGGCGTTTCAAAGATTCTGCCTGGGATTTTAAGGTTTTGAAATTCAAACCCCTCTCTAAACTTAAACTTATACTTTAAACCGTAAATTAGTCTTCCGATTTTTACAAGCCCCTCACCATCATAGTTGAAGCCTATCGCATTTAATGCCTCTAATACTACGCGTTTATCGTATATATCTCTGGCGAATAAGCATACACCACAACTCTCCAATACGCACCTCCACACTTCTTCTTCTATGAGAGCTTCAACCGCCTTTATAGGATCTATTGTCGAGCCTAACAGTTTCTGATCCAAACTGTATCCGGCGTTGCTTAGATGGCTGTGCCTCGCCCCTATGGCTGTACCTATTATGAAAGCCAACCCAGTATGATAACCCGCTAAACCGTTCCTCCCGATCACGACTAAAAACTCCTCGCCAAGGTTCTTATACGCCTTCCCCTGAGCCATAGATACGTAGAATTCATTCGGCATTTCTACGATTCGCCTGATCATCTCTACGTAATTATCTGCACTACCCCACCTAGGTTCGACTATTGTCTCGCTTAGGCTTATTAACCCTTTTTCATATGCTTCGGTAGCCCATGCGAGCATAGTCCCGGTCATCATAGCGTCTAACCCATATCGATCACAAGTGGCTCTAAGCTTAAGTACGTCTAAAGGATCTCCAATACCTAGGTTTGAGCCTAATGCGTATATGGGTTCATAGTCGTATCCGACTTCTATGGATTCCACCTCATGCTCCTCCGCGAAGAAGCTCTTCAGTATGGCTACGTGCTTGCAACCTATCGGACATAGAGGACATGTATTCTTCCTAACCAGGAGATTGTCTGCAAAGTACTCTCCTGAAATACTTTCAGCATATTCGAAATATCCGCGTTTAAAGTTCATCGTCGGAAGTGCTTTAATCTTGTTTAACGTTAGAACGTTCTGAGGGGTTCCAAGGTCGTGGTATTTACGCATCTTACCGCTTTTAACAACCTCCTCGTATATTCTTTCAAAGTTCCTCTTATACCCGTCTAAGTCTCTGACAGATATTTCACCACTTCCAGCAACACGTATGGCTTTAAGGTTTTTAGCGCCCATTACCGCTCCCAAACCCGTCCTTCCAAAAAAGTTGTACCCATCCACTGAAACATTGGCGTAGAAGACAAAGCTCTCCCCAGCCGGACCTATGGCTGCAACCGATTGTAAGCCATATTGGTTAAAGGCATCCAACGCCGTGATCGTATGTAAACTACTCATCTTCTGAAGAGATGATGCACCGTTAACCTTGACTTCTCCGTCATTTCCAATGTCAAGCCACATCAGTTTTGAAGCAGCTCCAATAATGACTACGGCTTCGTAACCAGCAAGCCTTATAGCCACACCCAGTCTTCCACCAGCATGGCTTTCACCGAGGTTTCCAGTTAATGGTGATTTAAACATGGCGATCGTCTTTGAACACGCTGGATAGAGCCCTATGAATGGTCCAGGTGCCAGTATAATCGGGTTTTCAGGTGCAAATGGATCAACCTTTTCTGGGCATAGTTCATTCAATAGATTTATGGCTAGTCCAGATCCCCCTATGTACTTTTCAACGAGTTCCCGTCTGTTTTCAACCCAGCTTAAGCCATCGGTTAAGTTTATGAAAAGTATATCTCCAACCACTCTTAAACCTCCCCATAGTAGAGGACATCATGTGGGCAGAATTTTGCACATACTCCGCACTCTATGCATATTATTGGTCTTTTACGCTCATCATCCCACTGTAGGGCTTTTAACGAGCACGCGTCTAAGCACGGTTTATTTTCACACCTCTCACACTTCTCAGGATTCACAAGCTCCACTCCGCCGCCGCTTCTCGGCTTCAAAGCTTCGTATGGGCATGCTGAAGCACAGTCCGGCTCTTCACATCCAGAACACACAGTAATTTTAAAGCCTAACCCACTTCTTGAAACCCTTATAGCTGAATGTTTAACCGATATGGCGCCAGTCAATTCTCTTGAACATACGAATAAGCATGTGGCGCAATCTATACATCGGTCTGGATTCTTCACTACGAGTTTTATAGGCATGTTCTTCTTCCCAAAATAACTAAGACTATGAAGCAATATAAACTTCTCAGGTTAAGCACAACTTTTCTGCAAGACTTTAAACTCAATTATTTTAGATTACTTGACGCATCTCTATTCTTCGGCTACCCACTTCTTCATCTCGGAACGGTTCACCGGATTCCGCTCATAAAGTTCCTTCCTCCTAGCCTCAAGCATATTTAACTCCTTTCCAGCGTACTCTGCTGAAGTTAAAATCTTTACTCTTCTATTCTCAGCCTCAACTAGAAGCTCAGATATCCTCTCCTTCCACGCTAAATCCCTCAGCAGATGGTGGTCTAGAATCACCTGCTCTACACCAGATTCCAAAACCCGCCGAAGATTTGCTATGGATGCTTTTAAACTGGCTACAGAGTATCTATAGCCTAACATGTACGTCATAGGTCCATCGATCATAACAACTTTGGGTCTATTTTCAAGTATAAATGCTACTTGGTCGTTTAAACTCGGCCCTTCAACATCACTTGAATATAAGAAGCTCTCATCGCCCTCACATATATAAACCTCAACTACATATCCGAGTTTAGAGTTTGTACCGTGAAATACAGGTTTAGAAACTTTAAGCGTAGTTTCCCCATTGCTCATCTTAAACCCCTCAGCTATCTCCACCCTTCTCGGCAATTTCTCAATCTGCTTTAGGAAAAAGCGTGCCCTCTCTCTTTGGCTATAGTTTATGTTATCTCTAGGATTTTTTAAAATCAGAAGCTTCCCCTCGTAGATTTCAAGATTTTCCCATGGGTTGTGGTGATCGTAATGGTAGTGTGTAACTATTATAACATCTGCCTTGATGGCATAGTTAACGATGATCTTCCAATCCTCTTCAAGCCTCCTCCATTCGATAGGATGTGGTGGTAGCCCGTACCTATAAGGTCCAAGGGCGACACCAGGGTCTAATAAAACCTTTAAATCCTTGGTTTCTATGAAAGTAGCCATACTTCTAACGCCCATGGAATCCGAGCTTAAAGGTAGAATTTTCATAACATTAAATTAGATTTTTACAGGTTGATATAAATGTAGGCTGCCTCGTAAGATTTCATCTGTAGCTGGGCTGTTGGAGACTCTATCTAGAATCGATTGTTTTCCCGTTTCTTACAGTTGCCCGCTAAGTTCTTCTAGTATTTGAAAGACTTCTTTATATATGTTTTTCACAGTAGGATACAGTTTAACGTATATGCTGTAAAGCCTATCGTAGACTTCTTTGTTTTTCAAATTCGGCTGGTAGGTTTTAGACTCTCTGTAAAACTTGGATATAGCCTCATTGACACTTCCATATATCCTAGCCCCCAATCCGGCTAGCATAGCGGCTCCTGCTGATGAGGCCTCAGTTATCTCCGGCACTACAACACGTTTCCCTGTTACATCCGCTTTAAGTTGAAGCCAAAAGCTTGATCTTGCCCCACCTCCAACAGTTCTAATCTCTTCAACTTTAACATTAAACTTCTCTAACGTCTCAATGTTGAGTCTAAGCTCGTACGTTATGCCTTCAACAATAGCTCTTATGACCTCAGGCCTGCCGTGAGCTACCGTTAAGCCTATGATCAGACCTCTAGCATAAGTATCCCAGTTTGGCGTTCCAGCACCCATGAAGTATGGAGCGATTAAAAGCCCCTGGGATCCCGCAGGGGTTTTAGACGCATCCTCCATCATAAGGTCGTAGACACTGACCCCCTTCTTTGAAGACTCTTCTAGGTATTTCTCTCCAAATTTATCTCTAAACCATCTTAAAAGTATTCCAGCTGATGGATTTGCTCCGAGTATTAGATAGCGGTTTGAAACCACGTGGCAGTAGCTCGCAAACCCCATCGGCACCATCTCTCGTTGAAGCAGAGGCGCATGTAGGGGTGCCACTATGCTTTCAACAGTGCCAGTGGCTACGTATGTAGCTCCAGGGTTTACAGCACCTACACCCAGTGTTCCGCATGCCTGGTCGTGTCCACCAGTAACGACAAGTGTACCTCTAGCAAGCCCCGTCTCCTTTGAGGCCTCTTGAGAAACTTCTCCCACGACCATACCTGATGGATAAGGTTCGGGAAGCTTATCTACGTCTAAACCTGAAAGCTCAAGTATTTCATGGCTCCAGTTAAGCCTCCTGATGTCAAAAAGCATGGTTCTAGAGGCCAGCGAGTAGTCTATAGCTGGGACTCCGCAGAGAATCATGTTAATGTAATCCTCCCATAGAAGAAACTTCCAAGTCTTCTCGTAGATGTCTGGTTTACTCTGTTTAAACCAGATCAGTTTAAACAGAGTATAGACGGGTGAAGATGGATGTCCTGTTATCTTGAACAATTCAACCCTGTCTATAAGCCTGAGAAGGTCATCATGTTGTTTAACGGCCCTATCGTCCCACGTCGTTATGCAGCGATATAATGGATTTAACTCTCTATCTAAAGGTATGAAAGCCTCTCCTTGAGCTGAAACGCTTAAAGCCTTTACCTCCTCGGCTTGAACTCCAGTTTTAACTATAACCTCTTTTATCGCTTCAACCACTCCCCGCCAGACATCTCCCGGCTCCTCCTCAGACCAGCTCGGCCTTGGATGGTAAAGCGGGTACTCTCTATACGACTGAGCGATCAAACGTCCATCTTCACTAAATAGCGTAGCTTTGCATCCAGTTGTACCGACATCCAACCCTATTAAGCACATCAATACTACTTGGGTCTTTATTTATAATTTTATTTTTCACCAGCCTCCTCCATATTTGAATGGGGTTATTCCGTCGAAGTGGTTACTCTCCCTCGTAGGAATATCGAGGTAATGTCATGTGGGTCGAATCTAAAGCCTAAACGTAAATTTGAAAGCTCAGGTAAAGCTATTAATACTTCTACGTTATGCATTATGTTTGGGTAGTATGGTTGATGTTATTTTAGACACGGATATAGGCGACGATATTGACGATGCTTTAGCGCTCTTACTCGCTTTAAAATCTCCGGAGCTTAACGTTAGAGCTGTTTCAACCGTCTATGGAGATGTGAAGACGAGAGCTATGTTGGCTCTCCGAGTAATGGAGGAGATGGGTATAAGAGACGTCCCTGTGAAAGCTGGCACCTCTAAGCCTCTACTTGAAGACAGGCCTGTTGAGAAGCCCAATCAAGCCGTGGCGCTTGAAGGTTGGGAGGGAAAGCTTTTAGACAGGTGGCAGAATGATAGGAGGGATGTAACAGACTTCATAGCTTCACTTATAGAAGAATCCACTGGAGAAACAGCGATCGTAAGTGTGGGTCCATTGACTAATATAGCGTTAACTTTAACCTTAAATCCGTGGATAGTTGATAAGGCTAAGCTCGTTATGATGGGTGGATGTTTCTCTAGGCAGGTGGCTGAGTATAACATCAGTAGAGATCCTGAAGCGGCTAGAGTCGTGTTTGAATCGGGCATCCCTCTAACAATGGTTGGGTTAGATGTAACGCTTAAATGTATAATGAATAATGACTATGTTAAAATGTTTAAGTCATCAACACTTCCTGAAATACGGTTTGTATCGAAGATGATGGATGCTTGGATGAGCTACACCAAATCCATCAATCCAATCCTCCACGATCCTCTAGCTGTAGCTGCGAGTTTTACGCAAAGTTTCGTCGCAGTTAAACCTATGCGTATATGCGTGGAAGTCCGAGGCGAGTATACACGTGGGTTTACAGTTCCAGTGGAAGGAAAGCCTAATGCGAATGTATGTGTTGACGTGAAGAGCGATGCTTTCGTAGAATTCTTCATAGATCGTGTGTTGCAGTAGGGATTAAGGGGGCTGGAATGTCTTTGAAGATATCAGATCTGGGTGAAAGGTCTCTCATTAAGCAGATATGGAGGATTGTTAAAGTAGACCCTGAAGAGCTTCTAGGCGCGGGTTTAGATGATGCTATTGCTAAAGAGGTCGGTGAGGGGCTTGTTCTAGTTGCACATACCGATATGTGGGTTGAAAGGTCAGATCTACTGCCGGGTATGAGTTGGTATTTGGCTGGTAGGAAGGCTGTTGTAGCTAATATCTCAGATATGGCGGCTAAAGGAGCTAAACCATTAGGCATTCTATTCAGCATAGGTTTACCGTCAAATCTCTCCCTGGAATCGTTTAACGAGCTGGTTAAAGGCATTGGGGATGGTGCTGACGAATATGGGATCCATGTGCTCGGTGGGGATTTAAGCGTGAGCAGTGAGGTAACTTTAGCCGGGTTTATACTCGGTATGACACATTGTGGAAAGCTCCTTTCGAGGAGAGGAGCTAAACCAGGCGATATAATTGCCACAACCGGAGTTCTAGGTCTTACGTCTGTAGGCTTTAAAATACTCTTAGAAGGGTTTGAAGCTCCAGAGAGCATAAGAAGCAGGGCTGTTGAATCAGTGTATAGACCAGTTGCTAGACTTAGAGAAGGTTTGGCTTTGGCTGGCTCTGGAGCCGTAACAGCATCTATGGATATAAGCGACGGTTTAGCCCTAAGTTTAAACCAACTTGCTGAAATCAACGATGTGAAAATACTGGTGGAAGAGCTTCCAGTAGCCTCTGAAGCCGAAGCATTCGCGGAAATGCACGGGTTAGACGTAGAACGCCTCGTCTTATATGAAGGTGGTGAAGAGTACGAGCTACTGCTCGCGATTAAACCTGATATGTGGACTGAAGCCTTAAGAACTGTGAAAAGTATAGGTGGCTCACTTTACAGGATAGGTGTCGTAGAGGAGGGAAGTGGAGTCTATACAGTCGAAGGTGTAAGAATCGAAGCTAAGGGATGGGAGCATTTTAAAAGAACATAAAGATTTTTATCAGCCGTTTAGTTAACTGAATTTTGTGGGCCGGTAGTTCAGCCCGGTATGAATACCCGGTTTGCACCCGGGTGGTCGCGGGTTCAAATCCCGCCCGGTC
>CAZMSC010000008.1:0-60904 GCA_964568845.1 uncultured Candidatus Bathyarchaeia archaeon | reverse complement strand
GGGGAACCCTGCTCCCCGCATCTGAAGGTTTAAAACTGCTACTACGTCTCTATCCGTTACTGTACTGCATTTTCCGCACTTCATAAGCCTGCCCTCATAGGAAGCCATGCTTCCTGAACAGAGTGGGCAGGTTTTAGAAGTGTCCTCAGCATTAACGTACTTAACCGGTAGTTCAAGCCACTTCAGCTTGTATTCCAGCATGAACTGGAACGTCCTAGCACTCCACTTCGAGAGCTTCCTGTTCTGCTTCTTAGAGCGGTTTAGAACATTGTGCTTTATCCCTTTGAGCCCTTCCATTATCGCTCCAGAGTTAGATTCTTTAAATCTTCCAGCTATCCTAGTGGTCAGTTTATGCATGAAGTCTCCAGCCCTATTCCTCTCACGGCTAGAATACTTACGTATCAGTCTCTTAGAGGTTTTAGGCTTAAGCTTAGACAGTTTCTGCATTCTCTGACGCTTAACCTCGTAAACCCTGTTGATGTGGTAAAGCTCCTTAAAGCTATACCTCTCTACTCTTCCGTTAATTAACGCCGTTACGTTCGTCAGGTTCACGTCGAATGAAGACCATTCATCAGCTTTAGGCTCAACTTTTTTCTTAACCGTGATTATGAGCTCTTTCTCTTTTAAAATCAACCCTCCAAGTCCGTCGAAGTCTTTAGGGATCCACGGATGCTCGCTTAAATCAACTTCAAGATGCCTCTTGTTCGGCTCGATGCTTATCCTCAGAAACCCCACTCTTGAAGCTGAAGAGCGTATTCTTGACGTAAACCGTCTGCTTAGTCATCTCAGGAAGATTCTCAGCCCTCCCCCTATTGTAGAGCGTTACCCATCCCCTAACCAACCCGATGACTGAGTTGACGGCCGAATCGACGTAGTGCTTCGAATACCTCCAGTTTTTCAGCAACTCGTCCCTAAGCCTCCTCCTATCATCGTTTTTGAAGTCTAAATGAGCTTTCCCATTAAATTTGACGTGGTTAAGAACAGCTTCTAAAGCCCTTCTCTTAGCCTTGAAATGCGAGCCTATTAGGTCTTTAGGAGCATCTACTGGGATTTTGTAGCTCTTAACTGCTTCCACAGCCTATCTACCTCGCTTCTAGGATAGCGGAGCTTTCCAGTAGGGAGCCTGACTGCTTTGATAATCCCCTTCCTCTGCCACTCCCAGAGCGTTTTCGTCGTAATATTGAAGATTTTAGCCACATCCCTCGGCTTCAACAGCTCTTCGTAATCTTCCTTCATCAATAGAACCTAAGTAAGCAAACACTATTTAAACCTTACTGAAACTGCTGACAAAGGCGTAGGAGCGAGGATGAGGAAGGTCGAGGTTTTAGGCTGTGAAAACTCGGCTTTTTTAGGAGTTTGGGAGTCGTCTAATGGTTCAATATTCGGAGCACTAGATCGTTCTTGAGTAGAAATTCGATGAAAGTCATTTAAGGATTTTAGACTTGAATCGTTCAAAGATAGTTTATGGGAAAATTCTTCATATGTGGGTTCTTTAACTTTAGGAGGTTCCTTAAAGAGATTATTATAGTGGTTTCATGACGTTTAATACTGAATGAAGTAGTACAATAGTCTGAGTTTCCGAATCTGTCAGAGTTGCCATAGATTTTAAACACCCCTAATGCAACCCAACAATGTACTATTTTATACTGTTAAACATTTTGAGAAATCGTTCGTATTTTGATATAATTGTTGTTGATAATGTTTTTATGTAAACTTTGCCTTTAATAGTAGTTAGACTATGACATTTTCACAAATAAAGACTTGGGTTGGGGGTTTAGATGAGGTTCTCCGAGGGGGTTTCTTGGAGGGGTCAAGCGTCATCCTCCTTGGACCCGTTATAACTCCTAAGTCCCACTTAGCCTTCCAAATAGTGTATGAAGGATTAAAGAATGGTGAAAAGTGCCTTCTTGTAAGTACCAATTTGAGTTTTAATACTCTAATGGCTCATTTAAAAATTAGCTATAACTGGGATTTAAAGCCCTACTTAGACGCTGGAAAGCTGGATTTCATCTACTACCCTTCCCTTCTCACGGAGAGCAGAGGTAGGTCTGGTGGTCTTGAAGGACTTAGGGAAATATCCTTTAAAACTGGAGAAGGCGTTACAAGGGTTGTCATATATACTTTCTCCCAGCTCTATTCGACTGTAGGTGATGAGAGCTTAGTTATGAACCTAATCTACAGGCTGAAGGAGAAGATCGAGAAAAATCGAGGCGTGGTTCTATACGTTCTAGACAGCGGTGTTCAAAGCCGTCAGGTTGAAGAAAACTTGAAGTCAATTTGCGACTATGTATTGGAGATAAGAGACGATGAAGGTGTCGTAGAAATGAGGGTGTCTAAGGCGCCGATACCTCACCGTTTGGATTGGCATAGACTGTTTTTCTCACCTAGTGGAGTACGCGTCGGAGCACCTACTGCTAAAACTGTTAAAACTGGTGGGAAAGGCTCTCGCCTAACATCTACTTTACCAAGCCTAGAGACATTTCTTGAATCTTCATGAAGATTCTATACGTTTAAAGTATGCTTATTTCCTAAAGTCTAAAAACTTTCCAGCTGTCTGAGCATAGAAAGTTTTATGTGAAGATTAGAGTTTAATATCGATTTTAGAAGGGTGTTAAATTGAACGTTAAAGTCGGGTTTATAGTTTGCGGTGTACACTCTGAAGTGAAAGATGTCTTAGGTAGACCTATGATCGACGTTAAACTTATTGAAGATTCTTTAAACTCTCTTAGAAAAGCCGGGTTAGACGTCTATAGGGTTGGTGGAGTACTCTCAAAAAGCTGGGAGGTCGAGAAGGCCGTAGAAGAGTGTGAGAAGCAGAATGTTGACTGCGTTATCTTCTACGTCGCTACATGGCTTTGGGCTTCAGAAGTTTGGAGAGCCGTCCACCACCTTTCAATACCCGTGCTGATATGGTGCACGCCAACCCCCATCGGATGGGCAACTGGTGGCGCATTGGTTTTACACGGTGCTTTAGACGAAGTTGGAGTTAAGCATAAGATCGTTTACGGCTATCCAGATGAAGAGGAAACCGTGAAAAGTATAGTGGCTTTCACTAGAGCGGCAGCAGCTGCTAATAGGCTTAAGAAGACAACGCTAGGGCTCATAGGAGGCTACAGTATGGGCGCCGTCACAGGATCAGTAGATATGGCACAGGTACTGTCAAAATTCGGCGTTAAAATTGAACATGTAGACCAGTACGAGCTTATTAACCTGGCTAGGGCTATTCCAGAGGGAGATGTGAAGAAAACCTATGGCGAATTGAGGGAAAAGTATGGAAGATTACCTGAACTTGACGAGGTCATGGAGAGGTCCATAAGACTATACATCGCGTTGAAGAACCTCATCTCGGATAGGAAATACGACATTGTAGCGGTTAAATGTTTTCCAGAGCTTGGAGACCACTATGCAACAGCCTGCTTAGCGCAGAGCCTCCTACCGGATGAAGGCGTCGTTACTTCATGTATAGGTGACGTTAACACAGCGTTATCCGCATACATACTGTATCTATTAAGTGGAAAGCCCACGTTTAACCCAGACGTACAGCAGATTAGAAGGTGGGAGAATGTTGTTAAACTCGCATCTGATGGGGCGGCACCAATATCTCTAGCTGAAGATATAGGAAGAGTGACTTTAAAACGCAGGGGGTTGCCAACTGAAGGGGTTGCTGACGGCATTTGCGTTGGATTCGTATGTAAACCCGGGTCTGTTACTATGCTCCGGCTATGTAGAATTAAGGGAGAATACCATATGCACATAGCTACGGGAGAAGCCTTTATTCCGAAGGACGTAGATGTAGCTCTCGCCGAGTGCGGCTTCCCACACTGGCCACATGCATTCATAAAACTGAGCGGAGATTTAGAGAAATTTATTCAAAACCAGAGAAGCGAATACATATCTATGTGTTATGGCGACTACGAGAGAGAACTGATAGATCTATGCTACATACTGGATATAAGACCGCTATTGGACAAGTAGGCTGTGAATACCTTTTTTCATCCATCTTCCTTTTCTCAGTTTTCCATTAATTAAAGTTGCATTTAATCATGTTGCTGAAAAGCTAAAAGTGCTAGAAGTCCTATAGTATTTTGGACCTATATGAGTGTTGGGATTGGAATTGTCGGTTGCGGTAGTATAAGCTGGGAGCATGTTAGAAGGCTTAGCCTTCTAAGAGAGGGGGAGGCTAAAATAGTGGCATTGTGCGACATCGTTAAAAGCAACGCTGAAAATTTGAGAAGATATGTAAATATTTTTAGGAATATAGCCCCTGAAGAATTGGATCAAAGCGTCGTCTTTGAAGACTACGACGATATGCTGGATGGCGTGGAACTAGACGCGGTTATCGTATGCACTCCTCACAATCTACACTATGAACATACTATGAAGGCCTTCAAACATGGGCTACACGTACTTGTGGAGAAACCTATGGCTCTATCTGTTAGAGAGGCCGAGGAAATGGTTAGTGAGGCTTCTAAACGTAGCCTCGTATTAACAGTAGGTTACCAGCGGCACTGTCAACCAGAGTACGTTTACGCTAGACGTAAAATTTTAAGCGGTGAATTGGGTGAGCCCCATATGATAGTCGGCTGGCTTGTTCAAAACCTCGTAGCGGCTGGAAGATTCTATCTAGACTCTAAAGTTTCAGGTGGAGGTCAGCTTAAGGCATCTGGAACACACCTAGTAGATGTAATACTTTGGATGACTGATGCAGAGCCCGTGAAGGTTAAAGCTTTTATGGATAGGGCTGGGGCTCCCGTAGAGCTCTATGCTGTTTTAGCCGTGGAATTGTCCAACGGCGCTTTAGCGTCAATATCGATATCTGGAGGGCATCCTAGACCACATACTAGTGTGACTGATGAAGTCAGGGTTTGGTGTTCGAAAGGGGCTGTCCACATAGTGGATGGAGCTGTTTACGTTGAAGACTCTGAGTCGAACGTGACGAAAATCGACCGGAGCTTACTTCCAAGGGTCAGTCCAAACCCAGACGTAAATTTTGTGAGGACAATACTAGGGAAGGAGGAGAATTTGATACCGGGCATCTGCGGGCTTAGAGCTACGAAGCTTGAAGAAATGGCCTATATGGATGTAGGACAGCAAATACCGAGTAGACTTAGAAAGGTTTAAACATCCTTACACTCCCATGGAAATTTACATCGGATTAGATCGGTAATTCCACCGTGCCATTCAGCATCGGCTATTGTAAAGTGTGCTTCTACAGGCTTATTGTACCGTAGTATTTTTACCATTATATGGTTCCACCCCTTCTGAAGGGTGGCGGTGGTGTAGTTGGAGCCGTCACCGCCGTAATTCGGTCTCAGCGGGACTGTCTGCCTCGTTTCATTTATCTTTTCACCGTTTAACCAGAGACGCATTCTACTGTTGTTTGGTACGCCTAACACAACTTTTAGTTCACTGGAAGAGTGGATGAAGTGGCGTAGATATATGACTCCAGGTTTACCTTCGAAGAACTGCTCTACCTCTAAGGCGTTTTCAGGCCAAGAGACGGCTTTCCATCTTTCACCAGTCTCCATAAGTCTTACGTCTTTATCAGGTGGAAATTCAGCTTCTAGGGAAACTGGTTCTCTGAAGACTTCTGAAACCAGCCAACGGAATCCTCCAACAAAGTTCAGTGGAATCCATAGGAGGTTTGGTCTTCCATAGATTGAAATTTCAACCGCCCCCCTATTAACGGTGTCTATACCGTATACATTTGATGTCGCTGAAAAGTCGAATTCAATTTTCTCCCTCGGTTCCAAATCGAAAAGGCAAGTTGAAGAGGGTTTTAAACTCCAACCTCTGGGAACATGTATGTTAAGTTTCCCAGATATAGGCGTTAGTCTAACGTTTTCTATGGAGACTTTAAACCGGTTTGGGGTATCTGGAAGAATAGCTGGCCCATCTACATACGTGATTGAGGCTTTCACAGCGATCAGGTCAAAACATACCTTATTATAGGGAATATCATAGATGTTCTTCATATATCTTAAAGAGCTTAATATGGCGTCTTCAGCTTTAGAAAAGTCATCTTCATCAGATAGCTCTACGGGCGAACCGAAGGACCTTAGAACCCGTTCACCTATTCTACACACTTCTTCCGTAAGTTCATGCAAGTTCCTAGGCACGTGGATATTTACTATTCCACGGCTTACGAGGACTTGTTCTCCTAAGGGTTTAACCCATTTCTCCGGAAGACCGCTTATACCGCTGATTATGCCCCATATTGCTCCCACCGTCGCACCAGTACAGTCTGTATCCCATCCACAGTTTACGGCTTTACACATAGCGTCTCCAAAATCCTCCCCGTATAGTAGTCCAATGGTTTGGAAGCCTAGATTTATAGGAGAATACTGAGCTATTGGACTGTAAGCCACTTCTTTAACTTTCTCACGCGCCTTCCTCCAGTCCAACCCGCTGAGGTAGGATTTTAAAGCCGTATGTATGGCTTTCGCAGTCGTACTGTTCTCCGGGATTGCTGAAAGACCTAGCTCTACCAGTTTAACTCTATCGCTTATCAGGAAGGCTGAGGATTCCACCACTGCGTTGAAAACCTCGCCGTAGACAGACTCCCCTCCAGCATGGTCGCATACGGCGTCTTGGTAAGCATACCATGCAGCTATATGGGGGGAGCCCGGCGCTATACAAGCCCATATTTCTGAACGTATAGGACTACCCATACAGTCTTTAAACCAGTTGTTATACCATCCTGAAACCGGCGGCTGCAACCCTTTCCTTAAATTGGTCTTATGCAATCCGTACTCGTCGTAGTTGTACAGTATGCAGTCAAGCCAGTATTCAGCTAAATCCCGCGCGGTTATATGGACACCTCGGTCTCTGAGGGCTTGAAGCCAAACCAGTTGAATCTCGAGATCGTCGTTTGGAATACCGCCTTCAACAAGCTTCGGATACCACCAGACATCGAACATCTCTTCTTGACCGAATATACGTTCAAGAGGTGTGCCCAGTGTTCCACCGGCGTTCTTACCCAGCCAACATCCATAAACTTTATCGTAGTAAGTCTTCCTACTGAGTTTAACGACGGACATAGAATCAGCTCCAAATCTGAAGATTCGCCTCTAACTTTATATCTCTTTTCCAACATCAATATGTCAAACAGAGTTTTAACATGAACGATCTGGAGAGGTTTCTAGCTACTGTTAGTTTTCAGAAGGTTGATAGGTATCCGTATTGGGAGCTTGGAATATGGGGTCAGACGTACGATAGATGGCTTCAAGAGGGTTTAAGTGAAGAGGAGCTTAAGGGAGACTGGTTTAGAGGCGAGCCTAAATTCGCCAAACTCGATAAGAGAGACTTTATTCCCTTAAACTTGGAGCCGATTCCAGGCTTCGAGGAAAAAGTTATAGCTGAGGATGACCGTTACCTGGTTTTCAGAGACAAGTGGGGGCGCGTTAGGAGGGCTCTTAAGGAGGGTGAAGCCCACGGTACAAGAGCCTCGATGGACACGTACATAGACTTCTACGTCAAAGACCGTGAAAGCTTTCGAGAGTTTAAAAAGTATTTCGATCCCTACGATCCTGGAAGATACCCTGAGAACTGGGAGGGGTTGAAGAAGAAGTGGAAGATTAGAGACTATCCGCTATATTTGACTGAGAACTGCGGCTTCGGAGGTTTGTACTGGAATCTGAGGAACATGATGGGTACAGTTAGACTGTCCATAGCCTTCTACAAGATGCCGGATCTAGTACATGAAATTCTCGACTTCATGGTCGAATTCTTCATGAAAGTTGCTGAAAAAGCTCTAAGAGAAGTTGAGGTTGACGCATTCATCTTCAACGAGGACTTCGCATGTAAAAGTGGACCGTTGATATCGCCTAAGATCTTCCGGGAATTCCTCCTACCACGCTATGAAGAGATTATTAGATATTTGAGGTGGCATGGGGTGAAGGTTATCGAATTGGACAGTGATGGCGACACCGAACCGCTCATCCCTCTAATAATAGAGGCTGGCGTGAATGCACACTGGCCTTTAGAAGCGGCTTCAGGCATGGATCCTGTAAGAGTTCGGAGAAAATATGGCGAGAAACTAGCACTATACGGTGGGATAGATAAGAGGGCGCTCGTAAATGGTAGAAAAGCAATAGAGAGAGAGGTATACCGTAAAATAGCGCCTATGGTTGAACTGGGAGGATATATCCCAACAGTCGACCATACAGTACCTCCAGACGTCCCGCTTGAAAACTTCCTATACTACTTAGATTTGAAGCGTAAACTCGTCGAAAATTAGAGTTACAGGAACATTTAAACAACGCTTCTTCTAAATGAAGGTTAACATAATTTTAGGTGTCACGGCTTAGCATCCTGCTCGTAAAGGAATATTTTTATAGCCGACTAACCGTCTATAAGTCAGGTATATTGAATATGAGTCTGACAGTAGAAGCACGTGTCGGAAAGAAGTATGCTATTTACTTGCCTAGGGTGATCGTTAAAGCTCTTGGTATAAGAGAGGGGGAGAAGGTGCTTTTAAGGGTTTCCGGTGGCGTATTAGTTTTGGAAGTACTTAAAGACCCAATACAACTCGCCCTCTCAGGTACGAAGTTTGCGTCGATAAACCCTAGTCAAATTGAGGCGATAAGTCTTGAAGAGCAGGCAAAATACTTTGAAGATTCTTCTTGATACATCCTTTTTACTCCCCACATTAGGTATTGACGTGAAGGGAGAGGTGTTGGAATGCCTTGGAAGGCTAGTGGAGAAAAAGGCTGAACTATACTACTCTAGTTTCAGCATTTTAGAATCTTTATGGATCGCCATCAGACTAATGAGGGATAAAAGCTTAGATGTTGAGAGGTTTAACGAGGGATTAAGGAGTATAATCGAGGGAGGCAGATATGTTAAAGTCGAAGAAAGCTCTGAAGCATTCAGAGAAGCGTTAAGATTATATTCCTTGGAAAGTAGAGACATTATAGACAATATACTCTATGCGACTTCGTCCAGTTTAGGCCTCAAACTATTAACTTTAGATAAAGAGCTTAAGGAGTTTATCCGAAAGATGGAGTTAAGAGACGTAGTCCTGCTACCGGAAGAAGTTATTTAGGATGTTATAAAGTCACAGTCTACCGCAGAGACCCATAAAGCTAGAATGCGAAGTCATTAAGAGATACTGAAATTAAAAATCGCTAGAGAAGTTTACAACTGCTAAATTTCTATGGATTGTTGCAGTCTTTAGTGACAGATTTGTTCTACGGTTTTCTTTACAATTCAAATTGAAATAAGTATTTTTTAAAATTGAAATTTCAAAAATTCAAAAAATTAAGCTTGAAATTAAAAAAGTTTTTTAAAAAAAAAGATTTTTTGACTATTCCAATTCTATTCTATAGATATAGTAGTGTTAGTAAATCCTTTAGCATTTTGGTGTCCTCCTCTCTAATTGGAGAAAAATAATGGTTAACGCAAAGTGTCCAGTGTGTGACGAAGAGGTCGATATAGGTAGCAAGCCTCAACCGGAAACTACTATAGACTGCCCTTACTGCGATACTACTCTCGTTATAAAGCGTACAGGGCGGAAGTGGATTCTAGAGGTCTTCGAAGGGGAAGAGGAAGAAGGAGAAGAATTGGAAGAAGGAGAAGAGGAGGAAGACTTATTCTAATCGGGGGTGTTTTCCCATGAGCGCGGAGAAGAAAGAGGAGAAGAAGGAGAAGAAGAAAAAGAAGTAGTGGAGTTAAAATTAACTCCACTACTTAACCCCCATTTTTTCTTTGTAGATAAATAGAACAGATGAGATAAACTATTTATGTGACGTATGTTATACCATGATGTCTAGATGCCCTTATACATAGTCTGGGGGAAACCTTTACGGCCGAAGGATATCGCCTACCTTTTTGAAAGGGGATACTTGAGGATTCATAAAGGGCTGTGGATGAGCCGTTCTAACAGCTTAGATTTAGATTTAAAGCCTGTCATAGATAGTTGCTCAGATTCCATTACTGTTCTTAAAACGGCTAGAGAGCTCCAGAAACCCTTTATAAATTTCGAAGAAGATATTTACGATCTTGGAAGTCTAATACTTGTTGCATATGACTTGCCGCGTAACACACGCGTAAGGAAAGCAGTCAGTAGGCTTTTAAGAAGAAGCCCATGTTTTAAGCTTTCTCCTTCAATATACCTCTTCCCCCATACTAAATATGAGGAATACGATGGGACACCTATAGTATCGCCTAGCAGTCTAATTAAAAGAATAATAATCTATGGTGGCAGAGTTACGTGTGCTTCAAGGCTTATTCTGATACACGACCACTCAGCAAAACGTATAATTGAAGGATTTTTAAATTCACTAGATAAAAGAGTTGAAGACATCTATAACTATTGCTTAACCTTGGAAAACAATGAAAAGTTCAGAGACCTCAAACTTTTAAGTGGATTGAAAATTGAAGTTAAAACCCTTAAAGCCCTATTGAAGTTCTATAAGAGTGAAATGGGACTCAGCTTAAACGGCGTCTATTCTAAGATCTATAAAGCGTCAAAGATTCTATCCAATTTCTAGTCAAAATATATTATCCCTACCTTAAGCCGTTCTATAGTGCTATGTGGAAACTCTTATAATAGTGCAATGTGCTCAATCGCTTAGATGTAAATTCAATTTAAAGGCGACTTAGAAAGATGGGGTTTGTGAAGATGCACAACCGAAACAGAGAAGCATCTACGACAGGCGGAGTTGCCGGTTGGACTTTGCCGAGTTCAAGCGATATTTTAACGTTACCTATAGATGAGCTTCTCTCACGTTTAAAGACGTCTTTATCTGGGCTTTCATCCGATGAGGCTGGAGCACGTTTAAAAATCTTCGGTTACAATGAGCTTGCCAAGAGGAAGAGGCGAACCGCTTTTATAGAGTTTCTCTCCCACTTTAGAAGCCCCTTACTAACCATATTATTAATCGCCGGGTTGATTTCAGGCTTTTTCGGAGAAACTGTAAATGCCGCCATAGTATTCTCGATAGTATTTGCCAGTGTTCTTCTGGACTTTTACCAAGAATCTAAAGCTGAAAAAGCAGCTGAAATGCTGAAGCAGAGGGTAGCCATTACGGCTACTGTATTAAGAGATGGTGTTAAACGTGAAGTGAGGTTGTCTGAGATAGTCCCCGGCGATATAATATATCTTTCAGCAGGGGATATAGTACCTGCAGACGCGCGGGTGATAAATGCAAAAGACTTGTTCATAGATCAGTCTGCATTAACTGGTGAGTCTTTCCCTGTTGAGAAAAAGGCTACGCCTTTAAAATCCTACGAGCCTTCAATCACAGAGTGGAGCAACCACCTCTTCATGGGCACTTCCGTTGTGAGTGGAACTGCGACAGCAGTTGTAGTTAAAACCGGGAGTTTGACAGAATATGGGAGAATTGCTGTTAAACTTGCGGCGAAAGAGCCGGAAACGGAGTTTCAAAGGGGGATTAGAAGCTTCGGTTATATGATAATACAGGTTACCTTCTTCCTAGTGTTATTCGTCTTTTTCATCAATGCCCTCTACATGCGTAGTGTACTTGAATCGCTTCTCTTCGCAGTGGCTTTAGCTGTAGGTTTGACGCCGGAGCTTTTGCCGATGATAGTTTCAGTAAACCTTTCTAAAGGTGCAATCGCAATGGCTAAGAAAGGCGTCATCGTAAAGCGTTTAGCCTCTATACAGAACTTCGGAAATATGGACGTTCTATGTACAGATAAAACTGGGACTTTAACTGAAAATAGGATAAAGCTTGTACTTTATGTGGACGTTAATGGGGAGGAAAACGAGAAGATATTGCTATATTCATATCTTAACAGCTACTTTCAAACCGGTTTGAAAAGCCCCCTTGATGAAGCTGTACTTATGTTTAGAAATATGGATGTAAAGGATTATACGAAGGTGGATGAAATCCCATTTGATTTTATACGTAAACGTTTATCCATAATTGTCGATTATCAAAAACAGCGGTTTATGATCACTAAAGGTGCTCCCGAAGAAGTTGCGAAGATATGTTCATACTGTGAAGTTAAAGACATTATAATGGACGTGACAGATGAGATACAGCAGAAAATTAAGCAGAAGTACATCGAACTGAGTGCAGAGGGCTTTAGGGTTTTAGCCGTGGCTTATAAGCGTTTGAAGGTAGAGAAAGCCGTATACTCTGCTAGCGATGAGAACGAAATGGTTTTCCTCGGTTTTATAGCATTCCTCGACCCCCCAAAGGAAACTGCAAAGGAGTCGCTTCAACTTTTGAAGAATGCAGGTGTAGAGTTGAAAATACTTACAGGTGATAATGAACTGGTGACTAGGAAGGTCTGTGAATACTTAGGCTTCGAAGTTAGAGGGGTCGTCACGGGGGGAGAAATAGCTCAGATGAATGATGACGCGCTTGCAAGGGTCGTTGAAGAGGCGAACATATTCTGCAGAGTAACACCAGCGCAGAAAGACCGTATAATAAACGCTTTAAAGAACAATGGTCATGTCGTAGGTTTTCTAGGTGATGGAATAAACGATGCGCCATCGCTTAAAAGTGCCGATGTCGGAATATCTGTGGATAATGCCGTTGATGTTGCGAAAGAGTCTGCTGACATCATACTTCTAAAGACGGATTTAACTGTGCTCCACGATGGTGTTCTAGAAGGTAGGAAGACATTCGGCAATACCATGAAGTATATAATGATGGGTGTAAGCTCAAACTTCGGAAACATGCTCAGCGTGGCAGCCGCATCGTTATTCCTACCGTTTCTACCCATGCTTCCGATACAGATACTGCTTAACAATCTTCTCTACGATCTCTCACAATCGGCAATACCGACGGATGAGGTTGACCATGAATATGTCGCGAAGCCGAAGAGGTTGGATACACAGTTTATCAGGCTATTTATGATGTGCTTGGGTCCAGTAAGTTCTCTCTTTGACTTCTTAACATTTTTCACAATGCTGTTTGTATTTAATGCTTCCGAACAACTGTTTCAAACAGCATGGTTCATCGAGTCTCTAGTCTCCCAAACACTGGTGATATTCGTCATTAGAACTAGGAAGTCGCCATTCTGGAAGAGCCGCCCAAGTAAACTACTGCTTCTAAACAACATAGCTATAATCGCCTTTGCGTCTGTGTTACCTTATACACCTATAGGAGCGATTTTTAGGTTTGTAAAGCCCCCTCCAACATTCTTCATAGCCCTAGCTGTCATCCTTGGCTCCTACTTAGCTCTAGCGGAGCTGATCAAAAGCCTGTTTTACAAGAAGTATGGCTATCGCTTAGAGCAGTTCCTACTGTCGCCTAGAAGGATTGGGATTTACATGAGTAAAACCGTGAGACTTATTCAGAACACAGTAGCCGTTGTGTGTCTAAGACCTGAAGGTGAAATTTCAATAGAGTCCTTAATCGAAGATTTGAGAAACACTGTAGACTATTCTATCAGCCTAGAGCAGGTCTTTAACTGTCTAAATCACCTACGTCGGGCTGGGCTAATAACCTTTGACTGGAGAAAGAGAACCATTAAACGGGAAAAACCACTCGAAGACTATGTGGAAACATACGTGGTGAAAGAGTTTCTACCTAAAATGTTGGAAGATTGGCGGAGAATAAGCTCCTATGTTCAAACCAAATACGGTAAGATCAATTCAGGGTATGAGAGAATCTTAATGCTGTTATAGCGTTTAGCTTCACCCTTTAAGCCTTTTTAACAGTTATCCCGAGCTCATATTCTTATCTGTGTTTCAAAGCAGAACTTCTCATCTGTGTCCGATGCATCTGGTAGGTAGACCCATTTATCACATTTACTACACCTGTATTCTCTATAAGGCTTGTCTATGAAAATGATGGTTCTCTTAAACACCAGCTCCCCATGACATTTAGATAGGGCTTCGGCTTCGCTGTGTATCATCACCTTTTATGGGCGCTTTCTACGATATAGAAGTTTGGAGGTGGAGGCTAGTTTAAAAAGACTTCAAAGATACGTGTTTTTAACTTAATTCGATCATTTAATGAGAAGGGTATGCACATTTATAAGATAGAAAATCTTCAAGAGTCTGGTAAAGTTTAAACCCGCATCTAAATTTGAAGCTTTTACCCTCAAAGACTTGCGGTATTCCGAAAATTTTTAAAGGTGATGAGTATTTCCTAAGCTACGTGGTCTTAGCGATAAGAGCTGGGAGAATCTACACTCCGAACACTCTGATTAGAAATGGTGTTGTGGTTTTAAAAAATGGTAAGATAGACTACGTGGGCGATGACTTTGAAAAGGTTAAAGATGCAACAGTCCTCAGATTCAACGACGGGGTATGCGTACCGGGTTTTATAGATGTTCACGTTCATGGAGGTGGAGGCTACGATTTCGCAGATGGAAGCTTTGAGGCCTTTAATGAAGTTTGTAAATACCACGTACGCGGTGGAACCACCTCACTCCTAGCTACAATATTATCTTCACCTGTAGATTATACGTTTAAGATTCTGGAGACTTTTAGGAAATTCTCAAACGTTTCTACAAATGGGGCTGAAACACTTGGACTACATCTAGAAGGGCCGTTTCTAAACCCTGATATGCGTGGAGCACATCCAGCAGAGCTTCTGCAGACACCTAGTGAAGAACTCGTAAAGCCGCTTTTAGAGCATGCAGACGTCATCAGGAGGGTCACGATAGCGCCGGAGGTTTCAGGTGGGGTTAAAGCCGTTAAAGCCTTCTCCAGCAGGAACGTTGTAGTTAGCATAGGGCATTCAAACGCTCCATATGACGTCGTGGTTAAAGCTTACGACGTGGGATTGAGGCATACGACTCATTTGTATAATGCTCTAGGTGTTTCGTTTAAACGTGGGCCATATAGGATACCGGGGGCTTTAGAATCCGTTTTAGCGTTAGGTGGTGTGATGGCTGAGATTATAGCTGATGGGAGGCATGTCCACCCGATCCTCATACGTTTGGCCGTGAAAACCAAGGGTTTTAGAAGGCTATGCCTTGTCACCGATGCCATGAGGGCTGCGGGTATGCCTGATGGAATATATAAGCTGGGTTCAAATGCATACGGCTCCGAGGCTGTGGTTAAAGACGGTATATCCTATACGCGTGATATGCGTTCCTTCGCCAGTACGACAATATCTATGGTTGACGCCGTTAGATTTATGAGAAACATAGAGTATCCAATGAAGGAAGTCTTGCTCATGGCTAGCAGTATACCGGCCAAACTCTTAGGTGTTTCAAATAGGAAGGGTTTTATAGCGTCTGGCTTTGATGGAGACCTTGTGGTTTTAGATAAAAAGCTTAGAGTGCTTTTGACGGTTGTCAGAGGGCGGGTTGTCTACGCAGAAAACAGAGACTATATTGGTTTATCGTAGGATCGACTTAGCTACTTTCTCAACACCCTCTATTATCGTGGCTTCATCTTCATCCGTGAGAAGAGGGCTCACATCTATGTTGACGGCTCTGCTTAGGATTTTTAAAGTCTTTGGACACATCTCCCTAGTATACTCTATGGATTTGCCGTAGAGTGGACACGTATATGGGCAACCTTTAGAGGCGAAGGAGACCTTATTCATGACCGTATCCCAGTGGTAGTATACGTGAAGGTCCTTCCTGTTCGGGTTGAATAAGTGCCAAGCACCTATGTTCTCGGCGTTTAAGGCCCTGGCGAAAAGCTCGGCTTTTTCAAAGCTTTCTAGGAAAATCACAACGGCTACGGCTATATCGCCCTGAGGATCTACAGGCTTATGAACCTCTATCCCGTCCAGTCCGGATAATGCTTTAACTATGTTGGCTTTACGCTTCCTCATTCTAGAGATTATGCTGTCTATTTTGCGAAGCTGAGCTAATAGTATTGCCGCTGAAACCTCATTAAGCCTAAAATTGAGCCCTAGGCTAGGCTCAGCTCCAAACCTTAAGTAGAATGGGGCGTCGTGGAAGACGGCGGCTTTAATGTATGCGTCATCGTCGTTTGTGGTAACGGCTCCCCCCTCACCAGCAGTTATGGCTTTGTTAAGCTGAAAGCTGAATGCTGCTACGTCTCCTATGGACCCAAGTCTTCTACCTCTATACGAGCCGCCGCATGCTTGAGCCACGTCTTCCACCACTTTAACTCCATATTCCACAGCCACTTTCCTTATACGGTCCATGTCGCATTGGAAGCCCCTCATATGTACGGCTATTAAAGCCTTCGTCTTATCAGATATTTTTCTCTCAAGGTCTTCAGGGTCTACTGATAGTGTCTCATCAATCTCAGCTATCACGGGTATTGCTCTCAAAAACAGCACAGCCATAGCGTCCATTATCCAGGAGAAGCCAGGTATTATCACTTCATCCCCTGGACCGACGCCTACTGCGGCTAGAGCTGTACATAACGCTCCGGTACCCGAGCTTACAGCTAACGTATGTTTAACACCTATGTAGTCTGCGAAGGCTTTCTCAAACTTCTCAGTTTTACCTAGAAACCTAGGTCCATAATATCTAAACAGGGATTGGGCTTTTAAAACCTCTAAAACCTCCTCCTCCTCTTCAACATCTATGAACGTTGCTCCCGGGAACATCGGAGGTAGGGGTTTGTCGCGTACAGGCTTACCTCCATAAAGGGCTAACTCCTCCCCACTCATAGGATAGCTCACATACTGCAATACTCCATTTCCCTATTTAAAGGCTTATCGTGCTTGAGAAAGTCTCAACGTTTAAAGGTTCGATCGATGATCTCGGAGACCCTTTTCACCCTGCTTTCATCCGACGGTGGAGGCAACTCATCGGAAATACCCAATACCAAGTTGTCTGGGAACATCGATATTATCTTCTCGACGAATTTGTCGAACTTCTCCAAGCTTATTGCCTCTGGTATGAAGAATATGAAGGGTATCCCATCTAGTAGAACCATTTCATCTCCAAGGGCGTTTTTGATGTCTTCAAGTGTCATGTCTCCTACTGGTTCAACTGTCAAAGCCTCCACACCGTCTAGTCCGGTTTCCCTTAGAAGCGGTAGAATAGGTTTAGCCCATCCATCTACGTGGATGTGGACGTACTTACCGTGCTTATGTAGGTAGTCGCTCCTCTCCTGATAATAGGGTACACAGTATTTCTCAAAAAGTTTGGGCGACGTTATTCGGGAGTCTATATTCTCACCCAAGTTTAATATTTCAACTGGAGATCGGGCTAAAACTTCGTAAAACCTGTCGTTGGATGCTTTAATATCCCCCATCAAACTTTCAACTTCACACCTGTACCTGAATAGAAATCGTATAGACCTTTCAACACCCATGTAGTTTATGAATAATGCCTGCAGAGGTGAGCGGGGGAAGAAACACCAAAGTACGCCGCGGTCTCTAAGCTTAAGCTTCATATTATCATATACCTTCCTATCAAATTCCACCCTGACGTTTTCGAGAATATAACGTAGGGGCTTAAAATCCTCTAAGCTTTTAACCGGGTATTCGACGAGTCTAGAGGACAGTCCGAGCTCTCCAAGCATAGATACTTCTCTAAGCACACCCTTAGGTGTTTCAACCTCGGTCATTATCAGGTTGCCGTTGCGTCTTGTTTTAAACTCTACATCCCCCTCATACCATACTTTTACAAAGCTTTCTACGAAATACCCGGAGTAGCACCTCCAGCTCGCACCCCACTCTTCACATATCTCCGCTATGTCTTTATCCATATACTTAACCGGGAGAGTGCCCTTAGCCTTATTGTACACATACCAGAACTCCGGTCTAATATTCCAAGGTATCTTATCTCTGGGCTTCCTTTCAAAAACGGCCAGTATCCTCTCACGTGGAGTCAAGTTTAAACCCACCCATAGAACATACAGGTGTGCTAATAAGCCTAACTGGGTTTTCATACAGGCTCTAACGCAACGGCTCTTATTGGAAATGAATCCAATCCGACTATGTTTACGGGTAGACCTATGAATAGGAATCTACGTTTTCTAAGCCTATCTAAGTTGCACAACCTCTCTATTATGGGGATGTTGTTCGAGAGTAGGTAGTCATGTGTTGCCATAAGTTCAAGAGAGCTTGTGCTTCCAGGAGCTTCAACCTGAACGGAGTCGTCTACGCCGACCATTTTAACCCTATTCTCGGCAAGCCATTTAGCGGCTTCAGGTGAAATATAAGGGCTGTCTTCACCTGTAAAACGGCTGTTACCTATGAGAACTATATCCCCTTCTCGTACGCCGGCTCTTTCAAGGTCTTCGACCGTTACAGGCTCACGGGCAGACTTATGAGATAAGTCTACAAAAACGGCCTCACCTAGAAACACTTCAACCGGGATTTCTGATAGATCCGCACCGTTAACCCCGTACCTGGCATTTACGTAGTGGGATGGGCACTCAACGTGCGTACCTATGTGGCTCATAGTATCTATATCATACATGTATTCTCCAGCAGTATAGCTGAACCTTCTGATTTCAAGCCTACGCTTCTCCTTACCGGGATACAGTTTAAGGCTTAAATCTACAACTCTACATTCTACATTAAACACTTTCATACCAATCACAGTACCCATTTAAATGCGATGGCACTTAAAAATACGTTTATCTGTAGTAATCCTGTTTAAGAATATCTGAGGATAAGGTTTAATGTAGTAAGTCTCAGGAGACGGAAGTATTTGAGGATCGTAGTCATGGGACATGTTTCAGCGGACAAAGTTATAACGGTTAAAGGTGAAAGCCGTCAGCCCGGAGGGGCTGCCCTCTACACTGCCATAGCTGCTAAAACCCTGGTTAGAAACGTAGACCTGGTGACATGCATAGGTAAAGACTACGCGCATATGGATGTTCTACGATGTTTCAACCTTAAAGGCATAAAGGTCTCATCTAAACCGTCGACAAGCTTCACGATAAAATACGATGAAGATTGGAAGGCAGACTACTTAGAGGTTAAGATAGGGACTGGAGTGTACATAAAGCATTCTCAGATACCAGTCAGTTGGCTTGGAGATGAGACAATTCTCCACCTAGCACCCATGTCTCCTCAAAAAGTCCTCAAAACAATAGACTTTATTAGGAGGGTGAGTCCAAAAACGCTGATATCCGTCAACACGTGGATTGGATACATCCGTAAAAGCACTTTAAACACTTTAAGGGAGGTAGCTAGGAAAGCAGACTTCTTCGTATTAAATGAGTCTGAAGCCTACGCTTTAACTGGTTTGAGAAATCTACCTAGAGCGGTGGCGAAACTCGAAACGGAAACACTAATAGTGACTTTGGGAGAGCTCGGAGCTGTAGTTAAGAGGGATGGTGATATAATGCTCATACCTGCGTTAACAAAACTACCCGGTGAAACAGTTGATGTGACTGGTGCCGGAGATGTATGGTGTGGAGGATTTCTAGCAGGCTACATGCTCACTAAAGATTTGAATAAAGCCGTTGTTTCAGGTTCCATACTTGCTGGCCTCAAATGCCGGGATTGGTATTTCAGAACCCTTTTAAGGCTTAGTTTTAACAGCGTTGAGGATCTTATAAAATATGTAATAAGTCTACGGGATGATACGAGGCAACGTAAGATAACAAGCTACACGAAGTATCCATAACTCAATACGCGATAAAATAAAGCTTTTCTAGAATAGATTTATACCCTCACCCTACATTTAGAAGAATTGTATGATAGAGTCTGTGGGCTCTGTTAGAAGAGTAGACGTTGCGGTTGTTGGATGTGGACCTGCGGGAGTGCAGGCTGCGATAACGGCTGCTAAGCGTAAGATGAATGTTCTCCTAATCGGTAAGCCGAGCGGTAGCTCTCTAAGGTATGCGCGTATAGACGACTACTTCGGCGTATTGGGCCCTATTGAAGGTGTTAAACTTCTCGAAACCGGTTTAGAACAGGTTAAGTCTAAAAACGTGGAGATGATTGAGGAGGATGTTGTTGAGTTGCATAGGGATGGGGCTCTCTTCAAGCTGAAGACTGAGAGTGGAGTTGAGGTTTTAGCAGACGCCGTAATACTTGCTATGGGTGCTAGGAGGAACAGGTTGAACGTTAAAGGTGAAGACAGGCTTATAGGTAGAGGGGTGAGCTATTGTGCAGAGTGTGACTGTGTTTTCTTTAAAGGGTTAGACGTGGCCGTGGTTGGGGATGGTAGTGCTGCTGCTTACGCTACTTTACTCATGGCGAATTACGCCTCTAAGGTCTCTCTCATAGCGAGGAGGATAGGATTCTCAAGCCGTCTGTTTGAAGAGCTTAAAAGCAGAGGTGTGGTCGTAGTTGAAGGTAGGAGGGTTGTTGAAATATTGGGTGAGCAGAGGGTCGAGGGCGTTCTGCTGGATGATGAAAGCGTGGTGAGCGTTCAAGGGGTGTTTATAGAGCTCGGCTCAAGAGGCGTTTTAGAGCTTACGTCTAGCATAGGTTTGCTTCCAGATTCCTCCGGCTATTTGAAGGTTGATAGAGGCCAGGCGACGGATGTGGAGGGTGTTTTTGCATGTGGAGATTTATGTGGACCGCCTTTAAGCCTCGCTAAAGCGGTAGGTGAAGGCTATGTTGCGGCCGTTTCAGCATTCGAGTATGTGAGGTCTAAGAGGGGTGGAAAGTAGTGGTTATGGTTGTTAAAGCGGATGGAGCTAGCGAGCCGTTTAACAGGGGGAAGGTTTTCAAAACATGTCTTAAGCTGTGCGGCTCCGTAGAGCTTGCTGAAAAAGTCTCTAAGAGGGTTGAAGAGCAGGTTTACGATGGTATATCCACGCGTGAAGTACTGAGTACAGTTTTCAGGATAATGGCTGAGTATAAGCCAGCTATGGCGTATAGGGTTGACCTGAGGACTAGTCTAAGTCTGCTAAGGTCTAAACCGGATTTCGAAAACTTCATCTCTCAGATCTTCAGAAACCTCGGCTATGATGTTGAGCGGAACATTATCGTACAGGGTTTCTGTATAGAGCATGAGGTAGATGTGCTCGCCTCCAGAGGCGATGGGTTTATATACGTTGAGGTTAAGCATCATATGAACCCGCATAAGTATGTTGATTTAGAGGTGGTTGAGAAGGTGTGGGCTACGATGCTGGATATTAGAGAGGGTTATGAGAAGGGTTTGAATAAGCTGGATATTTCAAAGCCTTTGGTGGCGACGAATACTAAATTTACAAACCACGCCTATAGGTATGCTAAGTGTAGAGGTATCGGTCTGCTAGGCTGGGGTGCTGTAGATGCTATGGATCTTGAAAAGCTCATAGTGGAATTTAAACTGTATCCGGTTACTATTTTAAGGGGGTTTGAATTGAATGCTCTGTACAGGGTTATCGATATGGGCTATGTGACCGTTAAACAGTTGGCCGATTCAACGGCTTCCAGGCTCCTAGAGGCTGGTCTACCTGAGAAGGATGCGAATCTGCTGGTTGAGAGGGCTAGGGAAGTGCTTGAAATCCTCCCTTGAGTTTATAAGTCTTCAACCCATCGGCTATGTTTGCTATGTAGCTTGGATCGTTTATGGTAGGCTCGGCTATACCGACCATATCTGCACCTGCGTTGAAAAGCGTTATGGCGTCTTCAACGGATCTAACATAGCCGCTTACCAGTAGGAAAATATCACTGTATCGGTTTTTAACCTTCCTTACGAATTCTACATTTGGACGTTTAGAGGTTTCGTCTCTCACGTTAAAATGTACTCCGAAAATGTTCATCCCAGTTATTCTATCAAGTATGGGGCTGTAATCCGGTGTTACACCCATTCTGAACTTTACAATTACTGGGATATCGAGCTTTGAGAATCCTTCAAGCCAGTTGAACAATTCGTTTCTATTCTCAGGTAGAACCATGGCTCTAAGCTTGCCCTGCTCTAAGTAGCGCTTGTAGCCTCCGTGAACGTTAAGCTCTACGAAATCCCCACCAGCTTCTCTGAAACATTCAGAGGCTTCGAGCCCCCATTCAAGTTTTAGAGTCGCTAGGTTTAAACATACGGATACGTTCAGTCTCTTCTTGACCTCCTCAACCTCTTTAGATAGAAACTCTACGCAGTCTTTCCTCTCAGGTGGAAGGATTAAGCCCGGCTCTAAAACACCATGCATGGGCGGCTCGGCTAAATAGGCTCCGAGTTGAACCATAGCCGTGCCTAAACCCCTCTCCGCGCAGAACTCTCCATTGGTAATCCCCATCATAGATGATAGGAATAGGCTTCCCCTAAATATTCTCCGTAGGTTCTCCAAAGCTTTCACCTTTTGAATTTAAAATATTATGGCATATAACGTTAACTGGGTTTTAGCCTTCTACGTCTGATGTATTCTGCAGCTCCAATGGCTACGCAGTAGTCGTAGTTTTCCGGGATCATTGTAGATACTTTGAAGAGTTTGCATACTTCGTTTATACGTTCAGATATCAGTTTGCTTCCGGCAAGTCTACCTATGAGTACGACGTCTCTCTCTAAACCGTATGCTTTAGCCGCTAGGCTGACAACGACCCCTATCACTTCTCCAACGAGGTTGAAGATGCCGGCCGATAAGTCTTTTTCATCGGCGTCTTCGCTTACATTGCCGAAGTTTGATGCTGTGGCTTCAGCTGGGATTATGCCTACGGACCTACCGGCTATGTCTCCGACTGTTAAATCGACCTTGCGTAAATTCCCCTTAGAGGCCAGCTCCTCTAAAACTTCGAAGTTCTGCCTTCTAAGTATCAGCTGTGCTAGGCCTCTGATCGTTCCACCGCCTACGCCAGTCCCCCCGATGTGCTGTATTCTGCCATCGCTGTTGGCTACGACTAAAGCCGTACCAGTTCCTAGGCTTGCGACCAACGCCCTGTCCTTACCCGATAGGGTTAACCCGCCTATACCTATTGCTTCGATCTCATCTACTTCAAATATCGGGACGTCTAGTATACTGTTTCCTAGGAATCTGGCTCCAGCTCCTGAAACCGCTAAGACTTCGACTTCTTTAAGCGGTCTATCTATCTGTGAAAGCAGTTTACCCAGCGCTCCTGAAACGGCTGCAACAGGCTCTGTCGTTAAGACTGTACATAGTCCGATTATGTTGGAGCCTTTTAAAGCCACGGCTTTTGTGAAGCTTCCGCCTACGTCGACACCCATTATCAAGCTATATCATCCCGTTGAATTGTCAGGAAACCCTCATAACAGATTACTTTAATATCTTTAAAGTCATTAAAGTTTTCTTAAAAAACATTTAATTACTTCGAGGTCTAACCCGAATAACTGTGAAGCTTAGAGACCTCAGCGCCGCTGTGGTGAACGCGGCTCTATATGCATCTCTGGGATATTTGACGTATCTAGGCTTGTTCACGCCTGTGATAGGTGTTGTCAGGTTTTGGCCTTCAGTCATAGTGCCAGGGTTTTTCTCAGTAGTCTATGGTCCTATGGTGGGTGGGCTGGGAGCAGCCATAGGAATATTCATAAGCGACCTAGCGATACATGGGAATGCTCTTTTAAGCCTATCGGTAGGTGTACCTGCAAACTTCTTAGGTTTTTACGTAATGGGTCTTCTAGCTAGGAGGAGAGCTGGCAGACTGTACGTTTACGGTTCAATCGCCTTTCTTACGCTGATAGTGGTTTTAACATCAGCCCTATATGGTTTAAATATAATATCTGACTCCATCACGGTTGCCGCTTTCATATCGGCCTGTGTAGTGAGCATGGTATCCATAGCCGCGGTTTACAGGTTCTATCCTGAGCTTTCAAGCTACGGTATTGCCTCTGTAGCCGGTTTAGCCTTAGGAAGCGGGATAATAGGTGTTGGGGTTTGGGGCTTCAGCCAGTTTCTAGTCCTCCCCTCAGGTGAAATGAACCTTCCAGTTCAAGCCGCTTTGATATGGTTCATATGGACGTTTATCACGGAAATACCCTTCCTAACAGCGATAGTGCCACCAGCCCTCAAAGTGTTCTTTAAAGCATATCCAAGCCTTAACTCATTCAAACAGAAGGAGGAGAAGGTTTCTAAAAAGCCGTAGTCTTGCCAAATTATTGTCGATAACGTTAACTTTTTCTAAATGACTTTAATGCTCTGTAGAGACCTTCACGCTCCTTCGGCACATATATTGGGAGCTCGATTCTAATCAGAACCTTCAACTCTAGACCCCCCAGTTTTTCCCATTATATTTCTATGGGGATTTTCCATGTTCTCCCCCGTTTTTCCTAAAACTCTCCTCTATGGCTTCTTTTACATCATCGGTTATGATGCTGTTTTTCAACTGTAGGAGAAACCGTCTTCTAGCCTCTTTTCCATCTCCCTAAGCTGAGTAGTGAAACGTTTTACAAGCATGCCGTCTTCAAGGCATCTTCTATGAGCATAGTGTTGTCTAGGCGGCCCTTCAAACTTGAAGACGACTTCGGCGACGGGTTTACTGCATAGCTCACAAAGACCATTGAAGACAGGCTCGCCGACAACCCTGTACTTCAGCCAGCTTTCTACTTTTTAATATCTTCGATTGATTTTCCGTCTGATTCCGACAAGATAAATACTTTTTTATCAATTGATTGAATTTGTAAAATAGAGCTTTTATCCTCAAACGTGTCCCTAATAGACCTAACGATTCTAACAGATTCCTCCTTTCCTCTATGCTAATCCCAGAAGCGTTAAAAACTTAATAAGAGTGTATAACCATAGATAGCAGAGGCAGGAACAAAATGGGGAAGTCGGAGCTGAATGTTGGTTTTCTTCATAAGAGCATGTTAGACGCGTTTCTTGAAATGTGTAAGAGAACAGGAATGTTAGAGTATTTTAAAAGACATTTTACAAGGACATCTTCAAGGCTCAAGATTACGAGCATACGATGGTCGTGGCTGAAAAAGACGGTAAACTTGTAGGCGCCCTCTTCTGGATAAGGCCTGAAGGTAAAGATAGCATAGCTCTTGTGCTCTGCAGAGGATATTCTCCCGTCGTGGTCCCTGAGTTCAGGGAACTAGGAGTAGAGAAGGCTTTGGCCAGTTACATAGCTGAAGAAGCCAGTAGATGCAAGTATAAAGGCGTTTACATAATGGGAACCGTTCTCGAGAGAGGGGACGCTGAGGAATATGAGCGGATAGTCTCCAGTTTCTTAGAGAGAGTTTTCACTTAGAGTTGGCGTAGGCAGAGTATGTGGAAGGAAGTAGGGGGAGATGATAGGTGCTTTAAATCGGATTTGGTTTTCCGCGACCTGAATGAAGTCGGGTTGGAATTTGTGGTAAACGTTTCCGTAGAAGCTTGCTCAGATACCTTGGAAAGGATATTTACTGCTGAGTGGCTTCGTCAAGAGATGCCAAAATGGACTGAACATGGAGATGATTACAAGTATGGCGAATTCGACCCCCTCAATGTGGCTTGTGGCCTACAAGAATGGCGACCCTGTGGGATCTATCATATCAGCATACGTGCCTGAAAGAACAGTCAAGCGTTATCAAGTTAACGGACCGTGGCTTCCCCTCGGCTTCATCTGGCTTATAGGAGTCATCCCAAAGTATAGAAGAAGAGGATATGGAACCATTATGCTGAGGAAAGCGATAGCTCTCCTCGCGAACAAAGGTGCTAAAGGTATAGGATTATCCGTAGATGGTGCCAACATTCCCGCCGTGCGGCTTTATGAGAAAGTGGGCTTCAAGGTTACACAGCTTGAGGACATGCTTAGATTTGAGCAACTGAAATAATTACGGCAACTTTCCCTCCTTAGCGAAAGTGTAGAAGCTTATCCTGTTCCGATGAATACATATCTCAGAGCACACGCTAGCATGAACCTGCAGGCTAACAGAGAGCTACTACGATAAAGAGCGCTTCTATGCCAAGCTCTCAACCAGTTTACAGGTCCAAGTCAGTGTGAAGCTTCCACCCTCAACCCTAACATTTATAGGAGCTAACACTATGGACCTGCGCCTACGGTCGCCGTTGCTGTCTGTGAAGCCTTCACATATGCCCGTGCTGGGCTGGACGACGACCTAAACAGATAACACCTCCAATAAGTATTAGAAAAAATAAAAATGGGATGTTTAGAACGGTATGAAGAACCTTACCTTCGATATTATGGTTCCCGGTATTAGTGCCAGCATGTGTCCGGCTATGAAGCCTGACGCTATGGGTGCACCCCACTCCTCGTAGAGCTTGCTACCTCCAACTCTAAGCGTTATCGTCTTAAGTATCCAAGCTACAAGCCCATAAGTCCAGAAGCCCCACCATCCGAAGCCGACGCCTACACCAGTGATGAAGCCTATAGGCTCCAATGGGAACCATATGTACCGTGCGTGGAGGAAGCCTAGGATTAATATCATGATGAATCCTGCTAGGAATTGCGGATACCAAAAGCCTGACGCTGGGTATCTGATCCAATCACTAGGCCTTACACCTCTCTCTACTAAGCTGTTGCAGCCCTGAATAGCCCAGCTTCCAGGTATCCTCGTCAATCCGAACGTGTACGCCGCTTGGAAGAACCCCAATATCGCGGCTAAAGTGCCTAACGACGCCTCATCTAAGCCGTCCTCCTCAATTTCAACATCATTTATATACTCGTCAAGCCTCGTAATCCTCGGCGCGAAGCCGCCTCCCTTAACGGAGCCATTTTCCAAAATCTCCCTAACCCTATCCTTTAAAATGAGCCAGTAATCGTCGCCCAATACGGCTCCCATTTAATTATCACCAATAAAGTAAAAGTTAAACATTTTTATGCTCAAAGTCATATTTATGCAAGCCATCAATCACCTCCAAATCTAATTAAATCTCGAAACCAGTAGTGTATTACGAATGGATGGAGGCAAATATGCTGAGTATGCAGGAAAAGGTGGATATGTCGCGATAGGATGGAACGAGTTAGATGACCTATCTAGGCCCCCATATTACTACAGTTGAAATATTTTTCCCAGAAACTACTGCAGTAGTAATCAGCATTCTTCAGGGAGCAGTTGCACTTTTCTGTCGATAATCCGGCTGATTTAACCTCATGCTGAATATATGCGGTCTAAAAACCTTTAAAAAGCCCACTCTACCCCATAGAGTCAGTGTTTACCGTTTGGAGGTACGTGTATGGCTGGTTTTTCAGAAGAAAGCGTTAAAACTGGGTCTAGTGGAGAGGCTTTTAGAAGACCCTCTTGGGACGAGTACTTCATGAGCATGGCCTACCTTGTTTCTAAGAGGTCTACCTGCATTAGGCGAAAGGTCGGAGCCGTCCTGGTTAAAGACATGCGGATAATAAGCACGGGTTACAACGGGGCTCCTAAAGGCCTCCCCCACTGCTACGAGACTGGATGCTTAAGGAAGGAGCTGGCGGTTCCCGAAGGCGAGAGGGCTGAGCTCTGCCGCGGCCTCCACGCTGAGGCTAACTGCATAATTCAAGCAGCCGTATTCGGCGTCAGCGTTAAAGGAGCTACACTGTATACTACGCACTTCCCCTGCAGTATATGCGCTAAGATGCTGATAAACGCTGAAATATCTGAAATCGTATACGCCAGCGACTATCCAGATGAGTTGGCTAAAAAGCTACTTTCTGAGGCTAAGATTAAAACTAGAAAGTTCAGCCTAGAATGCAAGGTCTAACCATATAGGCAAACGTCGAGGAAATGAAGTTTTATAAAACTCCTCAGAGTATTTGCCTCCTATTGCCTTCGGTATAGACGTCGGTGGAGCGTTGAAAGATAAGAGGTTTGCTAAGGTATTTGCCGCGCTATTCATAGTATCCCTCATACTAGGCGTCGTCGGAGCGGCCAACTCCATCTTCCTACCTTTGCTTATGAAAGAGGAAAACTTAAGCTACAGCCTAATAGGGCTCGTTGGAGCGTTAACCGGGCTCGGCGGCGGCTTAGCCCAGCTTCTAGCAGGCATCGCGAGCGATAGAGGCTTAAACAGGAGGCTTCTAATAGCGTCTTCAACCGTCTTCCTATCTTCGGCATTCCTCACATCCTATATCGCAAGCGGCCTCCCAACGTACGTACTGATAAGCCTATCCGTAGGTCTCAGCACACCTATAATAGTCACAATATCTCTAGCCATAATCTCTGAGGCTACTTCAAGCAGAGTCATGGGTAGGGTTATGAGCACGTACAGGATAAGCAGGTCCATCGGATGGACCGTTGGAAACATCATGTTCGGAGTACTAGCAGACCTATACGGCTCTAAAACGATACTGCTCTACTCGTTCGGATTCTCCACGGCGACGGTGTTAACCTCTATCACAGTCCCAGACAGTGGCCAGCTACAGCGTACCGCGAAAAGTAGAGGCAGAGTATCCTATGAATTGGCCTTATTCTTAACGTCGCTCGGAATAATGGACATGGTAGCCAGCGCCGATAACAGGTTCATACCTCTACTAGCAGTCGATAAAAACCTCTCAAAGAGTGCAATAGGCTCTATAACGGCTTTAGGCTCCCTCGTCGAAATACCTTTCATGCTCATTTCAGGCGTTTTAACCGATAGACTCGGCGATAGAATAGTCATGGTTTTAGGAGCAGCCGGGTTCGCACTAGCCTACTACAGGTTCACCAGCGCTCAAGCTTTCACGGATTTCGCCTTCGCTCAAGCCTTAAGGGGGATGTCCTTCGCCCTATACTTCGCCGCCAGCCTAGCGTTAATAGGGCGTTTAAGCAGAGGCTCTGCTACGGTTACAGGATACTACGGACTTGCACAACAGGTCGGCGTAGTTTTAGGCCCCATAGTGGCTGGACTAGTATCCAGCTACATGGGGCTTACGGAGACGTTCACAATGCTTTCACTACTCTCCCTGACCGGAATAGCCCCGTTAATACCTATACGTTTGAAAAACCATGATAAAGAGTAACAGCGGCATAAGGATTTATAAAGTCTGAAGCCGTTCTTCTCTTGTTAGGAGTTGAGATATTGTTAGATGATTGGAGTTTAAACGTTTTAAAAGAGCTTTTCGAAGCCTTCGGACCAGCCGGTTTTGAAAGAGAAGCTGCTCAGAAGATTAAACGGTATGTGGAGCAGTATGCCGATGAAATACTCACTGACAAGCTCGGCTCCGTGATATTCGTCAAAAAAGGCTCTTCCGAGAAGCCTAGAGTACTGCTAGCTGGACATATAGATGAAGTTGGCTTCGTAGTATCCGGCATAGACGACTTAGGCTATGTAGCGTTCAACCCGCTGGGAGGCTGGTTCGACCAAGTCCTACTATCTCAGAGAGTAGTCATAAGGACGGCTAAAGGAGATGTCTACGGGGTTATAGCTGCCAAGCCCCCCCACCTGCTTACACCTGAAGAAGCTAAAAAGGTTGTTGAGAAGACTAGCATGTTCATAGACGTTGGAGCTACAAGCCGTAAAGAGGCTGAGGAAATGGGTATTAAAATAGGAGACCCGATAGTACCCTACTCACCCTTCATGCTGATCAGAAACGGTAAAATAGCCACTGGTAAAGCCTTCGACGATCGGCTCGGAGCCTTCATAGCCATGGATGTTGTCAGGAGGCTTAAGACCGAAGGGCTGGAACATCCAAACACGGTTTACGGTGCAGCTACAGTTCAAGAAGAGGTTGGACTTAGAGGCGCCGGAACAGTAGCCCACGTGGTAGACCCAGATGTGGCTGTTGTTTTAGAAGTCGATATTGCCGGGGATGTACCAGGTATAAAGGCTACAGAAGCCCCCGCTAAAATAGGTAAAGGCCCTTCGATAATAACCTACGACGCCACTATGATCCCAAACCAGCCTCTTAAAGAGTTTACGATAAAAGTGGCTGAGGAGGCTAAAATACCATACCAGCTCAGCCAAGTCGCCAGAGGTGGGACGGACGCCGGTAGGATACATATTTCAAGAGCCGGATGCCCAAGCATAGTAATAGGCGTACCTACGAGGCACATACATACCCACGTTGGAATGTTCTATTTAGAAGACCTCGAAAACGCTGTTAAACTCGTCTTAGAGATGGTTAAGAGACTGGATTGGAAGACCGTAGAAAGCTTCACAGCCTTATGAGGCAGACTCTACCCCTTTATTTTTCCACCCTACATAGTCTAAGCTCTACCGTCTCCTTGGATTCCAGGAGGAGGAAGTCTCTATAAGACCTATCTAAGAGAATGGCTTTTTCTTCGCGAATACTCTGAACGGTTTTAACCATACGCTTCCTATAAGCATCTAGAATAGGGTCTTCCACCGTAAGCATAGCTATCCTAGCCTCTCTACCGTTCCTAGGATTCCGTAGAAACGCTATGGGGCTCTCCCGGTACTTCTTATAAAGCATGTCTGATACAACCGCTACGTGAGTTAGCTGAGACTCCCTAGTCCAGGTAGGCTGGGCTTGAGGTAGTTCAGCCGGAGCCGGGTAGACCGTTAAACTTTCAACAGCAATTACTGTATGAAGTCTTCTAGGGTTGACGTTTAAACCTTGGAAAGCTTCAGCTAAGCTGAATGATCCATTAGATCCCTCAGACAGAGCCTTAAGCGTATTTATAAACGCGTCTTCACCGACGGCTACAGTATGGATTTTCACGTTTTGCTCAGTGGCACTACGTGCGATCTTCACAAGTTCCTGTTCAATCTCCACTTTACCCTCAAAACTCACCGACCTATCTAAGGTTAAATTGGCACGTCCATCCGATACGGCTAAGACCTCTCCACCATTCACGGCTAGTGAAATCGACTTCTCCAAGCCGGCGGCTAAACGGCTTACACCTCTAGGTTTAAGCTTTTCAAGCAGTTCTAGAACCTCTGATAAGTTTACCACTCTAGGTTCTAACAGGACTTCCGGCTCAGAGTCAAATATGACAAGCCCCACCGGCGTTATACCTTCTAAGGGTTTAACCGCTTCAACGACTACGTCCACGGCCTGCCTCAGCTTCTGCGGCGTCCCATACCTCATGCTTTCGCTTACGTCTAAACAGACCACTAGTTTTTTCAAGTCTTCACCGTCTACAGTATGTTAGAATTCTATAAGCCTGTACTGTGTAGTTCCAAGACCGGCTCTTTCAGCCACCGTGACTTGAGTATACGGGTCTACGCCGTGTATACGTAGAAACTTGTTCTCCCCAGGCTTAAGCCCATAACTGTCCGCCACAGAGCCTGGTATTGGCGGTGCTTGGTTTATAAGGTCTAAACCTGCCTTATCTATGGCTACTATGTCCTTAGACGCGGCTATCCCTATGTCTGGAACTAGCGGTATCATGCCGAAGGGCGCGCAGTCGCAGTGCTCCACAACGTCCATTATCCAGAGCAAGTGTAAAACCTTGTCTTTCTTATTCGATAGAACTGCTTTAACCACGTCTGCCATAGCTTCGTGGAATGCTACCACACCCCCCTCTCTTTCCTTAGAGTGTTCAGCCCCCCTCATCCTCCCCGTAACCCCGCCTAAGGCTAGGTTTTTAATAGCGCCGCCGTATCCAGCTCCACCGTGACCCTTAGCATGTGCGAAGTTTATCAGAGCATCCGCGTCGTATATGTTGCCTGCGACTTCAACCTCGCTTAAACGGTAATACTTATCGAGCTTAACAACCCTGAAGTCGTTCTCCTTAATACCGTTGGCCGGTAGTACGGGCGCCCCAACCGTTGCGTGGCTTATCCCATCGTAGTAGGCATCGTTGAGGTGGTTTAAACCCCAGGTATCCGTTATGAAAGGTCTACCGCCCAGTCCTTTAACTACGTCTACGACTGCGCGGATGAACTGAGGTCTAATACTTCTATACCCCCCGGTGACTCCAAAGTGGATCTTAATAGCCACTATATCTCCATCTTTAACAACGCTTCTAACACCAGCTTTCTCTAAAAGCTCCGGGATCTTAACCACAAGGCTTTCAGACCTATCATATCTGGGTCTAACAGCTTTAACTAAATACACCTCGCTCATCGTCGATCCTCCCAAACGAAAAACTACAGTAGATACAACACCTCTCATATATTTGCTTTTTGGAATATACCTATACAGAACGTAGACGGCTCTCCAACACACGCGAAGAGCTTCAGAGTTTTACGTCGATTGAAGAGTTACAGGTCTCCATAGTAGTATTTTCTCAGGTAGTAGTCTGGCTTTTTAAGAGAACCGAAGCTTCTAACACCCTTCTCTTTAAGCTGTTTTCTAAGCGTATCCGCATACTCCTTGGTTATCTCACCCTTACGCTCCAAGTAGTCTATCACCTCAATTGCTTGCTCTTCAGTCTCACAGCGTCTAAGATATGATATAGCGTCCGGCATTTTAAGCTCATCAAAATCTTCCGCGTTATACGTTCTAACTCCTCCGATGCTGACTCTTTGAACGTTATTTCCCATTTCTCTAGCCAAGTTTGGAAACTTCTTCTTAAACTCCTCCCAGTCTATCTCCATAATGCTCTAAATATTAGTCTCCACTTCTAAGATTTAAGAGTTGCAGAGGCTTTCTAAGGGATGAAAGCCAAAGGAAGTACGGGCACCGCCTATAGAGTACGTTGAGGCTTAGGGGGGAAAATAGGCGGATGTGTGGATTTGGAGATAAAATGTTAATAAGGTGGAAGATTTTATAGTTTAGCTTGCAGGGTTTTTATGGACAAAAAGATTTTCATGATGAAATTAAGCGAGATACAGCCAAGCCAGCTGTACATTTGCTCTGAAAAATTATCTGAAGTGATGAAAACATTTAACATCAATAAACTTGAATCAATAGAACCTATACCAATTAAGAAACTCGATGAAGACATCATCTTTGTGGATGGACATACAAGAGCCTTCGCGGCTTTTCTCTATGGTTTTTCAGAAATCCCAGTATACTGGGAAGATGAAGAGCTTGACTGGGATGCCTATAAAATCTGTGTAGAATTGTGTAAGAGTGAAGGAGAAAGGACAATAGCTGACCTCAGAAACAGAGTTATACCACAAAATGAATATGAAACATTATGGTATGAGCGATGTGAAAAAATGCAGCGAGATTTAGAAGCAAAAAGAAAGATACAGCGATTTCTTCCTTGAAAACATCATTGAACAAATACTCTTAAGTTTCTAAAATTTTGTTTCAATCTATGGTCTAAGCGTAAGTGGGTATTGCTGTAGCCGTTTGTTGCCTGTTTGTGACCAACTGTAAGGGTTAAACTTTTACGCTACTACGTTAACGCATCTATGTGACAGTTGTTAAATGGATACGTCAATTAAACTGAGAAAGCTCAGCGAAGAGTTTACCGGAGAACTCGGCTCCTACTTGAGAGTAGACCCCATCTACAACTTCTACCCACTTTACGACCTATACGATGCGGTCTCTCATAGGAAAACGTTGTGGCATATTGGTTTTAAAAACGACCATCTAGCTGGCTTCCTCCTAATCTACCGTGGGGAAACACCCCCATCTATAATCCTTGATGGAGATAGAGATGTGATAACACATCTACTGGACATCGTGAAGATAGACGAAGCTACGTTCCATTTAAGCCCTACGCTCAGCGACATCGTGAAAAACAAATTCCCCATTAAAAGTGAGTATACGACTGAAATTATGAGCCTCAGAAAAGGTGAAGAAACACTTTACATCAAGCATGACGTGAAACTATTAAATGAAGATCATGCAGTGGATTTTCTTAGGCTAATGCGTGAATGGCGCCCAGTACCCAACGATATAACAGAGGAGGTCGAAAAGACTATGGGTGAGTTGAAAAGAAGCGATATCTATGGAATTTTCACAGACGGAAGGCTCGCCTCAGTGGTTCAGCTGAAAAAACTACTGCCTCATATACCTGAAGTATGCTGGATAGGAAGGGTGTTCACAAGTCGGAAGTATAGGAGTAGAGGTTTCGCCACATCTCTGGTTTCAAAAGCCGTAGAAGAGGCTTTTAAATGTGAGAGCGTGAAATACGTAGGATTGGGAGTCCGTAGCGACAATATTCCTGCGAAGCATGTATACATGAAGGTCGGTTTTAAAAAGTACAGGGATAGGTGTTGGCTGAATCTAAATACAGAGTTAACTCCATAGGAATGAAATGACTATGGAGATGAATAAAGCATCAACCAACACAATATCATGAGTTATCACAATATTTTAGGAGTCTTCCTCTTAATCCATAATATTATTTTTAAAACCGTCTTTTTCAAATCCGACAGTTCTTTAAGCTTATCTCTATTCAAAAGTAGAAGCAAAAATGCCAACCCTACTGTCAATAATAGTGAATATGTAAAAACTGTTGCAAAGCTCTCTTCAGTAGTGGATGCATAGGAGGCTACGGCTGATATGACTGCCAAAGTGGAAATCGCCATCAATATTACTCCGTCAAAGACCCTCTTCAATCGTTCGCGGTTCACCAAGACCCCTTCGACGTTTAATCTTCAGTTAACGCTACTTAAGCTTAGGTTTAAAAATTTTCATCTTTTTAATATGGTGTTGTAAAAGATTCCTGATCTCATAATCTTAATCTTTGAAAGATGTTGGCTACTGAGGTTTTAGCAAATTTTTAAATGTTCAACTTTCCAAATAGTTCAGTTAGATTGCTATGAGTAGAAGAGTCGGTGTTGGAGTAATTGGCAGCGGCTTCGTAGCGGATATTCATGCCAACGCATTTAGAAGATGTGGCGATTGTGAAATAATCGCCGTAGCCTCTCCAACCCTTAACCACGTTAAAGCGTTTGCATTAAAACATGGAATTAAACAGTATTTTACAGATTACCATAAACCCTGATCACGTCCATCTGTTCATATCGGCCCATCCAACGATACCTGTTCACAAGATCGTGAGGAGAATCAAGGGCAGGAGTTCGAACATCCTTAGAAAGGAGTTCCCCGAACTGCTTAAGTTGCCATCCCTATGGACACACAGCTACTACGTTTCGACAATAGGAGCGGTCTCTAAAGAGACCATTGAAAAATACATTGAAGCCCAAAAAAAGGCGTCTAAAATGGAGCGAACAAACACCTTCATAGTTGAGGATCATCCAGCTCTATGGGAGCTTGCAGACAATTGCGCTAGACTCTACAATGAAGTGAACTTTGAGAAGAGACAAGCCTACATAAGGTACAAGAAGTTTGAATGGTATCCTAAGCATCTCTACGCTAAATACGCTCCGCTAATAGGATCAGCAACAGCCCAGCAGATAATAAACAAGAATAATGAGGCTTGGAGAAGCTTCCTTAAACTTAAAGAACTTGAGTCTAAGGGCAAACTTCCAGAGCATATAACCAGAGTTTCAATGCCTAGATACTGGAAAAGGAACGGTAGAAGAGAGCTGAGAATGGTTGTAAGAAACGACTGCTACAAGATTGACGAGAAATACCTCTATCTTCCAAAAGGATTCAAGCTGAAATATAAAGGTGAGCTGAAGTGGAAGGGCGAGCAAGGGAGACTTGAGATAATCTACGATGGAGTGGGTGGGGTGTGGAGGGGCTTTATGAGCGTTAAAGTCGAGAAGCCTCCGCCTAAGGGAGGCAACAAGCCCCTCTACATAGACCTTGGCGTAATAAACCTTGCCACAGTATGGTTTGAAGGTTTGAGGCAACCCATAGCCTTCTCAAGTAGAGCCGTTCTATCAGACTGGTGGTACTGGACAAGACGGATAGCGAAGGAGCGGAGCAATCTAGCAAGAATCAACGAGGCTAAAACGTCAAGGAAGCTTAGGAAACTATACAGAATCCGTCAGAGAAGGTTCAGGCATACGATAAACACCATGATAAGAACCATAGTTGAAGATGCCTATCGACTCGGCATTTCAAAGATAGTGCTTGGAAGGTTGAAGGACATAAGAAACAACAAGTATGGCAGTAAAACAAATGCCATGATAAACAACTTCTGGAGCTTCAACTACATAGTTAGAAGGTTCAGAGAAAAAGCCGAAGAGTACGGCATAAAAGTAGAGGAGAAAAGCGAATACGGAACGTCAAGCAAATGTCCACTCTGCCACTCTAAAAACATAACAACCAAAGGAAGACTTTTCAAATGTCTAGACTGCGGGTTAGAGGCACATAGGGATGCCGTAGGCGTCTTAAATATAGGCTACCTCCACGGAGGTAGCATTAACGGGGTGGTGGCACACCCCTTGCTTCTAAGGTGGGACGGGATGAGGTGGGAGCCTAAAAGGGCTGTGAACAGCCAACTGATGAGAGCCTTAGAAGCAAGAATCTCCCGGCTTTAGCCGTGGAGAGTGTCAATGATTCAAGGTAAAGCCGTGAAATCAGTGGTAGATTACTAATATCAAAGATACCAGTATGCTTAATACCGTTGTCAGGATATAGCCGAGTATTACTCCTAAAGCCATAGATTTTCCATCACGTTCGTAAAGGTAAGCCCCTCCTATGGCAAAAGTCAGCTTCTTCAGAATCCAAGCTATTAAACAACTGCTCCAGAAGCCCTGCATTGCGACTTCCGTAGCCGATATAACCAGTCCCTCAGGAGTTATGGGGAACCATGGGAATGTGAATCCTAAAACCATGACCATGCCCATACCCAGTAAGCCGTATATTATGTTTTGCCACCACGGCCAAGGCGGGTAAGTCGAAACCGCTGTTATCAGGAAATCGGATTCGTCTTTCACTGTTTCATAGAATAGTCTTTTCGACCCTGGGAATGCTGAAACCCCATATACGTTGAAAAGTTCTAGAGAAGCCAGAAAGTATACAGCGGAAGCCACCGCTATCGACGCCAGGGAAAGGATATAAAATCCCTCTATGTCTTCCATCTTCCAGCTTTTCATCGTTTTAATCGTTTCCAGCGATAATGATGGTATTGACGTAAAGCTAACTCCAGCTTCAGAACTATAGACTCCTCCAAAAATGTGCAAGTATGCAAAATACTCTGGATCCATAGTTTTCCAAGGATATATCCTATACCAGAATGCTGTATTTAGAGGTTTGGAAAGTGGCGGTATTAAAAGCCCCAGTTCACCTCTAACTCTCGCTAAGCCTAAACCAATACCCTGTAGAATCAGAAGACCCATTAACGTTTGAAGTAGGGGAGAATTGCTTAAATAGGTTAAGTATGCTAAGCCAGCGGCGCCCAGTAATATCGAAAGTAGTCCGGTTCTCTCTAGGAAAACCCTCCGCCTCTCTCTGAATGTTAAGTCGAGTATTATCGGCCATACACCTATACCTATAAGTCCACCCACACCTATAGTTATGTAAGGTTTAAGCGGTCCGTACATAAGGTTGATCCAACGCCAATTCCTAGCAGATTGAAAAGTAACCCTTGAAGTATTCATAGGTATTATCCCCATCCACGTGGCTAAAGCCGGGTAAACTATTTGAAGCAATAGAAATGAAAACCATACGGATAGAGTAGTATCCATAGGAGCTAAATAGGCTAGGGCGATATGCCATGGATTGTATCCAAATATTAAAACGGAATTGGGTAAATAGATCTCTCTAATCTCTCTTACATCTGAAAAGTCTACGGTAAAGGGGAAAAACTGTCCCCAATTTATCGGTACGACTGGAAACCAAGGTACGGCTTGTCTAATAACGTAGGGTATCTGTAGAACAAGTATGAATACTAGTCCTGCTTTAAATGGCCCCCTCGAAAAACGCCTCATGGAAGAGTACGGAGTCAATTCTAGATAAACTTGAGTTTGGGGGAATGGAAGTTTTTCAACTTCTAGGAAGGCTTCTCTAAACATTAAGGCAGAGCCTACGAAGAAGGCGTAGGAGAAAAATGTTAAACAGATCCAGAAAACCATAGATGGTGCTAACTCCATAATCGGAAAGGCCTTTCCTCCAAGTAAAATAGAATTTATAGTCTCAACCTCAGGAGCCCAGAAGTACGGCATGTACGTTCCAAAGATTGTTCTATACGGTTCCATGATTCTAATGTACCAGCTTCTTATGAATGTGCTACTGAAGCTCCAGAAACCGCATGTGATTGTAGAAGATGATAGTGCTATTAAAACTGAAGCATATGTTTCAACACTAACGGGCCTCTTATAAGAACCTATTACGTATAATGCCAGTAGCGTTGTAGTACTGGCGAGGGCGAATCCATCGTAAGAAGTGTATCCATGCACGCTCCCCAATACTATAGTTAAAATGGCTCCAAAAATACTCCAAACCGTCGTTAACGTTAATGCTAGTAGTATTCTCGAGGTATTTAATTGCACTCGTCCCCCCTTCAACGCCAGCCCCTCCTAGTATGGTAGTATCCATGCGCTTCTTGAAATTAGATTTATTATTCCACCCAACGTAATTACTATTCCCCACCCTGCTGATAATCCTACTGTAACGTTTGGCGCGTATTTTCTCCAAGTTTCCAATCCGAAGATTCTAGCAAAAACATATTTACTGATTAGAGCACTTAGCATTATCGATAAAGCTACATTAGGATATGTGACAAAGCCGGAGAGCATCGCAAAAAACCAGTTTGTAACACCTAGAAGATTAAACAGAAGGTAAAGTCCGGATCCAGCTATAAAACCACCGAGTATTAGGGGCGGTTTAAGTATTTGGCCTGACATAAACCATTTAAGGTTTAAGTTTCGGTCGTAGACTGAGAAGTGCCATCCATAAGCTGTGTTCGGGTATGCCCATGACGGTATTGGATTTAAACTCCAGTATACCTGTGTGAATATGAAACTTGATAAAATGCCTAACACAGTAGATGTGACATATGCCGTTAGAAACTCTTTCAACTTTACACCAGTCATCGTGGCAGTCTTCATGGAAGCAGCTATACCCGCACCATCAATGTTTATTCCCACTGGCGAAAACCATATTTCAAGACCGGGATACCTAGCTGTCAGAATTATACCCTCCCTCAAGTATGGAATGTTAAACCCATAGCTTGTCACACCAGTCGTAGTAGCAGATATGAGCGTTATGAAAAAGCTTCCACCTATAAATGTTGATGCTAAGAGTAGCAGCTGCCCATAGGCTATTTTTGGAAGGAGTAATATGAGTAGAATGATGTAGGCTACAGACGCTGAAATGAACATCGTTAAAACTACCCATAGCGATACTATATCTCCGGCTCGTTCAGACTCAACCAACTTATATAGCAATTTAAATGCCTTAACCACTCCGCTAGGTCTTAGTATGATTGGGACAATGGAACCTGCCAATGCAAAGCCCAGGCTTAATGCGGCCCAATAGTTGAACTGAGACCATCTAACGTTATAGTACACTCCTGCTCCTTGATACCACGCTCCAACATCGACCTGAGTCCAGAGGTTCCATCTGACTAAGAGAGCGTTCCCTATGAAGTATAGCATATGGGAACCTATGAACATCCAGATGCAAGCGTCCAGAGGGATCACAAGCCCCGATGCAAACGTTAGAAGATTTACGTTTACGGCAAGTGATGCACCTGGGAGAATGGGTATATCACGCCAATACTCCAATAGATTAGTGAATTCCCAGTCGAATATGTATACTAGAGATGGGATCTGCCAGTTTACAACAACCGGAATGAACCAGCTTAAAATCGCATACACCCCTCCTATGAAAGCCGATATTGCGAACACTCTACTTCTCTCAGGGTCTCCTCCGGTGACTGTAATTATACCTTCAGCCGCTGCCGCTTGAAGTGGGAACTCCAATTTTTCAACGACAACGTATATCTCGTAACATATAATTCCCATAGATAATGCTATTACCAAGTTTATTGTAATTTGAGTCAGCAGCACTGTTAATGGAATAGCCCAATCAACAGTGAAAAATGTCCTAAGAAGTCCCTTCGCAACTAAGGACTCCGGGGGGACTGTAAACCAGTAGGGCAATTGAATAGCATATCCAAAATCTCTTGTCACCTGATGAAAGGCGTAGAACATATCGTATAGTAAAGTTGTCGGAAATAGTAGAGACCTAGCCAATATTAACCCTACAACCGTATTTATCATAAATGCTTCTTGCATAGTCAACGCTCTACCAGTTATACTTGTTATTTCGACGAGGAGTATTATTATAAGCCAAGCCTCTAAGCCTCCGAATGAGCCGCCTATCAGATAATTGTATATTACTATAGGCTCTACTACAAAGGCTATGAAAAGCATTATAATCAGCACTCTAAGACTGAGGCCACTAAAGCCTCTCATGCAGATCCCTCTTTATGGCGTATTCTCCTAAAATCGTTAAGACGTTTTCAACATAGTATTCTTGCGAAGACTTATCTAAACGGTTCCACTGATTCAACGTAGTTAAGATTTTGTTAAACATCCCTCCCAAATGCCTATCCTCCAGACCACCTCTACATCTTACAGAAACTGTCAAATCATATAGTCCATTTTCACCTCTAACTGCTTCAAGTGTTGCATTTGCAATTATACCGAACTCCCATGGAGCCATCTGCACGACCAATCTAAGCCTTTTCAAACCTTCTACGTTGAAGAAGCCCATGTCTAAAGTTTGTATACCCTCATAACGTTCTTCCATATATAGCTTGAAGTGTTCACCCGTAAAGGCAATAAGTCCCATAACGGTTTTCTCGTCTAAACCCTCCAAGACTTTTCTACTCAACCGATACTCTCTACCGTGTCTTAAAACCTCCCTCATTCTCAACGTTTCTAACAATGCTTTTTCCATGATGGAGAGGAAGGGGCTTCCATAACATGAGAGAGAACCTGCTATAGCTGGCAGGAAAGCTACTATTAGAGAAAACGTTGAAAAGTTTGGTTTCACCTCCTCAGGTAAGATTCCGATTCTATAGAATAGTATAGAGAGCAGCTGTCCGAGGAATAAGCCTATTGGATAAGACGTAAGCCCTAGTAAGACCGCTTTGACAAATATGGTTTTAAACTTAACCCCCGTATATTGAGACCTAGACCTATAACTTATGTAAAACCCTACGATCATAAAACTCAAATTTAGGAAAATCGTTAAGGGCTCATCTAAGAGTACAATTTTATAGCTCATTCTAGACCAATATAGCTTTACAGACCCGGCCTTGGAAGCATACGCGTAAACCCCTAGAGACCTATAGGCTAAAGATCTTGCTATGTAATCTATAGATTCTATATCATACGGTTTTATCGTCACGCTATATATTGTACCTCCCATCTTCATAGCTAACTCGTAGGGAACTATGACGACTGAAGAAGCTGGCAGATGAACCGCCCGCTCTTCACCATAGGGGGCAAATAAGTCTTTAGGCGTGATAGGTTCTCCGTCTAAGTCTCTCAGAGAGTCCATTTTAGAACTGTTGAATATTCCTCTGACCTTTAGAGGTATACCCCAGATTTCAACTAGATCCCCGGGTTTAGCGTTTAAAGCCCTTGCGATTTCGTCGCTCAGTATACATGCGAACAGGTCGCTTTTCTCAAACCACCCACCCTGCTCTATAGTGCCATTTACCTGCGTTATGAGGAATTCCTCATAAGATAGTCCTAGAAACCCTTTAACAGTGGAATTTAAATTTATCCTGAGCTCTTGATAGGAAGGGTACGTCCAAACCCTGCTAGATACCAAGGCGTTTTCTGCAAGCTCTATCTTTAAAAGATCTACGTGCCTTTCAGCGAAGACGTCCCAAGGCCATTTTCTGAGGAGAATTCTGCCTTCTTCTGCTTCAAAAATCTTAGAAGATTCAAAGACGTAAGTGTAACTTGAACAGAATGATGTTAATAGAAAAGTACACGTAGCCAGAGAAGAAATGAGCACTATTGCTAAGAATCTAGCCTTATCCTCTTCAAGAAATCTTTTTATTCTAAACGTCAGCTCTTTAACGCCTAATCTAGCGTCGCTCTCATCGTAGGGAATCCTCAGAAACCTCCTCCTGATGAAGCTTAAAGCTGTCGAGAACTCCCTCCATAGAATTATCAAGACGAGAACTACGAGGGCAATTATGAAAAGAGAGCCCAGCATCACGTAGATGTTTGTTGCAACGTGGAAGCCGGGGCTGTACAAGTATAGAACCGCCATGAAGAATAGCGAAAACGCCAATTGAACTGCTAAAGTTTTCAATCCCCCGCCTCTCCTCCTCAAAAACCCCATAGTCACCACTATGATCAGAGGTAGCGTGAAAATGTACGTTAGAGACGAATTGTAGGCTAGATCTACGATAAAATCTTTTATGGCACTGTAGGCATAAGCTTCCAAACACCAAGCATGTACGGCCTTACAGTAAGCCTCGCTATAACGCATGTTGTTAAACGCCTCATAAGCTTCTTGCAACATATCTTCAGCCTGTCTATGGTATTCTTCAGGTCTTATGCTAAAGGCGTAAAAACTATGGAGGTTATCCAGCCTCTCTTTATTTAAAATGTAGAAGCTTTTAGGGGCCTCTAACACTAGGTTTTTAATTCTGAGAATTTCTCCAGGTTGAACCAAATATCCAGTGCCATCTATGTTGGACTCTGTTATGTTAAGTAAGATTGCATAGTTTTCTTGAGATCCACCAGTCCTTAGGAATACTTCCACTGGAGTGTCAGGGGGTATGAATATCTGAAAGTCGTAACCGTCAGTATAAACAGGTCCATAGGTAATTAAAGTCACGTGTGTTTTGAAGTTGTTTAAAACAGTATATGAACCGTAAGGTGTGTAGAAGGTTCTCGGATCTACTACGTATGATATGTGTATGCTTCCGCATCGGAATACTTTAATGTTTACGAAAGCGTCTGGTCTATATATCGTTATGCCGAATAAGTTCGGCAGTGGGGGTGCAAAGCCTCCGTACTCGTTTGTACCCAACACATGTCCATATCTGTCAACTATGAAGCCGTTAAACCAGTAGTATGCCCCTGCTCTAAGTCCTTTAATCTGAAAATAGCCGTTTTCATCCGTTTTTTCAACTATCAATGTAGGCCAGAAAGGTAACTGTACGAGGGCGTTGGGAACCTTCTGATACCAGCCTCTCGTTAAATTATACTCTTGAACGTAACCGCTTAAAGTGACAAATCCATAACCTACTCCTATAACTGTAGGCTTAGAATATACCGCTAGTTTAGGTTCTTCGCAAAGCATTCTAAGAGTTAAGGCTATGTACTCAGCTTGTGGCTTAAGTCTATCTATTTCTATGTCTTCTAGTCTATCTAAAGGCGTAAAGAGATGTCTTCTAAATACGTTGAATGTCCTGAATGTGAAGCCGATTCCTCCAGCCAGCACAAACGGTTCACTATCGACGTATAATGGAGTTGGCTCATAGTAAATGTTCGTTAAGGAGAGTGAGTCGAAAAGCCTGATCTGCCCACCATAGGTTCTATAAAGCTTGAGATATTCATTAAAGATTTTATCTCTCAGCCATTGAAACTTCGTCTCGTATCCTGGGACAGTTCCATGAAGTGCGTAAAAGCCTCCGTAGAATTGTACAGCTAGGTCTGAACTCTCAGTGGAAAGGTCTAAGCTTATCAACAGCTTATATTTTCCACCAATTTCTTGAAAATGCTTCCATACAAATTCTCTAGCCCCAGCCAATCCCAATCCATGACCTCCCAAAGCCACAAACAATATGCTTCTCTTAGGAGGGTTCTCTTTGAAAACTCTAGCCAATTCTAGTAAAAGCGATATTCCCAAGGACTCGGATGCTCCGGGAGCTGAAGTTGGAACTATTGAAAGTGAGTCGTAGTAAGCCGCAAGCACGATGCACTCTTTAGAAAGCTCCGGGTCTGTACCTTTAAGCTCAGCCAATACGTTGTAGGCCTTAACCTTATCCCAAGTTATGGAAGATTTCAACGTTACAGTTAAATTTCCATACTTCTCGATGAGCTTCTTCAAGTAATCTCCATCTTCTTTCTTCACGTAAAGCCTGGGGAAATTTATCGGTATTTGTAGAGCCTTCGCCCAAAAATCACCTCTAAAAGAGTCTTCAGGCTCTACAAATATCGCAGCTTTAGCACCTATGTTAAGAGCTATCCTCCAAAACCACCTATTGTTCAACTCCATTAGAACTATTGACCCGTCTATCGGCTTCCCATCCATTTCAGGTAGAGTCCCATAACCCACATAGTATAATGGTCCTCTCAATCCATCTTCTGGTGTAGAGCACGACTCGGCTAGATTAGGCCAGAAGGCGTAAGCATTTAAAACTTTGTGTTCAGGGGATTCTACGGTGATTTCTGCGAAATGTTGAATCGGAACCGTTACCTCAAACTCTTCGATAGCAACATTTCCCAATGTCCTATTGAGTTCATCAACTATGTATTCATAGGCCTTGTAGAAACCGGGGTAGCCAGTCATCCGGCTTTCAAACGAAGAGAAGAATTCAACATGCTTCATTACGCTCTCCATGTTGATAGACGTTAAGCTTTTCCACGGTTCTTGAACAGGCTCACTCAGTGTTTTCAACTCTAGAGTAAAAGTAGCGGTCAGTATCAACATCACTATCTCTAAAAGGGCTTTAGACCTTATCGATTTCATACGTAAAATCTCTGAAAGCTAATGGAAAAAGCTATTCTTTATAAATTTTTATATCTATTCCACCATATACCTCTGACCACTGTAAACATGGTCTTCATCGTATAGCAGTTTGTAAAGCATATGAAGACGATCTTAAGCAATACTTTATATTTGTATTTAAGCATTTAAATGTTTGAGCGTTTATATGGCTAAACGTACAAGTGTCTTGCTGGAAGGATATGTCTGCAAAAAGCTTGTTGAAGAGGAGTTTTAAAGAGATATGGAACAGTTAAGGACTTCTTGAAAGCTTTAAACGAGCTATTAAGGGAGTCGATGAGAGGAGACGATATAATGCGTTTAATATACTCAGAAAAGTCGCAAAAACCTCCGCTAAGGATTTTGAGAAGTTTCGCAGGAGTTATCACGGAGGTTAGAACCACGATCTTAAATACGACCTATCTTCTAACCCTCGCAAGAATCAAAATCGATACGGGTTTGTTAAAGGCGGTTACTGACGGGAAGATTGATTGGAAGCTTGAGGAAATAACAGTCAGCTTAATTTCCATTTTTGAGCTTCAAGCGAAGGACGCAAAACTTAAGATTCCAGCTAACTCCGTTTCTGAAGCTATTGAAGCAATTTTTAGAACTTTCAAAGTTGAGCTCTTCTACAAGCCCGAGATAATTGCAGCTTCTTTCAAGGTTAGAAAGCTTATACCTGACTATTTGGACTGCGTCATAGTGGCCACTGCGGTCGCATTGAGAGAGAAACTAATCACCAAAGATTCACTGATCCTATCCGAAAGAGAGGTGTTGGAAAAAGAGTATGGAATAAGCATACAGAGCTATGGTGAAGTAGTAAGAAGTTAACACTCTCCACGACTGAAGCTAGGGGATGCCGCCTCTAAGTAATTCATTAATTGGCTGATCCACGTCCTTTGGGTTCCCACTTTATCTTATTCCACCTTAGAAGCAAGGGATGTGTTACCGCTCCGGTAGGTGCGTCTCCATTGTAAAGGAGCATATGATCTACAGCTTTTAAACCTTATCGCTTATAGCTCTGTCTGTTAGTAATTCTTAAATCGCGCGTTAAAGAGCATTCTGTTGATAAGATAATGCGTTATGGAGGGGAAAAGCTTAGAACATTGAAAATATCCGCAATCGCAATAGCTAGTGTCGTCTTTGTAGAGATGTTTCTAGGGCTACTTGTAGGCAGTCTAGCGATACTGAGCGATGGTGCTCACGCGCTTCTAGACGTCATGGCAACGTTCATCCTACTACTGGCGGCGAGGGCCTCCATGAAGCCTCCAGATGAAGATCATACTTATGGTCATGGAAAAATCGAACCATTGGGCGGCTTCATCGGTGGAGTAATTCTCCTTGGAACGGCTTTCCTTCTCGCATTCGAATCCATATTGAGGATTGTGAATAATGAACTATATCTTATCCAGGAATGGAGGTTCGCAGGTTTTATAGCAATAGCCTACACAATATGCGTAGACGTATTAAGGGTTACGATGCTCCATAAAGCCGAAAAGGAAGGTATTACCGTTAAGGCAGACCTCTACCATGCGATGGCTGATTTAAGTTCAACCCTACTAGCACTTTTCGGCTTCGGATTTGCCGTATTAGGCTTCCCAACCTCAGATGCTTTAGCATCTCTTGTCCTAAGTGCCACATTAGGCTACCTCAGCGTTAAATTGGCTTGGACGAGTGGAATGGAGCTTAGCGACGCCGTATCGCGAGATATCGTAGAGAAGGTCAGAAGAGAAATAGCTTCAATCAAAGAGGTATCTAACGTTAGAAGCATCAGAGTTAGAAGAGTTGGAAATAGAGTATTCGTAGAAGCAACAGTTCAAGCCCCAGATTACTTCAGCTTTGAAGAATCCCACGCACTAGCATCCAAGATAGAGGAAAAGCTGAAACAGTGCTTTGAATCTCCCGAAGTGGTAGTCCACGTTGAACCGCTAGAGCATGGAATAGCGATGGAGAAGCGTATAGAGAAACTGGCGAGAGAAGTTGAAGGCGTGAAAGATGTACATGAGGTAAGTATCGCCCACTCCAACGGCAAACTCTACGTAATACTACATGCACGTGTAAATCCAGCACTATCAGTTCAAGAGGCCCACGATATAGCAGAAACGATAGAGAGAAAGTTGAGAAACACTGTAGACGTAATCGAGCATATAACCGTCCACGTAGAGCCGCTAGAGGATAAAGCAAGAGGCCCCGTTGTTGAGGATATGGAAATCTGGCGGACGGTAAATGAAGTTGTAAAGAGCTTCCAGAACGTTTTAAGCCTGAAAGGATTAACTACATACGTTATCGAGGGGAAACGCCACATAAACTTGGATTGCTACTTCAAAGGGCGAATCCCCATAGAGGAAGCCCATAAGATCGCATCGGAGATTGAAAACGCTATAAGGAAGAAGCTTACCGAAACCATAGTCACAGTCCACATAGAACCAGCGAGAGAGAAACTAGAATAGTACCCGATGCCTTTCAAAGGAAAAATCACAAAATTACATATCCAAACGTGCCTCTTAAGACTTAGATCCTAGTTAAGCCTGATTGCTTAACTAGGGTCAGAAAACTTTTAAGAGTTTGAACGGTTCTTTGCAGTATTTGGATTGAACACTAGATTAATAGTCTTAATGGCTTTGCCAATAGTCGCTGGAGCAGTTCTACTGATAGTCTTCTTCAATATGAGGAGCAATACTGAAGCACCCCTGTTCACAATAACAGATGTGGATGGTATTGTCTTTAAACTGGATGATCAAAAGGGGAAAATCGTTATAGTGGAGTTTATGGCTACATGGTGTAGATACTGTAAAGCTCAAACTGAAGAGCTTAAACTAGTCTATGGACGTTTCAGGGATACGCCCATCGTAATAGTTTCCATAAGCATCGAACCCTCGGACGACCCTAAAACGCTCGCAGAATATAGGGACAACCTTGAAGCCACCTGGATATTTGCTCAAAGCCATGAAGTCGGTTTAAACTATAGTGTTAAAGTGCTTCCGACAACTGTCGTCATAGATCATGGTGGTAGGATAAGGTTTCGACACGAAGGTGTCGTAGAAGCCTCAAAACTGATAGATGAAATTTCCCAACTATTAAATGAACTTAAGGGATGAACCGTTTGAACCTAACTTTAGCAATCCTAGCCTTCCTAGGAGGCTTCTCAGCCTTTCTCTCACCGTGCGCCTTCCCATTACTCCCAGTATACATAGTAAACTGGATCGGCGAAAAACGGATGAAGAAATCGTTAACTGTAGGCTTAAAAAGCGGTTTAACCGTTTCCATGGGGCTTGAAACAGTACTGATCATCTTCGTATTGATTCCCATCTATCTAATTGAAAAAGCCATATCGATTATTCCGGCTATAAGTACGGCTCTCGGAATATTTCTAATAGTTTTCGGAATAGTCAATTTAAGTGGTAAGACATCAATGTCAATTCAAGTATGGTTTAAAGGTTTGAAGAATATAGAAAACCTTTACGTCAAACAATTCTTCTACGGATTAATCTACGCCTTTAACTCTTTAACCTGCTCTCTACCGATTCTATTCATGGTTCTTTCAGCCCCTCTGATTGGCGGAGAGCCTCTAATACTTTTCATAGCCTTTTCAACAGGCATGATCACCCCCATATTTCTATTAACAGTTTTCTCATCATTTATCGGAAGCATATTGATTAAAAAGTTCAAACGCATACTACCCCATATTGGAAAAATCGAAGCAGCAGTCGCCATAATAGCAGGTCTATACTTAACCCTTACGAATTTAAATATTTGAAAAATTATTGTCTTCGACTGTAAACGTGGATCTTAGATTTCCATCACATCAGGGCGATTAACGGTCATAGATGTGGCTTTGAACAGATTAGCTCGACGTCCCCGATTGTCACGGATAAGTTTATGGACATAAAGGAGCCCTTGAGAAATTAACGGCAAAAAGTGCTCAAACAATTTATATGTCCAACTTTTATGGAACTAAGGGGTGTGCGGATTTTGTCTACTGATTTTAAACCGGCAGTCGCATATGTCCGTGTCAGCACAGGGGAACAGACTGTCGAAAATCAGAAAATAGCTATTGAGGAGTGGGCGCGTAACAACAGCTATCTCATCCTTAAATACTACGAGGATGAAGCCATAAGCGGTAAGATTCCTCCTCTCAGAAGACAAGGGTTTAGGAGGCTTATAGAGGAGATCGTAGGCTTAAAACCCAGGCCCATCGTAACGATCGTATATGAGCTTTCGAGGATAGGTAGAAGCTTCTACGAAACCCTTGAAGCTGTAAAGGCACTTGAAACACTTGAAACCCCTCTCGTCAGCATAAGCCCTAAAGAAAGCTTCCTCCAGACGTTAGACCCATCGATCCGTAAGCTTGTGCTCGCCATATTCAGCTGGGTTGCTGAAAGGGAGAGGGAGCTGTTAAGCCAGAGGACTAAAGAAGGGATGAGGAGGGTTAAACTTGAAGGGAAACCAATCGGTAGACCTATGAAAGCCATCGATAAAAAGACTGTTATAAGCTATTTAGAGAAGGGATTGACGATGTCAGCTATAGCTAAAATTCTAGGCGTAAGCTCTAAAACTCTTAAGAGGAGGCTTGTAGAGTGGAGTATAAACCCCTGGGATTATAAATGGAAGAATTCAAAGTAGGATACTACGGGTCTAAATTCAACCGAGATAGCAGTCCCTGAGGAATCCTCCAATTAAGCTGTCTGTTGACGGTTCTATGAGGCTTAAACTTCCTCTTCAAAGCTTCAATGTCTTCACCGACTACTCTTACGTTTCCAATGTCTGCCTCTCCAAGTCCAAACCTGTAACAGTAATATATGTAGCCTATATCCATAGGGTTAAAACCCATCATGTAGGCAGCCACAGCGTCCACAGCTACGGGATCTAAGCCGGCTAACGCTACACCCATTGAAACCTCACTGCCCCAAACAGGCCCATCCCCCTCCATAGCTTTAAAGGCGTCTACAACCGCTAAGTGCACTGGTATGAACTTAGCTATCTTGTAGATGTTCAAGTTTATAGCGGGATAACCTTGATGGATTCTACCCTTGTACGGCTTAACTATGCTTCCAACAACCATGTTTTTTATGGATAATGTTGCAATAACGAAGTCGTGTGTTTTCATGACGGCGGCTGATATTCTATAATCGCTCTCATAGACTGTTTTGGAAACCCTTATCGGAAATTCTCTAAACCTTCCGTCGAAAACGTTAACTTCGACGTATTCGTCGCTGTTTAAATCTAAGAGTTCAACGCCGTACTCACTTTTAAGGTCCATATAGCCGAAGTTCCTATAACCTTTAAAAGTATCTCCGTAAGAACCTTCTCCTATTATAATCTCCCCTGTAGCTAAGGGTACAATGATATCTAGTAAAGCTTTGACCGCGTCTACGTGCGTAGCGGCTAGCTGAACACTATCCGATACGAAGTTAGGCTTTATAAGGATCCTACGTTTACCTTTAATGCTTCTGGCAATATCGTCATGTATGAGCTCTAAAGCCTTCTTAACAGCCTCATACCTGCTAGATCCTCTAGATACCGCTACTATAGGCTTACCTTTATCCATATCCATCGCCTTCTTAAACCAGCCTTAAGCCAAGTTTACTCCTAGGAAGCTTAAAAAGACATAAACCTAATTAAATAGTTGATGTCTAGTGGAGCCTTCACGGTGGTCGTTGCGGATGTTGCTTCAGCCATAAAGTCCTTCGACAGATTGGCTGAAGAAGCCGGGTTTAAACCAAGCCTATGCAATATAGCGGTGGTTAAGCCTAACATCTGCGGGTTTTACCCTCCAGACGTCGAGCTGTTAAAGGCTACGGTAGTGTATGCTGGGAACTATGCGGAAACCGTTTACGTGGGCGACACGGCCAGCACCATGCACTCTCCCGAAGAGAGGTTTAGAAGCTTATCCATTTATGGAAAATTGAGTGGTATGAAAGGCGTTAAACTTGTAAATTTCTCCGATTATGGTAAGGTTAACATCAATGTTACGAAGCGTAGGGCATGCCCTTCTCTCCCTCTTCCATCGATTTTAATGGAGGCGAAACTATTCATCAACCTCGCCAGAGCCGGAAGCCATCCAACAACAAGGTTAACGTGTTGCGTTAAAAACATGTTTGGACTTTTAATGGTTAAATCCAAGTTTCTAAGCTACCATGCGAAAGGCGTTGATAAAGTCTTAGCAGACCTTGTTAAAGTAGTCCCAGGTGGATTGCACGTAGCTGAAGTAAACGGTAGAGTCCTACTGGGCTTAGACCCATTCACGGTAGATATAGCCGTCTGTAGATTTCTAGGAGTGGAGCCTAGAACCGTGCGCCACCTGACGATGATAGCTGAAGATAGAGGACTAAACGTATCCGACGTCTTAGATAAGCTTACAATCAAACAGTTTCAATAGGTCGAAACAGATTACGCTTCAACTGTTAAATATAAGCCTCCTCTCCACAGAATTGGAGGATATGGACTATATATAGTCCATATTACTCATGTGAGTTGGATTTTTGAAGCATAGTTTTTAAGCCTTTTAAGAGCTTCAATCTTATCCTTATCACCTATATTAGCTTTAGATACTGCGTCTTCGAGAAAACCTATAGCTTCATCATATTCCCGTCGCTTTACGGGGAATGGAATACCATCTTTCCCCCCAAATGCAAAAGTGTACTTGATGGGGTCTTTCCAGCTGGGTTCAACGCCGTAGACAAGCTCTGAGATCAAGGCGAGGGCTTTAACAGTTGATGGTCCAACTCCTCTGACTGCTAAGAGCTCTTCGTAGTTGTTTGGAGAATTTTCATAAGCTTTTTTAAGCGAATCCCAGTTTACAGTTCTAGGGTCTACCTTATACGATTTTACTATTTGCGCCTCAGCGGCTCTGCCCATCCACTTTGAAAGCGTCTCCTGTCCTTCAACACGAATTGATAGAAGCGTCTTTCTAAGCTTCTCAGTTCCATCTTTAACAAGGTCTACTGTTAGCTTTCTAAATTCCTCGGCATCTTTAGCTACGGTGTTGAGTACAGTGTCATGTTTCATACTGCCTATTATTCCGCTATGCGGTTCAACGACAAAGCTTTTGAAGCTTCCTGAAAGCCAGTGGAACCTTCTAGCAGTCTTAAAATTCGGGTTCATACCTTGCTGGACGACAGCCCAACTCCTATCTTCTGCTATGAACATCATGTGGTGGTAAAGCCTGTAGCCCGCTTGAACAGCTACGTTATCTATTTTTGCAGTCATTCTACTCGCATATTTAAACCGTTCACTTTCCTCTTCCGAGAAGTCGTAGACTCTACTTAACTCATCTATCTCGTTAAGGCTTAGTTTTGAAAGCCTCCCCTTCCCTCCAACGGCTTTAACGCCTAAATCCTGCCCGCTGAGTATATTTTTTAAAACTCCGCAGAGCACGGTAGTTGTGCCGCTACTATCCCAATCATACGCTAATACGCATGATAGGGCTTGAAACCAAACGGGGTTGGAAAGCCTTCGTAGAAACTCCCGACAGCCATACTCGTCTACAATAAGCTTAACCATAACACTGCCCAATCTGATCATCCGTCTAGTCAACCAAGGGGGTGCCTTACCACCGTGGAGGATAAGGTCTGCGACTCCAACCCGTTGAAAACCCACAAATTTAAATAACGCCAGGGGTAATAAATAGTTTCCTCAAAATTCCAGTGAAGCCTCTTCCAATGCTTTAGGCTCTGATGTGCATAGGCGCCTCTTAAGTAATTCCATCGTAAGTCTACGTATCTATAGGAAAGCTATAAATTATCTTCTTCTGCTAGAAGAGGAATGGGAGGTATTATGAGATGCATGATCGCGGGGAGGTTTTAGCTGGAAGCTATCCGGAAGCTCCGATCAATCTACTCTGCGAATACTCCGTCGATCCAATTGGATTGGATGTAGTTAAACCTAGGTTTTCCTGGACACCAGTTCATGTTGAGCGTGGACGTGTGCAGTCTGCCTACCAGGTACTTGTAGCCTCCACGCTGGAGTGCTTAGACGAAGATATCGGTGATGTGTGGGATAGTGGGAAAGTCTACTCAAGCCAATCAGTGAACGTGGAGTATGCTGGGAAACCGTTAGAGAGCGGTAAAACGTACTACTGGAAGGTTAGATGGTGGGATGACAAAGGGTATGTCAGCCCGTGGAGTAGAACCGCCAAATTTGAAATGGGATTATTAAAGCCTGAAGATTGGAAGGCTAAGTGGATTACTGGTGGAGACTTACTCAGGAGAAGGTTCATCTTGAGTAGAAAGGTTAAGTCTGCTAGAGCTTATGCAACAGGTTTAGGCTATTATGAGCTGAGGATAAACGGATATAGGGTTGGAGATAGGTTGCTCGACCCTGGGTGGACAGACTACGAAAGACTAGTGCTCTACTCGACCTACGATGTTACAGGCCTCCTAAGAGAAGGGGAGAATGTCGTCGGAATAATGCTCGGCAATGGACGCTTCAACGTTAAACCGGAGAGGAGGGGTTTTCACAAGCACTATGGCGATCCGAGGGCGATAATGCAGTTGAAGATAGAGTTTGAAGATGGGTCTTCTGAACTGATAGTGACAGATGAAAACTGGAAAGCCTCTAAGGGCCCGGTAGTAGAAAACGACATATACGATGGAGAGGTCTACGATGCTAGACTTGAAAAAGAAGGTTGGGATTCCCCCGGCTACGACGACTCTTCTTGGGAGAATGCTAAAATAGCAGAACCGCCAGGTGGTAGATTGGTTTCGCAGGCAACGTTTCCACCCATAAGAGCCGTCAAACTACTACAGCCAGTACACATACTTAATCCAAAGCCCAACGTGTACGTTTACGATTTCGGCCAGAATTTCACCGGCTGGGTCAGATTAACCGTTAGCGGTCCGAGGGGTGCTGAGGTTAGGCTCAGATACGCTGAGCTGTTAAACCCAGATGGGACTGTAAACGTTGCAAATTTAAGAGGTGCTAGGGCTACAGACGTATACATTCTCAAGGGTGACGGCGTTGAAGTCTACGAGCCGAGGTTTACCTACCACGGCTTCAGATACGTAGAGGTTACTGGTTTTCCGGGAGTGCCCAGCATCGGCAACCTTCAAGGCGTTGTCGTACATACAGATGTCAAGCCAGTGGGCGGCTTCTCCTGTTCAAACCAGCTCATCAACGACATCCATAGGAATATACTGTGGGGTCAGCTAAGCAATTTAATGAGCATACCGACTGACTGTCCGCAGAGAGATGAACGTATGGGATGGATGGGTGATGCGCAACTTTCAGCTGAAGAGGCTATTTACAACTTCGACATGGCGGCTTTCTACACTAAGTGGATTCGAGATATAAAATTCTCTCAAAGGGAGGATGGTAGTGTACCGGATGTCGTCCCACCGTATTGGAGCCTCTACCCAGCCGACCCGGCTTGGGGGACTGCCTGCGTGATCATACCATGGTATATGTACCTCTACTACGGCGATAAGAGGATTCTCGAGGAGAACTATGAGCTTATGAAGAACTGGGTTGAATTCTTAACAAGTAAGACGGAAAACCACATCCTGAAGTTTAGCAAGTATGGAGATTGGTGTCCACCGGGACAAATAGCATCCTTAAACACTCCAGGCGAGCTTGTATCAACACTATGCTACTATGAGGATGTGATGTTGCTGTCTAGAATTGCACGTATAATTGGGAAGTTTGAGGACGCTGAGAAATACGCCGAACTGGCTGAGAATATTAAAAATGCGTTTAATGAAAATTACTTGAAGACGGACCATTATGCACCCCCGGGAGGCGGCTACAGTCAAACGGCAAACTGTATTCCACTATGCTTAGACATGGCTCCCCAGGATAAAAGGGAAACGATAATGAAGAAGTTGCTGGATGATCTTGTAGCCGCTCACGACTGCCACCTAAACACTGGAATCGTTGGAACGAGGTATCTGTTCGACGCTTTAACTAAAAGTGGCTATGCCAATATAGCCTATAGGGTAGCTTCTCAAACAACGTACCCAAGCTGGGGATACATGATCAGAGAGGGCGCGACAACTGTTTGGGAGAGGTGGGAGTATCTGGCGAGCTCGGGGATGAACTCACACAACCATATAATGTTCGGCAGCGTAGGTTCATGGTTTTATAAGGCTCTAGCTGGTATAAACGCGGACTTTTCGCAGCCTGGTTTTGAAAAGGTTATAATTAAGCCGCATATTGTCGAAGACCTTACGTATGCTGGTGCCTCATTAAAAACAATAAGGGGGTTGATAGTCTCAAGATGGTGGAGGAGAGGAGGTGAAGCATTAGCTTTGGAGGTAGTAATACCGGTCAATAGTAAGGGTGAGGTTCACATGCCGACGATGGGTTTAAAGAATCCCGTAATCGAGGAAAGTGGAAGAGTTGTTTGGAGGAATGGATGCTTTATTGAAGGCGTTCCGGGAGTAGAATCTGGAAGGATGGAAGACAGCTATGTAGTCTTTAACGTCGGATCAGGCTCCTACACGTTCTCAGTAAGAGAAGAATCGACTTAAACTCTACGTTAAATACTACTCTAATTTTTCAAACATTTAGTCTCATGTTGTACATAAACCATACCGGCAATATTTTTAAGGCTTCCCATGAATCCTATATTGATGAATTGCAACATACTGCTCATAGTATCCGATACTTTTAGATACGATCTACTTCACGGAAGATTCTACGTTAAGAATGGCGTTAAAGCGAAGCTGAAAACCCTGGAAGGGTTTTGCTCAGACTCTGTTGAATTTACTAGAGCATATCATGCATCTTTTCCAACAGTACCCAATAGGGCTGATCTGCTCACAGGCAGGTTTACATTCACATACTACGATTGGTCTCCCATGCCTAGAGACTGGGTCACTCTTCCGACGATTCTCAGGAAGGCTGGATACGTCTGCATGATGGTGGCAGATACCCCACATATTCTAAAAGACGGATACCACTTCGACCGTGGGTTTAACGGTTGGGTTTGGATTAGAGGTCAGGAAAACGACCGGTATAGGACTAGTCCGCTGAATGTTAAGCTCCCGTGTAGTCCATGGAAGTTGAGAAGCGTAGAAACCACCGTACAGCATATGAGGAACAACTACTATAGGAGGAGTGAGGAGGATTGGATACCTGCCAAGACCGCTTTAGAAGCATCGCACTGGCTTGAGGAGAACCATGGGGAAAAGTTCCTCCTATACGCAGACTTCTTCGATCCCCATGAGCCTTGGGATCCGCCCAGATGGTATGTAGACATGTACGACCCCGGCTATGAAGGTGAGGAGGTTGTATACCCGGCTTATGGACCCTGTAGCTACCTCACCAGAGATGAACTGTCACACATTAGAGCTATGTATGCGGGTGAGGCGACGTTGGTGGATAAGTGGATAGGTTTTCTACTCGAGAAAGTGGATGAGCTCGGCCTCTTGGAGAACACTACCATCATGTTTACGAGTGACCATGGCTTCTACTTGGGTGAGCATGGGCTTGTTGGGAAATCCATAATCATGGGGGAGCATCATGGTTTAGCAGCCTTGTACGAGGAGGTAGCTCATATACCGCTCATTGTAAGGTTTGCGGATAAGCTTGGCTTGGAAAAAGGTGTTAAGACGGACGCCCTCATTCAAACGCCCGATATAACCGCTACCATACTTGAACTTGCAGGCGTAGGAGAACCTAATGGAGTGAATATCCAAGGTAGCTCCATTATACCGCTCGTTAAAGGCGAAAAGTCTAAGATAAGAGATATAGCCGTCTCAACCCCATCGTTGATAAGAAGCGTATGGGCGGGGCTTAGAGCGACTGTAACCGCAGATGACTGGGCGCTCATAATAGCACCGGAGGCAAGCGTCGGAAAAGAAACAGAGAAGGCTGAGGTTACATTAATAGTCGATGGAGAACCTAGAATACTTAAACCCTTCGGCAAGATAACAAGTGAGCTTTACAACATAAAATCCGATCCAAAACAAGAAGAAAATGTAATAGCTGAAAATAGAGATATCGCCGAATACCTGCGAAAGCGTTTCCTAGAATTCCTTACACGTCTAAACGCTGACGAGAATTTGATTAAACCTTGGTTTAAATGCATAGGGTTAAACTGAATACATCTGTTTAAATCTTAGAGCATCCTCCCCCATGTATATGTTGTTCCAGAGTATGTAGACTTCTAGTCCACGGATTTGAACCGGCTTAACGTACCGCTCGTAGAGCGTCTTTAAATCATCATCCGTATACTTGTAGCGGTACATTTTGGAGCCTAAACCATGTAGCCTGTAGTATACTGGGTTTACGTCGTAGGTCTGCGTTTCCGATTTAAACGGGTCGACTACGTGTATAAGGTTAAGCTCCATACAGAGCTCCCTTACTGTATCAGGCTTCCAAGAATCGTGTCTAGGCTCCCATGCCAGTATAAGGCCTCCACGGTTAATGGTCTTAAGAAACACCCTCATAGATTTAACGTTTTCATTTGTACATGTGAACGACGGCGGGCATTGTAGAACTACGATCCTAGCCTTTAAGACCTCAGCTACTTCCCTCGTCTTTTCCCAAAAATCGTAGTTGACCTCAGTCGGTCTTAGGAGGCCAACTTCTCTAGCCTCTTCAGGGTTCAGTTTTAAACCGCTCCTCCTCCAAGTAGGGCTACTGGTCGGATGGGTTAAACCTTGGAAGCCCTTCATGGTAAATTCAAACCCTTCCGGAGCCTGAAGTCTCCAGTTTTCAGCAGTGCTCAACTTGGGTAGTCTGTAGAAGGTTGACTGAAGTTCTACGAGGTTGAATTTTTCAAAGTAAGTCTTCATGCCGCCTTTAAATGGGAAGCCGCAACATCCGACTTTTACACAGCCCATTATAGAAAAACTGTGTTGGAAAGAGCTTTTAAAGCTAGGTGCTCGGTTATCCATGGTGGAGAACGGCTATACCGCTCTATAACATCCGTGTATAGATACGTTAAACATACATCAAGCTTAAACCCACCTCCTAGATATAGGATTTGAGGTGTTTAGATTTGAAATCATGGTTTAGACCGAAAATATCCCTGGAGGGCTTCTGGAGATTCAGGATCGATAGTGACTTGGTTGGTGATGAAGGGGAGTGGTTTAAAGGCTTTGAATCAGAAGACTTAGTTTACGTTCCATCGTCTTGGAATGAGCAGAACCCAGAGTGGGACCAATTCAGTGGTGTAGCGTGGTATCAGAAGGACTTCTATGTGGGAGAGTATCTGAATGGAAAGATTGCGTGGGTTGCGTTTAAAGGCGCAGGGTATAGGGTCAAAGTATGGGTTAATGGGAGATTTGTGGTGGAGCATGAGGGACCATTTACATCTTTTAAGCATAGGGTGGATGAGTTAAAGGTAGGTGGATTGAATAGGATTGTAGTGAGGGTAGACAATTCACCATCTATATATAATCTGCCTCCGGCGGTCAATCTTAATGTCGCAGCCTTCGACTTCTTCCATTATGGAGGCATACATAGACCAGTATACCTGGAGTTCACAGACAAATGTTACGTTGAGAATTTAACCGTACGCACTGATAGTAGTGGATATTTAAAGGCATTAATCGATAGTGTCTGCGAAGGAATATTCGATTTAAAAATCTCATTAGTCAATAAAGATCTATCTTCAACAATACATGAAGATTTGATAACCAATGTAAAGTCGGGTAGGTATATCTATGAGGAGAGGTTTGATGGAATTAAACAGTGGAGTCCTGAAGAGCCGAACCTCTACAATTTAGTCGTGGAGATTCACTCCAACAATGTGGTAAGAGATTCCGTATATGAACGTATAGGTTTCAGAAGCGTTAGAGTTGGCGACGGCAGGATATACGTGAACAATAAACCATTTTTCCTCAAAGGCTTCTGTAGACATGAAGACTTCCCGGTTTTAGGTAGAAGTCTGCCCGGCGCCGTACTTGTAAGAGACTTCTACATCATGAAGAAGATGGGGGCGAACTCTTTCAGGACATCTCATTATCCGTACTCTGATGAACATTTAGATATGGCTGATGAATTTGGATTTTTGGTTATCTTGGAGCCGCCGTTGTGCTATTCAGGTATCGAGCGAATACTTGATAGAGAAGGTATAAAGAGGCTATTCTGCGACAGCGAATACTTGGCTAAGGCTAAGAAAGTTATTGCCGAAATGGTTGAGGAGCATAAGAATAGGCCATCAATCATCATGTATAGTGTTATAAATGAACCGCCAAGCGACATACCGGAGGTTGCGGAATTCATCAGGTTGCTCTCCGCATACTTTAAAGAAATCGATCCGACGAGACTGATAACCTTCGCATCTCACAAAAGCGTTAAAGATCTAGCTTTAGACTATGTAGATGTCATATCGTTAAACTTCTATCGCGGATGGTACTCTGAGTGGGGCGATATAGACAGGGGAATAAAAAATGCGCTAGCTGAACTAGAGGAAGTTCACATGAGACACTTGGGTAAGCCAATAATTATATCGGAGTTCGGTGCCGATGCGATAGTAGGATTACACAGCGACCCGCCGCAGATGTGGTCTGAAGAATATCAGACAGAGCTCATTAAAAAGTATATAGAGAATATATCTAGGAGGGGGTATATTATGGGTCTTCACATATGGAATTTCGCAGACTTCAGAACACCTCAGAATCCGGGTAGAACAGTACTGAATAGGAAGGGTATATTCACGAGAGATAGGCAACCAAAAATGTCCGCGGCAATGCTTTTAACACTATTCGGTAAGATGTAACAATCGTTAAGAGGTGTGAAGAATGCCATCAATCAATCCAGACATTAAAGATGTGAAGGTGGCTGTAATCGGAGCTGGAAGTATGACGTTCATAGCAAGCATACTGCGTGACCTTGCGTTAACTGAGAGTTTACATGGAATAACCCTCAGCTTAATGGATGTCAACCCTCAGCGTTTAGAGAGGTCATATCTATTGGCGAAGAAGTACTTCTCTGAAACAGACGCCAATGTAAAAGTTGAGAAGACCATGAATGCGTCTGAATGCATAAAGGGCTCTTCATTCGTCTTGAACATCGCCTTTGCCATGGGGTATACAAATCTAGGCATGGCCATCGAGGCTGCTGAGAGGTATGGATACTACAGGGGTATAGATGCAACGGTCTGGAACATGGTCAACACTTACCCAACGCTCACGGCATACAAGCAGTACGTCGTTGCATCTGAAGTAGCCAACCTCGTGGAGAGCCTATCTCCAGACGCATGGCTAATACAGATATCTAACCCAGTACTCGAGATGTCTACGCTCATACATAAGCTTCATCCAAAGCTTAAGATCGTAGGCTACTGCCATGGCGCTGAAGGCGGTGTAGAACTCTTAACAACGACTCTTTTAGGGCTGAACTTCGACGATGTCGAATGGCAGGCAGCTGGTCTAAACCACGTGGTATTTTTAACGGAGCTTAAGTATAGGGGTGAAAACGTCTATCATCTTATAGACGGTTGGATCGAAGAGAAATCTGAGGACTTCTGGAAGACGTATGTATTGGCACCATGGCAGGAGGCGTTGAGTCGAGCGGCTGCGGATATGTATAAGCTTTATGGGCTCTATCCGGTTGGTGACACTGCGAGAAGTGGTACGTGGAAGTATCATAGGGATCTTAAGACTAAACAGTACTGGTACGGTCCCTTAGGTGGAGTGGACTCTGAAATTGGCTGGGCTATGAGGTTGCTGATGAACCAACAGAGTGAGGAAAGGCTGAATAAAGCTGCTTTCAACCCCAGTATTAGAGCTACAGATGTTTTTCCACCTCGGAAGAGTGGTGAGCACATCGTAGATTTCATAGATAGCGTGGTGAACAAGGTGGAGAGGAGGATTGTTTTAAACATTCCAAACGAGCTCAACGCTTTTCCAAGACTATCCGACGACGTAGTTGTTGAAGTACCAGTCTACGTTTCCGGTGAGAATCTTAAGCCAGAACCGTTGAAACCTATACCGAAAACTATGTACACCCGAGTATTCTACCCCAGAATAGAAGTGCTTGAATGGGCTTTAGAATCGTTTACAGCTGGAAGTAGAGAACTACTTATAGATGCTCTCATAAGAGACCCGAGAACCCGATCAAACGACCAAGCGAGAGAAGTCGTAGAGGCGATAATGAACCTGCCATTCAATCAGGACATGAAGCAACATTACAGATGAGTAAAGGTCTCAAAGTTAAACAATAGATAAATTATTATCGAGGTCTAAGATGCTCCTAAACATACTAGGAATCACATTAAAAAATAAAAAAATGGAGATGTTTAGAATGGTATGAAGAATCTCACAGTTCCTATCAGGTATGCTACCAGATTTGCAAGAGCATATCCAGCTACTCCACCGCTCATAAACGGTATGGCATACTTTTCATACGCCTTGCTTCCTCCTATTCTAAGAGTAAGCCACTTAGCTATCCAAGCAACTAGGAAGGTAGTCCACTCCTTCATATGGTTGGGAGCTATACTTGTAGCTATTATAAAGCCTACTGGGTGTATAGGCCACCATAGGAATCTAGCTCTTATGAGGAAAAGCACCATAGTTATTATAAAGCCCAAGCACCCCAATCCGTGGCAGCACCGCCGACTGTTATACGTCGGACTACTTCAAGCGGAGGCATCCATCACCAGCTCTGAGCCACAGGTAGAAACTCAGGCTGCGTTTGCAGTATAGTTCTGCTGAAGCCTACTGGGAAAGATGCGAAAGTCTCGTAATGTCCAATACCATACATACCGACTGTTGCGCCGACCGTATAGAGTAGAACGAGCGTCGAAGCCGACATCTTAACTTTTTAAAAATCTAAACGGGTATGCTAGTAGGAGGACTAGTAGGGATATCACTGGTATTCCCATGGTTTTTGAGACTGTGCCCCACGCGTAGCGGCACATGAATGCACCGCCTACCGAACCGTTTAAAGCGATCTCCACAGTACCTATGAAGCTCAGCAGCGCCGCTAGGATAATCAGTGGAACTATTAGAGAAGGCCTAATCCTAAACTCTTCAAATTCACTACCCATT
>CAZMSC010000007.1:0-63022 GCA_964568845.1 uncultured Candidatus Bathyarchaeia archaeon | reverse complement strand
CCTCTGTATCTACGTAGAACTTGGTCGTTGCCTTGCCATCTTCATCTGTCGTCGTAGAGACTGGTGAAAATCTACCTGTATAGTCTTCAGCTGTAAACTCAAACTTAACTGGAACACCCTTCTGAGCAGGGCTCAACGTTACAGTTATCTTCGCATATCTCCCAGCTTCAATAGTAGTATCGTCAACGGTGATCGTTGTTGTGGCTTCTGTTGCGAACGTCGAAGTTCTAAGGGATTTGGAAGTGCCGCTGTAGGTTCCAGCATACGTCCCACTAGGGACTGAGACCTTGGCGGATATCATCGCGTAAGTACCGTATAGTGGATCGGGCTCGTATACTACGGGTAATGATTCATCAGAGCCTGCGGGTATTGTAGTGGTGGTGCTTACAAGCGTACCCTTAGTAGCCGTCAATGTTACAGTAGAAGTCACCTCCATTTCAACAGGGTTATCATATTTATCTGTAACGGAAACGGTTATCTCGAATGAGTCTTCAGTGAGGTATGATATGGTGTACCCTTCTTCATCGAACGGGGTTTTAACGACTACCTTTGTAGGAGCTGCAGGCTTAACGGTTAAAGATGCTGCACCAGGCGTCAGCTGTGCTCCAACAGATGGAGCGTCTATAACGGCGTCTGCTTTAAACGTCCAACTGCCAGCTTTAGTGGGTGTGTAGGTGGCTGAAGCCTTACCGTTTGCATCGGTGACGACGTCGGCTATTTTAACATTATCACCGTCTGGGTTTACAGCCCAGATGACTAGGGGTAGGCCTTTATCAGCCTTCTCGTAGCCCTCTGAGTACGTTGAAACCTTTATCGTGACTTTGTCGCCAGCCTTTACAGGAGCAGTATAATCGAGCGTTAACACTATCGCGTCGGCTAAACCCTCGTAGAGATATAGCTTCTTAGTCACAGTTGTGCCGTCTACAAACTTGATCGTAACGGTCAGCTCATACTTGTCTACAACGCCTTCAGTGGCTTCAGCATCCTCAGGGTCTATGTTAACCTTTATTTTACCTGTCATACCACCTGGGAGAATATAATCGAAGCCGTCTGGTAAGCTACTTACTATTGTCCATGGGCCAGCGCCTATTACAACGAAGCCAGTACCAGATACGAAGCCTGAGCAACTTACATAGTCTACATCTTCAGCCGCAGCGGCTGGCACATATATTCTAATCTCCTTGATGTCTGGGTTGCCAAGCGGGTTATCAATCGTTATCGTTCTATCACCTCTAACGTCTCCAACAACCATGTAGGGGTAGTCTATGGATACGGTAGGCTCCTTGACGGCGGCCAACGCCGGCGTCGTCGGTATTGCTATTAACAGCGGTGCTAGGGCTAATAGGGCTATAAGGACTAGACTAAACTTCTTGGTAGACATGACGGATCCACCGAAACTTTCGACGGAGAAATATCACTCTTAAACTGCTTATAAGATTAACCTATAATCTTGTAGACGAAACTTTATACTTGAGGCTAAGTCTTTTTAAAAGAAAATATCAAAATATACAATTGTATACGTTTATTAACACGATTCCGCCCGAGAGTAGGGAGGCTCATGAAGACTGCTTATGAGGGAAGATCTCCATGAAAATCTATCCGATCTAAATTCTCCGTCATTGACTTTTAAATAAACTGTAGACATATTGTAGAGAAAAATGATTTTAAAGTGTTTCCCGATTAGCAAGTATAAAGGTAGTTCATCTCTTCACCGTTCGGCGGCTATCTGCGATGGACGTGCCATCACTTAGCTATCTCTATCCTTTGAAGTATCCTCCTGCTTCTGAGGTGGAATGGGATGGTGGGAGATTAAAAGGGCGATGAACAACAAACTGGTGAAAAACCCTAGAAGCAAAATCTCCCGACTTCAGTCTTAGAGGATGCTGATCTATACGACCATGGTGTCTTTCCCAATGGAGGGTTTTATCTGTTTAAACTTCTCCGCAACTCGCGGATGCTTTTTCTCAAGCTTTTTTAGAGACTTATCTATCATCTTGTTCAACTCATCTATGCTTTTCGCCTTCTCAAACATCTTAATGGATTTATCCATCCAATCTATGAGGGCTTTATGCTCTTTCAACTCTTCTTCTAGCTTCTTCAACTCAGCCCTAGCCTTATTATACCTCTCTACGAGACCTGCTAGATTTTCCCTTAGGATCGAAATGTACGCTTTTATGGTCTTACTCTCCTCATCCATAGTACCACTCAGCCGCATTCGTCTAGAACCTTGAAGAATTCGACGGCGAGGTGTCGGAAGCCTAGGGAGTGTATGTCTAGAAGCCGGTTGGAGAAGGGCTTCTTGATGTTGTTGGTTGAGACGGCTATTACTGTCTTCTTCATACGGCAGGTCGACCTCGCACGATCACTCACCACCTTCAAATTGAATATATTCTAGTTCTAGCTGATTAATATAATGATCTCTTTACGTTGTGGAGACCTTTATGTCTGGAGTCACTACAGTTGAAATCACGGCTGAAGCCTGTGGACTTGCAGGTGAATCATAACGGCTCATCTGAAGTCTCCATTCAGGCTTCTATTATGTTTAATTCTGCTACGGATAGAACTCCGACTTTAATCTTGAAGTAGTTAGAGGCTACGAGAAGGTTTCTCATTCCAGTGTCCACGCCAGCAGGGTTGTTTCCTTTGGGCTTTGGAACCTGTCTTTCAATGGCGATGTGGAGGTAGAAGGTTCTATTTCTGTAAACCAAGACGGCATGTGTTGGCTTGGCATCTTCAGGAAGCTTTCTCTGGTAGTCGCCTGTATCAAGCACAGGTTTAACTCTCTTCTGAAGCGTGGATGTGGAAGTGTAGATTCCGTTAGGCTTGTAGATGGCGGATGATGTGAGGAAGTTTATTGAAGAAGTTGTTAGAGGTGAGGTTTGGAAAATCTTGGGGGAGGGAGAAGCGTTGAGATTTCCGCTGCTGAAATCTGCGGAGAAAATATTTCCGCTGCGGAAATACGGGTGATCATCACATGGGCTGAAAAGCCTCTCATCCAAATCCATCGAAAGCTTCGTGAACTTAAGAAGCCAGTCTCTTCTTTGCTTGTAAGCTTTAGCAACCCTGTCTCTAGCTCTTATGGCAAGGTTTGCTGGAAGCTTGAACTTCTCTCTGTTTCACGGTAGACCATGTGGTGGAGAGCAACGGGGTTGAAGGTTCTACGTTTAAACGCTATCTTAGATATATAGTTGCAGGTATCGCGAAAAGCCTCAAGAGCGGCGGGAAGTTTTTGCATCCTCTTCAGACGGTTGAAGTTTGCAGACTACGGTTTTAGAGAGCTTCATCAAAAGCATATATGCAAATTCGAATGTTTAAACTTTAGACCTCAATTCCTCCCATTCATAAATGACGCGGGTTTCTTTGAGGTGGTCTGATGAGTACTTTGATGGAGTGTGGTATTCTAGCTTGGTCGGCTGAAGCTGAGGGGTTGCTGATTTTCAACCTTTAAGGCTTCAAGCCGCCTTCTAAGGCTTGGAAGAGCATAGTAAACTTTTATCTGAAGCCTTCCAGACTATTAATTTAACATTGTCTCCGAAGAGTGAGAGAGCTTTAGAGGCTTTAGCTATAGTGTTTGTAGTAGCGTTTTTGACATATGCTTATACTACTTTCTTGGGTGGTTTACCCTACGGTCTGCTGACGGATTTACACCAGGTCTTAAAACGCGACTTTGAAGTGTTAAAGTATGGCTGGATTTCAGATGAGCTTGGCAAGCCGAATGACAGATTAGCCTTTGCGACGATATACGTGCTTCCAGCTTTCATGAGGCTCCTAGGGGCAGATCTAAACGCGATTGGCTTTACGCTTCTACTAACCCTATGGGTTTTAGGCGGATGCCCTATTTACATACTGGCTAAGAGGTTTTCCGGAAGCCGTTTAGCCGGTTTAACAGCTATGCTCATATACCTGGGGTCTGCTGTGGCTTTGAGAGGTTTATGGCATGGTTTAGAGGCTTCAGCTCTATACGTCTTAACACCCCTAGCCCTCTTAACGGTGGATGAGGCGTATAAAAGGGGGAGTATATCTTACGGATTCTACACGGCTCTAGCATCCACACTACTCTCAGGCGCTTTAATTAAACTCGGCAATCTAACAGCTTTAACGCTGACAGTTCTGGCGTACTTTATCGTTAGAACCCGCGGGAAAACCTTAGGGTTGAAGTGGATGGTTATGTTTCTAACGTTAGCCGGGTTTTCATGGCTTATCATGAATGCCTGGTGGATAGCTACACCTCCAGGCTTAAACGTCGAAGGCTTCAGCCCCCTATGTTTAACGGTCTTCCCCATAGCGGCTTCAACGTTTCTACTGCTATTTGAGGCGGGTAAGCTGAGCCTGGTTCAGGCGTTAGCAGTTGTAGCGCTGGTGGTAGTTTTAATGGACCCGCAGACCATCGTCACATCAAACGCAACGTCAGACGTCTTAGCCATAACTTCGACATGTATATCTCTACTAGTGGCTTTAGGAGCTAAAAGGTTCTCTGAAAGGGTTAGCGATTACATATCCGTATCGCTCGTCATAGATGAAGACTGTGCTAGAGAGTACGATCTAGTAAAACCCTTTATCTTCTTACTTGTTTCGGGCATGGTTATATATCAAGGCTTAACAACTCCACTCTCATGGACCAGTAGCTTAAACGTACCAGAGCAATATGAGGAGTTAAGCCAACTCCTTCAACTTGAAGACTGCAGGGTATTAACCATGCCTATTACAAGTGGAGAATTCTACTATAGTTGGAGTACTAGAAGGTATGAAAAGCCTGTTGAAAACTTAATCTTAAATAATCCAATAATCTACGGTTACGATTTCAAAGTCTTAAACGATCTAACTGGCAAAACAGAGTTCTGGAAGGTCTTATCTGCCTTAGACGTCGGATTCGTGGTGCTCCATTACGATATCGACCAAGACAGAGTACAAACCGTAAATCCACGTCTTATAGAGGCGAAGCTTAACTACAGCTTCATAGTAAGCCCAAACTTGGCGAACGGTGTCGTTAACGTATCGTCTGAAGACGTTGAACCAATTATGAGGGATTTAGGATTCATCCAGGTCGTAAACTTCAACCCGGAGAGACATTATGAGGCTGAGGCCAGGTATGTAGAAGTAGAGGAGGCTCGATCTGAAATCCATTTATATGCATGCGGAGAGTCATGGACGAGTGAACAGCCAGCTTTTAATGGAACATTCAGCTTTGCATATACTCTCCCAGCAGTATCGAACTGGCTAGAATACAACTACTTGGAATTCTGGATTAAAGTAAATGGTTCAAACACAGCGGATATTCAGGTCCAAGACGTTTTCGGCAGATGGGCTACATGGAGGCTTGATTTAAGGGAGCAGAGTTGGAACCTCGCAGTAGTACGTTTGAGTGACGCAACCTTAGACGTTGGTTTAGATAGGTCGAGGGTGGCTGCAATCGTTTTCTCGATGCATGCTCCGCCGGGTGGAATAGTAGAGGCGGAGGTTGGCGGCATTTTCCTAGATAAAGGAGTTGAGGCGGAAGTTACGCCTTTAGAATTATTCGTAAAGTTCGATCAGCAATTCACAGTATACAGGCTTAGAGACGAATTTAAAACGTCGAAGATCTACTTGGTAAAAGAGGCTTTAAGATATGAGGGAGATATCTTTGAAAACCTCTTAAAGGATGAATTCGACCCTAAGAGCAAGGCTTATGTAGAAGACGCTGTGACGCAAGTCTCCCATACTAAACTGGACTATATAGAGGAAAACCCTACATACTACAAGGTGACGGTTGACCATTTCCAAGATAGGATTCTAATAGCCTTGAATGAGTGGTTTGATCCGGGATGGAGATTATACATCAGAGACCCCAACCCAGTAGATATTTTAACCGGAACAGAGCAACGGGACGTAAAACATGTGAAGGTCAACGGCTTCTTCAATGGATGGTATATTGAAAACGGAGAAGAGAAGCCGCTTACAATAACTATAGTATATAGACCTCAACTTTTAATGGAGATGCTTAGAGCAGTCTCCATGGTCTTTGCGATTTCAGGCTTTATCACAATTTCTCTATTAGGAAAGCGCTTCACCGGAATGTTAAAACATATAAGGCCCTATGGTGAGAAAACCTAATAGATATATATGGATGGAGTTTGCGCCGCCATACTGTGTGGCGGTATTGGTAGCAGGCTTAGACCCTTAACGTACTACTTCCAGAAAGCCATGATACCTGTAGGCTCTAAACAGAAGCCTCTCCTTGAATACATAATTCTGTTGCTGAAGAAGAGTGGTGTTGAAAACGTAAACCTCCTATGCGGCTACAAGTATCAGCAGATCGTAAACTATTTTGGTAATGGAGATAGGTTCAATGTGAAGATAAACTACGTCCTCGATAGAAAGGGGTTTAGAGGAACTGGCTGGGCGATGCTGAATGCCTACGAACAGGGCTATTTCAGCAAATTTGAAAACACCCTAGTGTACTATGGAGATATACTGACAGATATTAACATTAGAGACTTCGTAAACTACCATGAAAATTTAAAGTCCACAGCTACAATAGCCGTTTCAAGAGGGTATAGAATCCCTGTGGGAGTAGCCTACATAGAGGGGTCGAGAATAATCAAATTTGAGGAGAAGCCGCTAATCAACGTGCCAGTCTGCATCGGAATCCTAATGATCAGACGGGAGGTTTTCAACATTATGGCTGAAGTCTCCAAAAAATACGTCAATGAGGAGTACGACTTAATGGGCCATTTAATTCCCGAATTAACGGCTAGAGGAGTTGTATACGCGTATGAAACCAACGCCTCATGGTACGACATAGGCTCAACAGAGAAATACGAAAAGCTCGACAATAGTTTCGCAGATAAGCTTCTAGAGTTCTTAGAAAGCTGACCCTCCCACTGTAAAATCACACCTATGATACAGGATTCAAACCCGGTTCTCTCTAATCCATAGTGCCAGTTTTCTGAAGGCCCTAGCCCTATGAGAGAGCACGTTCTTCTCTTCACTCGTCATTTCGGCAAATGTCCTTCCATCCCCCTCCAACGGTTGGAATATCGGATCAAAGCCAAACCCTCCAAGGCCTCTAGGCGTATAAGTTATCAGCCCTTCCACTCGGCCATGAAAGACCCTAACAGGCTTTCCAGGCTTCGCATACGCTACGACTGATAGGAAGTACGCATATCTATCGCTTAAACTTTCCATAAGCTTGAGGATCCCGCTTAAACCTATCGTTTTATACGTGTAAGCCGAATAGGGACCTGGAAAACCGTTAAGACTTCTTATGAATAAACCAGCATCTTCCACTATCACCTCTAAACCCAAACGTTCAGCTAATTCTCTAGCAGCATAGGATGCTATGTCTTCCAAGCTGTCAGACTGTATTTCAACCTTATCGGCATTCAACATAGTCAACTCTAAGTCTAGACTTTCAAAGACAAGTTTAGCTTCTTTAAACTTCCCCTCATTCCTGGTAGCGAAGTATAACACCATGACTCAACTCATAATGAACTACCATGATCGGCCTGAAAACCTTTTCTATTATGTAAACCGGTTAATTCTAAATTCTAAGCGCTTCATCTAGATTTGGTTTCAGGAATAGGGAGATGAAAGCAGGTCTAGGGAGTATAACGTCTGCTCATAGTATCTTGGACCATACGTTAAGGCTATCTGATGGAAGGCCCCGGTTGAGGTTTCAACTTTCTCAAGCCATCCTTCAACGTATACCCGTTCATCTTTGAAGGCTTGAAGCCTATATTCTTCCACATAGGATACTATACGTCTTACATCATCTACTTTGAATCCTTCTACAACACTCTCAACCTCAACTTTGTATATGGATGGCATAAACGCCGCCTCAGAATCGTCGAGTATTGTTGCAAAAGCCTTAAACCACCCTAACCTAACGATGCTTTTTATAGAGCCGTATTCATCCACTATTTCTCCATAACCCTTAACAGGTTCAAACTCTACTTTAACCGGTCTGAAGCCGGATGGCTTATAAATGGCATATATCAGCTTCCTCTTCTGATGAAGAATAAATAGTCTGTAAGGGTAGTTTTTAAACTTCCATTTAAGACGTGAGTCTTCAGACGGGAATTCAAACTCATTTCTAAGGAAACGCCCATCGTAGAGTGCACTTAAACAATCTCTAAGCTCCCTCAAATTCTCAGACCCGTAAACGATAAGGTCGAAGTCTGAGAAGTCTGGATGATAGAAGTTTAAGAGTAGAGAGCCGAAGACCCCGAAATCTCCTAGACTCAACTTCGAAGACTCTAAAACCATACCGATGAGATTCTCTAGAGCTATTGAAAGCCCATCCCTTAAAGAGCTGATGAGCCTCGTCAAACCGCCTCTTGGAAGTTTAACCTCGCCTATGAGGTTTGCTGGAACACCCGGTAGATATGTATTTAAAGGCCTGTAGTAGACCCTGTATTCTGGAAAACAACCGTTTATGAGTTTAAACGGCTCGTCACCGTAAAGCTTGTAATGGGATATAGTGCCATATCCTCTTGGAGCTCTAGCGTTATTAGAACGGTATAGGCTTGAGGGGACGTATTCAAGGTCGCACACGTATCCATCTGATGGATGAGAATACCCCAAGACTCTAAATATCAGACCGTTTAAACCTACTATGTAGTCTCTATCTCTCAATCTCATTCTAGTACAGCTTCCTAACTTGAACGTATTCACCCGGTCTACCGGAGCCTACTACAACTCTATATTTCTCAACGTTGCTTGAAGTGGATACTTCACGTTCTAACAGCCCCTGAACTTCAAGCAGATCACCCTCATATGCTAAGCCTCTATATGTGCTATCCATAACAACGACTTCTCTAGGCCTCATCTCAGGGGGAAGCCTAGACTCTTCGTTGACAGCCCTGTACTCTGAAATACTATATATCGCTGGTCTGAAGAAAGACTCTTCAGCGGATTCAACCATACATCTAAACTTCACGGTCTTTATAGGCATTCTCCTGTAGGCACCGTAAAAATCTCTTATTTCATCAGGCTTCCTGACGGCGTTGAAGACTACTTTAAAACCCTTGTAGGAGAGTTTATTCTTCCTAAACTTATCGAACTCGTTCTCGTACATGTACTTTATAATGCCCTTAGAGACTAATTTACTCACGGTATTTCTCACCTTTCTGAAGTTTAACCCACCATATATGACAACGTCTACATCGGGTTTTTCAGATGTCATACCTAGACATAGAGAGCCGTGTATACCGAAGCTTTTTAAATCAACATCAGCCTCAGAAGAAATCAGCTTAATCCATTCAACGGCTACATTCTCCACTGGAAGGCGGTTGGTTTTACTCATAAGCCTGGAGAACGCTTCCCCTGGTTTAAAGGTATACCTCACCATGTCTCTAGGGACAGATATTAAAACTTTAGAATTGTATGGACATTCATATACGTATTTTGGGAAGCGCTCATTGAAAACCCTTACAATCTCCTGAATATTCTCAGGACTGTACAGGTTAACTGGTCTTACGTATATTTCTTCCTCAAGCCTCCAAACCCACGGTAGAAACTCGATTTTAAAGAGGCTTTTAAAACGCTCAGGCACATACTTTAAATACGTTATATAGCGATCCTCAGGGTGTTCATAGCCGAAAACGTAGAAGATGAATCCGTCCTCTGTCTTAACGATATCCCCATCGATGAGTCTTTCAGACATAGGCTAATCCAAACCTCTGGAAGTCTTCTTCAAAAGAATTCTAAAGATAGAAGTTTAAAAAGGTTTAACAAGTTCGCCGCAGACGGTTGTGTTTGATAGGTGAAAGACTCAATATGCGGGAGGATAAAAAGCTATAGTTTAAACGGCAATTGTGAGGGGCTTCAGTGAACTACCACCAGTTTCGCAGGGGGAGGATCCCCGTCGATAAAGTTAAACTTTTAGACTTCCCTTCTGAGGAAGGGTTTTAAAAGAGTATCATGGTTGTGAAGAAGCCTGGGTTAAGACCTTCATAGAGTCACAAAAAATAGACATTTAAATTTCCAAAGCATAGAAGTTATTTAAAATGGAGTATGAACCGCAATCCCATTTAACGGTAATACGGAATGTGAATAGAGGACTTAAAACCAGAACCTTAATAATAAAAGCCCTTAAAAGCGGATGCACAAGCATAGAAGAGGTCTCGAAAACCACGGGTATAAGCTATCAGACGTTATTCAAACAGATTAAGAACCTGGAGAAAGAGGGGGTTGTCATTAAACGTAAAGGTAGACCCGTTAAATGGTTTTTAACAGATAAAGGGCAACGGAGCATTCTGATATATAGAGTTTAGAAAATGTCGCTTGTCAGGTAGCGGAGAGAGGCCGATCCTCCCACCTTCCATAACCAACCCGAGGGGTGGTTATGGACGTCATTTCTGCAGGTTTAAGCTAACCTTGCGGTTAGCCCGTTTCCAAGCCTTTCGACTTGGAAACACCCCGCACGACCTATCTACTTAGCCTCGCTCGCTGGGATTTATTACGTACCTTTAAACCACCCCGAAGGGCGGGTTAAAGGGACGTAACAATCTCCGTTGAGCGGGACCTTTCGACTTTAGACGACGCTACCTTTTGACCGAGGTTAATTTTTGTCAAGACTCTATTTTTAAGGTTAACTGACTATTTTTTTAAATAGATTAATCTAATAAACTATATAAGACTAAAAATACTGAGAGCTAATGATATTTAATACATTTAAATCTTTTAAAATTAAAAAAATGGGAGAGAAGGGAGTTTATACTTTAAAGAATCTGCTTTGAAGCTTCTTTAAAGTCTCAACGATACCAGTATACTCTAGTTCTTCCATTCCAAGTATTGCTGGAGCTATTGGTCCGTTTCTCCTGATCAATTCAGCCATCTGTAGAGCTGTTCTTCTGGCGTGGTCGAAGGCTGCGTCTTCAAACAGATCAGCTGGCCCTACAAGCTTTCCGGCTGAAAGCTGAAAGCCTAAAGCTACTACTCTAGGCGGTCCATCGAAGAATGAGCATCTGCTGTCTTTTAAGCCTACGGGCATTAGAGGGCCATAATGCGACCCCCTCATCCAACCAGCTACGAAGTGGGGTGTGAAGAATGGTGCTAGAGCTTCGCCGACTGCCGGGAGTCCATGTTGACATCTCACGATGCAAACTGGGTCGTCTTTACCTACATACCTACCAGCTATTAGAGAGAGCCTTGTAACGCTGGCGACCGCGGCTATCAATTTATCTGAATTCCTCCAGATCCTCTCGATAACGTATCTACCTGTTGTACCTATGAGGGCCAGTAGACTGTAGATTTCACTTGGAGTAGATAGGTCTATGCACTCACCCTTCTGAACGTCCATAACTCTGAACGTGAAGCCGTCGTGCATGACAGGGTCTAGTATGAGACCTGCGGTATTCCAAGGATCCGCGAAAATCTTGTATAGTATTAGGTTCCAAGCGCCAGGCTCAGTCTTATCAGCGGCAAAAACAACTATAGGCTCACTTCTACGCTCCTCTATCTCCATTTCCGCTACTCCAGGACCCATGCCTTTAACGTTTCCTGAAAACGCTTCTACGAGGAGGTCTTGACCAGCTGCATAAAGCTTAAGAGGTCTAGAAACCTTCTCAGTAACTTCTTTAAAAGTATCCCAAGCTAAACCGTGTATCTTAGGGCTACTCTCCCCTTCCCTATGCGTCATCAAAAGCTCGAGGTCGTCGCCAGCGTTAAATACGTAGTAGTCGATTAGAAGCCCTTTCTCCTTAGCTTCCTGCAATTTCTTCCTAGCAAGTTCTATCTGCTCTCGGTAGACTATGTGGTGTCCAGCTAGGGAGCCTACGTCTGCTTTTATGAGGGATATTGTTACCTTATCCGACATAGCTACCCCTCAACTTAAGAACCCCAAGCTCTCTTAAGTCTTTCGCTTTTAACCTCCTCAAGATCTAAAACTACTATTTCGCCTCTAGCTGGAAGTGAAACGTTTAAGACGTACGTAAAACCAACCCAAGTTTCAGGCTTAGTGGATTTGTGGGCATGACCGTGAATCCATAGAAGCGGGTTGGTTTCCCTTATAATACTCTCCAATCTCTTACAGCCCATCTCAGGCCAGGCATTTTCAACTTCACCTTCAAGTGTTGTATAGGTTGGAGCATAATGGGTTATAACGACGACGTAATCTCCCTTAACCTCCCTAAGCATCCTATTGATTTTTGAAAGCCTTGCATCATAACGTCGACGTATATCTCTAATATGTGTCCTCTGCCAGAAGGTTGGACGGTCTAGTACGCCTCTCGAACCTATTAAACGAACCCTCAATCCTTCAATGTCTACAGTTAAGCTTTCATCGTTAAGCCAGGTAATCTCTCCAACTTCTTTATACTTATCTTCATAGCCTTCCCACTCCTCATTACCGAAACAGGCAATTATAGATGCTTGGGAAAACTCTCTAATGACCTTTACAAGCTCAGGAAGCTGATCATACGTATTCCTGTAGACCAAATCTCCAGCTAGCAACATGAGGTCTATATTTTTCAAACGTTGAATAGATGCTCTGAGGAGTGGAAGGTATTTTGGTGCGTGTATATCCGCGGTTAAGCCGAGTTTAACCATACCTGGTATAGAATAAGCCTTTTACAACACTATATGGTTTTCCAGTATTCAAGTTAAAACTTAAATACTGAGTAGATATCATATCCTAGGATAATGACGTTATCCTCTAAAAAGTCTTTAAAGGTAAGTCTAACTGCCATATTTACGGCTTTAACAACAGTAGCCACCATAAGCTTCTCGGTATACGTGCCAGCTACGAAGGGATATTTCAATCTAGGAGAAGTAATGGTTTACACAACAGCCATACTACTCGGACCTTTCATAGGGGCCGTGGCTGGCGGCGTTGGATCCATGTTAGCCGATATAATACTTGGCTACCATATCTATGCTCCGGGAACCCTTGTGATTAAGGGAGTGGAAGGATTCATAGTCGGCCTTCTAGTTCAGAAGCTTAAACTAAAAGGTTGGAGTTTAAAAACTATGAACATGACACTACCAGCCCTCATCAGTCTAACTCTCGGAATTGTCGGCTCAACTGTATATAGTGGTGTTACAGAGGCATACTTGGGCTCACTCATCATAGTCAGAGGTGAGCTTTCAACAGTTATCTGGACGATTTTAGCCTGCCTAGTTTTTCTAGCTATGGCTACATTCTCCTTTAAAGTAGAGCATAATTTAACCATGTACGCGATCTCCATCCTGATTGGAGGAGTAGAGATGGTTTTGGGCTACTATCTTTACGAAAGCCTAGTATTGGGCTATTATGCATTAGCAGAAGTCCCTGTAAACATCGGCCAAATGGTCATAGGATTAATAGTGGCACTACCGCTCATTAAAACCTTAAGTAGGGTCGGAATTTTGAAGCTTACAAGCGGAAAAGCACATGTTAAACTGGAGAATAGTAAGTAGAACCGCCTACCTGCTCTGCTTCAGCCGGAGGGGGAGTGAACCTCAGTCTTTCCAAACCATGCATCAACCTTAAGTCTTCAGAGAAGGGTTCAAGTTCTTTCGACGTATAAACGGTACCCTTCAATGAACCGCTTAAGGGTATTTTAAGCCTTTTTTTAAGCTTCCAAATACTGCTGTTGAATTCGATCAACGTCTCCGTAAGCCTTGTGAGCCTCTCGTCAACAGATTTTTTAACGGGCATCTCCTCTAAGTGGATGCTTCCACCGTAGAGTTCTCTCCACAACTCGTCTGTTATAAAGGGGCATATAGGTGCTAGAAGTCTCAATATAGTTTTGAGAACCTCGTGAAGTGTATACCATGCTGAACGCTGAGCTTCCGGTTTGAAAGCCCCATTTTTATTGTAAGCTCTAGGTTTAACGGCCTCTAAATAGTGATCCGCTAAAACATGCCATAGGAAGAACCTAATGCCGTTACTGGCTTCAAAGAAGTCGAGGTTTTCAAAGTCTTTCAGGCATACTTCAATAAGTCTATTAACCTCAGCGAGAATCCACTGGTCAAGCGGTTCCAGTTTATCCGGTTTATCGACTTGGGGGAAACATGATATAAATCTCGCCACGTTCCAAAGCTTAGTCACGAAAAGCCATGCAGATTTAATCTTCTCATCTGAATACCTGTAATCAGATCCGAGTTTGACCTCTGAAGAAGCCCAGAATCGGAAGGCGTCAGCACCATAACGTTTGACCACGGGTTCAGGGTCAACAACGTTCCCCTTAGATTTATGCATAGCCTCACCCTTCTCATCTAAACCCATTCCAGATATTCTAACCCATGCGAAAGCAGGCTTCCCTAAGAGCTGGTAAACTCTTAGAATAGTATAGTAGAGCCATGTCCTGATTATTTCATATCCTTGAGGTCTAAGGACGAGTTGGAAAACCTTTTCAAACATTTTATGGTCTCTACCGTACATCGATATGTATAGTGGACTTATACTTGAGTCGATCCATGTGTCAAACGTCCGCCACTCTCCTTCGAATTCCGAACCGCCACAATAGTGACATTTGCTGAACGGGGGTCTTTCATTCCAAGGCTTATAGTATCTTCCGGGTTCTGGGAGGCTCGGCCTGCCACAGTTCTTACAGTACCATATGGGTATTTCAGTTGCGTAAAACCTTCTCCTTGAAATAGGCCAGTCCATTGAAATACTATTCACCCATTCTAAAAGCAACTGTCTACCTCTTTCAGGGTAAAACTTCATTTTATCTACGACCTTCCTTATCTCATCTAGGAAGTCTAACTGCTTCAGATAGTATTCTCTTACAAGTACGAATTCGATCGGATCCTTAGACCTCCAGCAGATGGGTGTTTTATGACGTAGTTTTTCTACCTTTTCAAGCATATTCCTACTACGTAGATCTTCGATTATTCTGTTTCTGGCCTCTTTAACCGTGAGGCCAATATAATCTCCAGCATTCTCATTCATTCTCCCATCAAGGTTTATCGCTATAACTGGCTTTAAATTAAGTTCTCTGAATAACTGGATGTCTGCCTTATCACCGTAGGAGCAAACCATTACAAGCCCTGAGCCGAACTCCGGTTTAGCATAGGGATGCGGTATTATGGGAACCTCCCTCCCATATATTGGAACTACTGCTGTTTTCCCTTCCAAGTGCTTGTATCTATCATCTTTCGGGTTGAACATTACGGCTGAACAAGTGCATAGAAGCTCCGGCCTTGTAGAAGCAACAAGTATGGTTTCACCGGACTCTTTAACTTTAAACCTCATGTATACAAACGGGGTGTCTTTCTCCTCGTACTCAACTTCAGCATCTGCTATCGATGTTCTACATGATGGACACCAGTTTACGGGATACTCGGCTTCATAAATCAACCCTCTATGCCAGAGCTCTATGAAAGTAGCTTGAGTAATCCTCCTGTAATCCGAACTGTCCGTTTGATAGTAGTTTTTAAAGTCGCAACTTAAACCTAAACGTCTAGCTATGTTCAGAAGTTCAACTTCAACCTCGTCTAAGAACTGTCGACAGAGTTCTTCAAACTTCACTCTATCGATTTCATACGCCTTCACAGCGTACTTCTTCTCAACCTGAACCTCAACTGGAAGCCCATTCCTATCCACTCCGAAGGGGAATAGTACTTCATAGCCTCGCATTCTAAGGCTTCTAGCAACCATATCTATCTGCGCGTAGTGTGCGGCCCCTCCTACATGCCACTTTCCTGACGCGTAGGGAGGAGGTGTATCTATGACGACTATTGTTTTGCCGGAGTTTGGATTAAACTTGTACTGTTCTTCTTTCTCCCAGAGTTCTATAAGTTTAGCTTCATTTTCAGGCGTCCACCTCTTCTCTCTAATCTTCGGTTTAAATCCTCCAGAATCCATTATCTCACTCGACGATTTATTGGAGAATTTAAAATCATCCTTGTTTATAAATATGAATGAAGCCTATTTATTCCTATTAAGAGCTCTTCTCCGTCTAAGCTCCAGGTTTTGCTGTACTCTGTTTTAGGTATTTCATCTAACGTAAACATCAACTTCTTAGCTCTCACCTCACCGGCTATGTAGGCTCTGGTTTCTTCTAGAAGGTTTAACGTTTCTTGGTTTGAGGCTTTTACATAAACCTCTACGTAAGCGTCTACGGGGAGGTTCATTTCTTTACGCATATACTGAATTCTCCTAACCACGTCTCTACTTAAACCCTCAGCTTGGAGCATCCTATCGATTCTAACGTCTAGGTATAATACTCCATTCTTCAGCTCTGCGTAGGCGAAGCCTTCAGCCAACTCTGACTTAACGGAGACATGGTCGGGTTTAATGTCTAGGAGTTCTTCTCCGACTTTAAGTGTGTATTTTTGACGGCTGATTAGTTCGTTGATCTGATCGCTGGACATTCTTCTGATGGCTTCAGCCACGGCTGGAGCCTTAGACCTGAACTCTCTACCTATCGCACTCATATTTGGCTCGGCTACCTTAACCCATAGTTTTTCATCTTCACCAGCTTTGAGGAAAAACAGCTCTTTAACGTTCACTTGCTCTTTCAACACATCCGTCAAAGGTTTAAGTTTACCTGCTGATTCATCTGGAATTCTCAGAAATACACATTTTAAAGGTTGTCTAAGCTTCAATCCAGCCTCTTGTCTAACCTTAGCTGATGCTTCAACTATGTCTTTGACAACATCCATAGCTTCCTCAAGCTCGGTGTTCCTCCAAGACTTGTCTAATTGAGGCCATTTATGCATATGTATGCTTTCAGGTTGGTTTGGCTCTGCAAACCTGAAGACGTATTGGTAGATTGATTCGCACGTGAACGGTATTATCGGAGCTGATAACAGTAGGAATGTCTTTAAAACGTTGTATAGTGCACTGTAAGATGCGAGTTTTTCAGGGGCCTCTTCCTCGATCCACGTCTTACGTCTTATAAGCCTTATATACCATCTACTGACGTCTTCAACCATGAAATCTCTAAGTAGTTTAACGGCATTATGCAGATAGTAGTTTTCAAAAGCCTCTGTAACCTTCTCTACAAGATGTTGAGTTTTTGATAGGATCCATAAGTCTTCTGGAGACATGAAGCCTTTAACCTGTTCAATACTCCACTTAGATGGATCAAACCTATCGAGGTTCATGTAAGTAGATGCAAATACGTAAACGTTCCAGAGGATGTTCATAAATGAAAACGTCTCGGCTACACCTTTCCATGAAAACCTCAAGTCTTCCCATAGGGTGTGCTGAAGCTCGTAAAACCTCAATACGTCTCTACCGTACTTTTCTATAACCTCCTCAGGCGCTATGTAATTGCCCCATGATTTATGCATCTCCCTGCCAGTTTCATCTAGGACAAAACCATGCATTGCGACGCATTTGTAGGGTGTTGAATTGAATACCAACGTAGAGCAAGCTAGTAGAGAGTAGAACCATCCTCTAGTCTGATCGTGACCTTCAACTATGAAGTCTACTGGATACCATTCTTTAAACTCCCTATTATCAGACGGGTATCCTAGTGACGCCCAGGAGGCAGATCCGGAATCCATCCAAACGTCTATGACGTCTGCAACCCTATGCATATCTCCGCCGCATTTACACTTCAGAACCAATTTATCAACCCATGGTCTATGTAACTTAACCTCTTCGACGTTGCAGGCTTCTGAAAGCTCCTTCTTAGACCCGATAACTCTACGCTTTCCACATTTTTCACATATCCATATGGGTAGTGGAACACCCCAGTACCTCTGTCTGGATATGACCCAATCCGATATCTCTATAAGCCAGTTTCCGAACCTACTTTTACCAGCCCACTCTGGAACCCATTTAACTTTCTCATTTTCCTTGATGAGCGTTTCTCTAAGCTTACTCATACGTATAACCCACTGTTTGGTGGCTCTAAGCAGTAGCGGGGTTTTACACCTCCAGCAGTGTGGGTATCTATGTACCACGGTTCCACTATAGAGGAGGAGCCCCTTCCTCTGAAGATCCTCTAGAATTATCTTATCAGCCTCTTTGATGTACATTCCTACGTATTTACCAGCTTCAGATGTAAACCTGCCAGAGTGGTCTACGGGTGAAAATACTGGTAGGTTGTATCTTAAACCAACTTCAAAGTCTTCTTCACCATGTCCAGGTGCTGAATGAACTAAACCCGTGCCTTCAGTTAAACGTACGAATTCTTCAGATAAAACTACCATGTGGGCGTTTTCAAACTCCTTTTGAATAGGGACCTCTTCAGCAAGCGGGTGTTTGTATTTTAAGCCTTCAAGCCGCTTACCTTCGAACTCTTCAACTATTTCAAATTCAACTCCAATTTCCTCAAAAACCGGTTTAACCCTTTCTTTAGCTAGAATGTAGATGTCTGCGCCGACTTTGACCCGTACATACATGTAATTTGGATGGGCCATAACGGCGATGTTTGCTGGGAGGGTCCATGGCGTAGTCGTCCATATGAGTAGGTATTCATTCTCCCTGCCTTCCAAGGGAAGCTTCACGTATATTGATGGGTCTTCTACATCTCTATACTCTTGTGAAACCTCGTATCCCGCGGCTAGAGCCGTTTCACACCTTGGACACCAGTGGGTAACTCTTAAAACATTCTCTAAAAGTCCAAGTTCTTCAGACTTTTTAACCACAAGCCATATTGCCTCTATATACTCGTCTTTAATCGTCATGTATGGGTTGTCCCAATCCATCCAAACGCCTAGGTTTTTAAACTGCTCTGTGAGAATCTTTAGGTTTTTCAACGCAAACCGTTCGCATTCTTCAACGAAACGGTCAATACCTATGCGGTTTTCTATCTCCCTCTTACTCCCTATGTTTAGTAGACGTTCAACCATGACCTCTATTGGCAAACCGTGCATGTCGAACCCGGGTCTATCTCTAACCTTAAACCCCCTCATTCGCCTATAGCGGAGAACGCTGTCTTTGATTATCTTGTTCCAAGCAGTTCCAAGGTGGATGGAGCTTGTCACATAAGGTGGCCCGTCTAGAAAATAGAATTTCTCACCGTGTTCGGAAAGATTTTTAACCTTCTCATATATCTTGTTCTCAGCCCACAATTTAGAGGCTTCGTCCTCGATCTTCTTAGGCTCGTATGTTTTAGGTAGGAGACCGACTTGCATAAAATCACATCCGTTTAAACTTAAGCTTCTACGATTTGAATTAGCGGTTTTAACGCTTAATTTTACACTCACCCATAGTCCTCAAGGTCATATTAACCTTGAAGGTCAGTATTTAAAAGTTACGTATTGTTTATATTGATAGGGACTTGTCAAGCAGAATTGTGATAGAGAAGCCCAACTTAGAGGAGAGTTTAGAGGCGTTTAAACTCGGGATTAGTAATAGGAGAACGATCATAGCGGTAGGGGAATGTAGGATCGACTACTTCGGTAGAGGACACTCCGAGCTCGACTATGGAGATAGAGCAGTAGTGATTAAAAGCGATGGGGCTCTCGTGATACATAGACCCTTCGGTTTAGAGCCCGTGAACTGGCAACCTCCCGGAAGCATGTACAGAGCGTATATTAAAAGTGGAAGCCTAATCGTAGAAGCCTATAGAAGGAGTCCCGAGGAGAAAATTATAGTGACTTTTAAGAGAGTATTGTTTCTCGCACCCCTCGGTCTTAGGGATGACGCTTCATTCAGGCTTTATACGAGCGAAGAAATAATGAAGAAGGCGTTTATTAAACGTCCTGAAATCGTCGAAAAAGGTCTTAGAGTAATTTCAGAGGAGAAGAAAGTTGGAAGCGGTTTAGTAGATTGTCTTTGCTTAGATTTAAATGGAGGAATTGTTATCGTCGAGTTTAAGAAGAATAGGGCGGGCGTTGATGCAGTTGAGCAGCTCTCAAACTATGTTCGAGAATTAAGGTCCAGCGGTTCGGAAGTTAGAGGGGTGTTGGTGGCGCCTTCCTTGACGAAGGAAGCTTACGGCAAATTGAATAGTTTAAAATTAGAATTTAAGAGGCTCAGCGTTAAGAAGTGTATTGAAATTCTAGAGTCTACGGGTGAAACGTCTAAGATCTCGGACTTCATAAGCTAGCTTTATTGGTAGGTATTCCCTGCGTTTAATCTTAATTCTCCCATAATTGGTTTAGTCTACTTCTTCACAGCCTGTTTACGCTAGAGTATGTGTGAATATTACTACTGTAGTAATTTCTGGTGTAGTAAGATGAGCGGTTGACGGATGCATTATAAGACTGAAGACGTAATGCATGTAAAAGAGCTGCTGAGTCATAAGAGCGTAAACAGTATAATAGTGTATAACGATAGAGAAGCTTCTATTCCAATATAAAAACGACCAATTCCACTGTAAAATAGCTTCATCCATAAAGAGGCTTCAAAATTCATAGAAGCAGGGTTTAAATATGTAACAACGTTCAAAGTTAACCCATATAGTAGCTAGCTTTAAATTTTCGTTTAGAAAATTAATAGTTTGAGATGGATGGTTTAGTGGCCGTAGGTTTGACCTTATTTATGGTTGGAGTTGCCTTGATCTTTATAGGATTTCTACTGGAGTTTCTAAAATGCTCGAAGAAGACGGGTAAAGTGAAGACGGCTGGAGCTGTTTTAATAGGACCATTTCCCATAGTATTTGGAGATAAGGACCTTGTAAAGTATTCAGTGGTTCTTCTGATTTTGATGACTGTTTTAACGTTGGTTTTAATCATCGTATCAGGTGTTTTAATATGACCGTCAAATGCGAGATCTGCGGCATCCGTAATGCTAAGTATGTGTGTCAAAATTGCGGGTCTAGAGTATGCACGTCATGTTTCAACCCAAGCTTAGAATTTTGCATAAAATGCGTAGAGAAAAGCCCTATTGAAGGAGAGTTAAAATGCGGAGCTGGTTTTAAGATAATGGTTTTAGGCTTCGTCTTGGCTTTTCTAGGGATACTTGTCACGATCATACTAGCAATTTTATCCGAGGAGCTAAGTGGTTTAAGCTTTATAATATTACTCCTGCCAATACCTATAGGTGTTGCAGCAGGCCCTTACGGCGGCATTCTGCTGATTTTCGCCTTAATTTTAACAGTCATTTTTATAGCGATTTTAATATTAGCTGGTAGAAAGTATTTAAAACTGTATTCTTCGGAGAAGTTAGCGAAAGGTGTTTAAATGGCTGAGAAAGGTTTACTTAAAGAGTGGTTGACGAGGAGAAGACGCAACAGAAGCATCGAGATCGCTTATAAGCAGATGAAAAGCTCGGTTGAAACCGTCGTAGAGCTTAGAAGATGTTTGACGGCTATTATAGATGGGGATTTTACAGAAGCTGAGAAAAGTATTGGAAGGCTTTTCCTCATGGAGGTGGATGTGGATGAGCTTAGGAGGAAAGTCCTCATCGGGCTGGCTAAGGAGGAGCCCTCTAAATTTAGAGAAGACTTCGCACATTTGGTTCAGGGATTGGATTTAATGGCTGACCATGTTAAGGATTCGGCTAGAAGCCTCCTAGTTCTCTTAAGAGGAAAGAAAATTGTGCCTAGGGAAGTCTGGGTAAGCTACCTTAACCTTGTGGACAATATTGTCCTGTGTACCAGAGCTCTTTTAAGAGCGATTGAAGAATTGACCGGCAAAGGTGAGGAAGTTATGCGTTATGTTGTTGAAGTCGATAGGCTTGAAAACGTTATAGATGAACAGTACGTGTCGATTATGGAGATGCTTGTGGGGTCTGAGGAATTTAAACCTGGTGTTCTTATGACTTTGAAGAGCCTCTTAGAGTTTTTGGAGAAAGCCGCTGATACATGTGCCGGGACCGCTGATTACATTAGAGTCCTCCTAGGTTGATATTGTGAAAAATTTATCAAAAGAAAGTAGCTTATGTATAACTTGAGGAAGTTTGACAAGTTTAAAGTTCTACCTTTTAGATGTTGACAGCCGTTTTCGAGAAGGGGAGGCTGAGGTTAGACTTTGGGGTTTAACAGACGACGGGAAGCGCGTCATCCTATTCGATGATACGTTGAAGCCGTATTTCTACGCTGTTGCTGAAAACGTTGAATTGTTGGAAATGCGTTTGAGAACGATTAAAGACGTTAAAGGGTTTGAATTGAAAGAAGCTAAAGTTTTTGGAAAACCAGTTAAAGCTTTTAAAGTCCACGTTTTGGACCCAGATAAGGTGGATTCTACGGCTGAGGCTGTTTCAAAACTTGAGGGGTGTGGAGGAACCTACGACGACGATTTGAGACATACTCAGCATTATCTTTTAGACTATGACGTTCAACCATGTGGATGGCATACAGTCGATGTAGAGCCTACGGATAAGGAGAACATCAGAGTGGACGATGCGTACAGGCTTTTGAAGCCGCCAACCGCTATCGAATATCAGAAAAGTGTGACTTTCCGAGTCTTAGCTTTCTACATGATCCCACTACCTTCTAAAGGTTCGCCTAAGCCTGAGAGAGATAAGATTGCCTGTCTAGCTTTTAGAACAAGTGAAGGGTATGCAGAGGTTTTAAACTCGGAGGATATGTTGGAAAGGACTTTGATCGAAAGGTTTATGGATATAATCGAAAAGTTCAATCCAGACATTATAGTAGGCTATGGTACAAATGCGAGGGACTGGGACTATCTATCTAGGAGGGCTGAAGTTAACGGCTTAAGACTTAAAGTTGGTAGGGATGGGTCTGAACCCCATAGAAGCCTTTATGGCCACATTTCAGTAGCTGGTAGAATAGCTTTAGACCTTTACGACTACGCTGAAGACATAGCAGATATAAAGATTAAGACCTTGGAGAACCTCGCCACCTATCTAGGTGTTAAAGTGGAGGGCGAACCCATAGAGGAGTATGACGTATCAAAATTATGGTCGTCGCACGATGGAAGGCGGAGAATACTAGACTACGCATCAGACAGGTGTAGAGTTATTATGGAGAGCTTCAGGGAATTTATTGAGTATGGTTGTCAACTTTCAAACCTAGTTTGCATACCTTTGGATCACGTATGTACGGCGGCTGTTGGATTCAGAGTTGAATCGTATCTTATGAAGTGTAGTAGAAAGTTCAGCGAACTAATACCTAAACGTGTTGAAAAGCCATACCAGTCTTACGCCGGAGCAATAGTTTTAGAGCCTAAGCCAGGGCTACATGAGAATATAGCGGTTCTAGACTTTAGATCCATGTATCCCAGTATAATGATGAAATTCAACGTATCTCCAGACACCTATGTAGAACCTGAAGCCGAAGCAAGGCTTGAAGACGTTTACACAGCCCCTGAGGTTGGACATAAGTTTCTTAAAAAACCCGACGGCTTCTATAGAGAGGCTTTAAAAAGACTATTGGAGGCTAGAGCAGAGATCAGTAGAAGACTTAAGGGTTTAAGCCCAGATTCGGCCGAATACAGGGTTTTAGACGCTAGACAGAAGGCCATAAAGGTTATTACAAACGCTATGTACGGTTATGCCGGTTGGATAGGTGCAAGATGGTATAGGCGGCCCATAGCTGAATCTACCACGGCTTGGGGTAGGGAAGTCCTTATGGAAACCGTGAATCATGCCACGGAAATAGGGCTTCCCATAATCTACGGAGATACAGATTCTATATTCGTCAAGTACGACCGGGAGAAGATTGAAAAACTCATAAATTACGTCTCTGAAAAACTCGGGTTGGAAATAAAGCCTGAAACAGTCTACAGACGGATAATTTTCACGGAAGCTAAGAAGAGGTATGCCGGTCTACTTACAGATGGTAGGATAGATATAACTGGTTTAGAAGCTGTAAGAGGAGATTGGCCTGAAGTCGCAAAGAAAATTCAGCGCGAAGTCATCAGAGTAATTCTTGAAACTGGATCTGCAAAGCAGGCTTTGGAGGAGGCTAGAAAAATGTTGAATGAAGTTGAAGCGGGTAAAGTCTCCATTACAGAACTCATCATATGGAAAACTCTGACAAAGACGGCGGAAGATTACAAAGTAAAAACTGCCCACGTGAAAGCCGCTCAAAAGCTTGCAGATATGGGCTGGGATATAGGACTTGGCGATAAAGTCGGTATTGTTGTAGTCAAAGGCACTGGTAGGCTTTATGATAGAGTTGAGCCGTACCAACTCGTCAAACCGGAAGATGTTGACTACGGATATTACATTGAGAATCAAATTATACCAGCCATACTTAGAATTCTCAGCGTCTTTGGATATGGAGAGGGGGATTTAAAGGCTGTTGGAAAAACCGTAGAGAAGAAAGGACAGAGAACACTTTTCTAGAAGAAAGGAGGCATTTAAACTTCTACAGTAAAAGTTAGATCGCTTTAAAAAAAAATGGGGGGAAAGATTTATGGAAGACACTATTGTTCAACCATCAGGGCAATTAAATTTTATTTAAAAAGGAATCCATTTAGCTTCAACTTTAAACATTTCATCAACCATTTTCTCTATTTCCCTAGGCGTTAAAATGGCTGATGTTAATGGGTCAAACATTATCGCCTGTAAAGCCGCATTCCTATCCCTCTCTAAAGCCGCTTTAACAGCAAGCTCTTGAACGTTTATGTTTGTTCTGTTTAAAGCGGCGCATTGAGGCGGTAGGTCTCCGACATGACATGGATGTAGACCCCCTCTATCGACTAAACATGGGACTTCAACGCAACAGCCGTTTGGAAGATTCGTTATCAACCATTTATTTCCAACGTTGCCATTTACCCTACACGCCTTACCAGTCTCCATGGAGTATATGATGTCTACACCATACTCGTGTGATCTTGTAAGCTCTATTGACACTTCACCCCGTACCTGCCTTTTTATATGTTCAAAATGCGGTTTCCACGCTTCTTTACATATCTCTAAGTAAAACCACCTCGGTTCACAGTACATTTTACGCCTCTCTTCAGTAGTTCTAAAATATGGCACATATTCACCTAGGTGATGACTCGACTCCGTTATAAAATAGCCTAGATACTTCATCATCTCAAATCTAACCCTATCCTTTTCATAGATTTCTTTCTTTTCCATAGCCTTCCAGAGAAGCGGATACGCATCTTTACCTTTATACTTAAACTCTAGGAAGAAGGCTTGATGGTTTATTCCAGCAACCCAGTAGTAAACGTCTTCATATGGAACGTTTATATAATCCGCTAACTGCATAGCCGTTCCTTGAACGCTGTGACAGAGCCCAACGTTTCTAATCTTCGACGCCTTATTCATAGCCCAGCAGTTGATCGCCATGGGATTAGCATAGTTGATTAAAAGCGCACCTGGACATAAATCCTCCATATCATAGCATATGTCTAGTAGAACTGGGATCGTCCTAAGACCTCGGAAAACTCCCCCAGGGCCAATGGTATCACCAACCTCCTGATTTACACCGTATTTTAACGGAACGTATATATCATATTCGAAGGCTTCAAGCCCTCCAACTTGAATCATTATTATCACGTAATCGGCGTCTTTCAAAGCCTCTCTACGGTTTAGAGTAGATTCGATCTTCAGGTTAGGTGCATATTTAGAAGCTAATACACGTGTAAACTGAGTTATCAATTCAAGACGCTCAGCGTCAATATCCATGAGGGCTACTGTAGAATTCCTAAGCTCTTGATGGTAAACTATGTCTGTAAGTAGTCGGCTGGCGAAGACGACGCTTCCCGCACCAATAAAAACTATCTTAGCCATATAGGACCACTTTGTCAAAGGAGAGTATACGCGGTAAAATCTTAAAGGTTTATTGCCACCGCGGTTAAATCCCTTTCCTTCTTCATCTTAAGCATATTAAACCATATGGTATGTCTCTGTCTTCTTCAAATCCACATCTGTACCTTAAAACTCTATATTAATCTGAGGCTAGTCTTATACTTATTATAGGTTTCTCTTAAAAGTATCATATAAGACATTATCCCTTGCTTTACGTGAATTTCATGTAGAAGTTAACCAGGTCTATGAAGACCTTTAAAACCTTCTTCAACCGTTCATCTGGTTCATAACCTGAGGAGGCCCTAAAGACAATAAGCGCATCTTAATATTTAGAAAACTGCTGACAAATCCATCTCGGTATCAGAAGATTAAAAATAATCTAAGAGCGTACTCATTCAAGGTGTGTTATCCTCACGCTCTGCTTCCATACTTCTTTATTGGCGAAGTAATAATCCCATTCTTTAACTAACTCTATGAATCTTTCAATACCGAATACTGTGAAGTGGAAATGCCTATTCTGAACATGCTTGTGAACTTCCAAACCTTTCTTCTCATCTTCCGTGAGCTCTTCTAAGAAGCCCTCATCTCTTTTAGCATCTACTGGTATTTCTACACCATATCCTTCTAAGCCCTCTTTAGAGACGATGGGACGTACTGTCCATCGGTTCTCACCTATTATTAAAACCATGTAGACACCGCAGCCGTTGAAGTTCCTCCTCCATAAACCGGAGTCAATGTACTTCCACTTGTTTTCAATGTATTTTACAGAGTCTATGAATTCGTTGACCTCTTCTCTTCCTATTTCTTCATTTACTTTAAGCGAGCGTGGAATGTAGAGGGAGGGATGTAAAGCTTTAATCAGCAAAAGTTTGGAGAGTTGATTCTCCCTAGAGATGTAAACGTAAAACAGGGCTCTCCTACATTTAAATTGCGACCCTCCTCTAGTCATAATAGAGCTGAAGCTTCTCTTTTCAAAGTTTAAGTAAAATGGAGGGACCTCAAGAGCGAGGCTTTGGCTACCCAAACGAAAATCTATTTTTCTTATTTCCATTTTTTTCAATCAATAAATACTCAATTTAAGCTTATAAAGATTTTAAAGAATTTCAAAATTTAGCGGTAATATATTTAAAATGACTCATAGGATTTATTCCATTGTGATCAATTAAAACAAAAACAATTAAACATCTGACTTGGAAGCTTTAATTCGTCTTTAGAACCGTATTATTACATTAAGTTCTAAGAAACTGTCGGCTTCAGCAAAATCGTAGTCGAACAAAGTATGGATTATTATCGACGTGGACGGCTACGATCTTAGATTAGCCCTATACAAATCTCTTTGAAATCATCTTCTCAGCTTCTTCTAGGTCTTTATAGGTATCTATACTTCTCCAAATTGTAAAATCGTAGTATTTTACGGTTTTAAGCTTCCTAGCATCTGCAAGTTTTGGAAACAGCTCCCTCTCCAAGTCTCCTCTATCCGGTAGATACTTAAACACTTCAGGTTTGAATAGGTATAATCCTGCATTTATCCAGTATTCGCGGATGAGGGGCTTCTCCTGGAAGAGGATGACATAATCCTTACTGTCTGAGAAGACTATTCCATATGGTGAAGGTAGAGGTACTGTAGCTATGGCTCCTATTAGATTTTCATCAAGCATACCTGCGAGTTTAGTTGGGTCTATATCTGTTATCACGTCTCCGTTGACAACGTAGAATATCTCCTCCTTGTCTAGAAGACTTGCGGCATTTTTAAGCCCACCACCCGTGCCTAAGGGTTCTTCCTCTACGACGTAAGATATGTGTACTCCATACTTTCTACCACTGCCGAGAGATTCTATAAACTTCTCCTTAAGATACCCAACAGTCACTATGAATTCCCTAATCCCGTATTTCTTCAGCCACTCAATCTGATAGACTATAATAGGTTTACCAGCAACCTCCACCAGAGGCTTAGGTACATCGTTTGTTAAAGGTCTTAAACGTTTACCCTGCCCGCCAGCTAAAATGACGGCTTTCATCAGTAAATTTCTATCATCAGAGGGCTTTTAATTTTTAACCATAGTGTAGAGGAAGTCAAAGTCTTTTACAGCCAATACGCGCTACGTAACCATTATAAAGCTACGTATTTGTTTCACCCAGAATCTTTACGACGTTAACTGAATGCGGTTTAAGTTCAAGGTTAACTTTGCCATTCTCTATCTTAACGTAGCCTTCTTCAACTCCTACAGCATTGGGATTTTCAAGAGTATTCTTATCTTCAACACTTTCACCTGCGATTGTTTCCATAAATGCCCTACTGGGCTTGAAACCCTTGAAAGTTGTTTGAATGTACGCATGCTCTGTTTCATGTCTATTGACTACGTACAAGTATAGGGTTTTTCCATCCCCTGCGATCGCCGCTGAGAAGTCTACGAATGGAACGTAGCAGTTAAGCTCACTTGACTTATAAAGCTGTGAATCTACAAACGTTGGAAGAACGTAATCCCCGACGTTTTCACCATACAATTTAAATACGAAGTATTGAGGCGTTAAAACCATCCTTCCGTCTTCTGAAGCAACTATTAATGGGATGACGTTTACTGTTTGTGCAAATGCCGCTATGGGAACTTCATTACATAACCTGTGTAGAGAGTTTAAAACCCCCGCTGTAAAAACGGCGTCTTTAACGCTCGTAACCTGTCTAAGTAGTGGAGGTTTTGCCTCCGAATACCAAACGTTCCACTCATCAAAAGCCAGTTTTATTTCACGTTTAATGTTGTATTTTTTCCTTACGGTTTGAATAAGCTCATAGGTGTTTCTCAACCTTTTCGCTATGTCTAAACTGTAGGCTATAAGTTCTCTATAGGATTTGTCTCCACTAACATATATGTGGATAGATAGGTAGTCGAAGTATCCCCCTGCGTTTTTCACCATAGCGATGTTCCACTCCGGATCTTCACATCCAACCGCTACGAGCTTTATCTCCGGGTCTACAGCTCTCATCTCATTTGCAAATTCAACGGTTCTCCTCGCGCATTCAAAACCGTCTACGCAAAAACCGATCTGCCATCTTCCGTAAAGCTCGTTTCCTATCCCCCATATTTTAACACGATACGGTTCTGCATGTCCATATTTGCGTCTGAGTTGTGCGTAGTAGGTGTTTCTATTAGAGTTGCAGTACTCTACCCACTGTGCGGCTTCTTCAGGTGTTCCGTTTCCAGCATTTACGACTATCCAAGGCTCGGTTCCCACAAGCTTACACCAATCTATGAATTCATCCGTTCCAAACGTATTGGGCTCATCTTGACTCCATGCCATATCATAAAGCTTAGACCTTTGATCTCTAGGTCCAATACCATCCTGCCAATGGTATCCGCTGGCGAAGTTCCCACCAGGCCATCTAACTATGGGACAGTTCAACCGTTTAATTGCCTCTAGAACATCTAAACGGTATCCTCCTATGTTCCGTATATTGGAGCCTTCACCAACCCATATACCTCCATATATACATTCGCCCAAGTGTTCAATGAATTGCCCATAACATCTTCTGTCAAACCTTCCAATCGGCGATGTTACATCAACAGATGCTCTACATTCCAGCACAACCACCTCCCACATATCTTCCAGTATACAACTATTTCTCATTTACGCTTATTAAAGCACATGGAAAGATATGATGCATTTAAACGCGAGGATAAATCTGAGAATTGACCAGCTGAAATCGATTGAGAGAAAATTTAACACCATGTTATAAAGCCAACACCGTTCAAATGTGGGATTGGAGTAGATAAAATTCACAAAGTTAGTCATTTTGTACATTCATAGGTATTAAACTGGAAACAATGGCTACTCTAATCCTATACCGTAAAATCCACAAGTTTTAACAGTAGCAACTCACGGCCATGGTGCACCCCAATACTTAGAGAAGTATATGCTGAAAACTAGATATGCAGATGCGAGCAGAAGAATCATAGATACTACGATCACATTTCTCATCGTTTTAGCGTCCACTTTAAATTTTAAACATAGGTAGGGTATTGAAAGCCCCAATATAGATATTGAGAGTATAATGCCTACGATATAACCTTCGCCTAAGGTTTGACTTCTTAACCCAGGAATAGTTATAGATATTCTCTGAGATTGACCCCATTGAACTACAATCCAAGGCTGATTTATAATACTCTCATCTTTCCCTTCAATTAATACGTATAGTCCTCCGCAACTTAAGTACAGTGATACTCCTATCAAAAATATTATTAAAAAAGACCTGGGGATTTTAACCTTCACACAGTAGACCTCCAAATTTTCAGCGGTAAGAAAATATTGGAAGATTAGCTAAAGCCACTATGGTCCTTTTGCAACTATTTTTTCAACTATGCCTGCTGCGATCGTCGTACCCATGTCTCTGATCGCAAATCTACCAAGTTGAGGAATAACCGTGTATTCTTCAGCTACAACGGGCTTTAGAGGTTGCAGTTTTACTATCGCACATTCACCCGTTCTAAGGAATGACGGGTTCTCTTCAATTGTTTCGCCTGTCCTTGGATTTATCTTCCTAATCAATTCGACGAATTTACATGGGACGTGAGCGGTGTGTATGTGCATTACCGGTGTATATCCTACTGCTATGGCAGTAGGATGGTAGACCACTATTATTCTAGCTATGATTTCTTTAGCTACAGTGGGCGGATTATCGACCGGCCCGGCGACATCTCCCCTTCTAATATCTGTCTTAGAAACACCCCTAACGTTAAAGCCTATGTTGTCGCCAGGATATGCCTCTTTAATTCTAACGTGATGCGTCTCAATGGATCTAATTTCACCCTTAGCGCCAGATGGCATAAACACTACAGTCTGTCCCTCTTTTAGAATCCCAGTCTCAACCCTCCCCACTGGGACAGTCCCTACGCCAGTTATTGTATACACATCTTGAATCGGTATTCTCAGAGGTTTATCAACTGGTTTAGGTGGGACTTCAAATACATCTAAAGCCTGTAGAAGGGTTGGCCCTTTATACCACGGCATTTTTTCACTAGGCTTAACTATGTTGTCTCCAGTCCACCCTGAAACTGGCACTATCGGTGTTTTCTCAACGTTATATCCAATTGTCTTTAAAAGTCTAATTACTCCGTTTTTACACTCTTCAAACCTCTTCTGGCTCCAATTGACGGTGACATCATCCATCTTATTTATGGCGACAACCAACTGGCGGACACCTAAAGTCATCAATAGGAATGCGTGTTCTCTAGCCTGCCCACCAGGCTGTATTCCAGTTTCATACTCGCCAGTTTTAGCTGAAACCACCAGCAGCGCGGCATCTGCCTGACTCGCACCGGTAATCATGTTTTTAATGAAGTCTCTATGTCCCGGAGCATCTATGATCGTGAAGAAGAATTTATCGGTTTCAAATTTAACGAACTCTAAGTCTATCGTTAACCCTCTTTCCCTTTCCTCTTTAAGTGTATCTAAAACCCAAGCGTATTTGAACGTCTCCTTACCTAAGGCTTTAGCCTGCTCTTCATACTCTTTTATCGTTCTTTCATCTATAGTACCAGTTAAGTACAGCATATGTCCTGTCAGGGTACTCTTACCATGATCTACATGTCCACAGACTACCAAGTTTAAATGGGGTTTTTGACTCATACAATAACCACCTTTCTAAAGATTAACTCAAGTATCCGTTATAAAAAGTTTTAGCTCAAACCTTTACTGTTAGCTTAAGTTTAAACTTTACTCGTGTTTCCTGAGGAGCAACGTCCCATTAAATGCAACAACATATTTGAATCCAACCTTTATGAGTTTTGAAGTTTTTAATGCAGTTGGGCTTTGAACTTCAAGTATGCTTGGCATCTTATTTTCCCATTCCAATGGGTCAAAAAATGATTATAGAATTGCCTACATAACTCCAGAGTCTCCAATAGCCTTTATAATCCCTCACTTCTGCTACTTTTACAGTGTCTTCATGGAGATTCCAAACTTCTTAGCGACGTCTAAGGGACGTAACAGCTCTTCTTCCATTAGAAAGAATTAAGTAGAATAAATCTATTCCTCAACAGTCTACATTTTTACAGACTTCCATATTCACAACAGAAACTCAATACTTAACGTTCATAAACTCTTTCATCCTTATGAACCCTTTGTCTCATCCTTGAATAACCTATTCAACTTTTTCCTAAAACCCAAATTCACTTTTTCATCTGCAAATGGAAAAGCACTACCTTGAAGCCAATGCTATACGTTCAAGTTCATCTTTACGCTGTATTGCATACGAGTCTTGTGAGCCTTCAGCTGCGTTTATTATCTCATCAGCTAAGCATTCGTCTATGGTTTTAGGGTTGCTAAAGGCTTTAAGTCTAGCACCGTCTACGAGAAATCTTAAAGCTAAATCCAGCCTTCTAGATGGTGCTACGTCGACAGCCCTATGATACACTATGCCTCCATAAGCAACACGTGTAATATCTTCGCAGGGAGCAGAATTCTCTAAAGCCCTGACGAGGACTTGAAGCGGGTTTTCCCCAGTCTTAAGGTGGACTATTTCAAATGCATTCTTCACAATGTTTAAAGCCTTCACTTTTAAACCGCCGTTTCTACCCGGACGCATAAGTTGATCTGCAAGTCTTTCAATAATGGGAGTGTTTATTCGAGCGAATGGCTTACGTGCATGTCGACCACCAGTCCTAGGATATAGGACTGGTTTAAGACATATGTACGACTTAAGACTTGGATCTTTAACGTCAACCCCCTCATACGACCATTTTCCGAAAAGTTTAATTTCTTCAGACATCTTATCCACCCCTTAAGATCACCTAGTCGGTTTTTGAGCTTTTCCAGTTATAAGCCTATTTAGAGGAACACCATTAATAGATATAACTTTAAACCTGACACCTGGTATGTCGCCCATAGACCTACCTCTCGTCCCCCCGATACTTTCAATTAAAGCTTCATCATGTTCATCTACGAAGTTTAAAGCGCCATCGCCGGGTAGGAACGCCGTCACAACCCGTCCATTTTTTATAAGCTGGACGCGAACGCATTTTCTTATAGCTGAGTTAGGTTGCTTAGATTCTACGCCAACCTTTTCAAGCACTATACCCCTAGCCATAGGTGCGCCTTCAAGTGGGTCTGCTTTTATATCTAAGCCAAGCATTTTACGCTTATAGTATCTATAGCTCCACCTGAACTTTTTCCTCTTCTTTTCAAGCGATCTAGCAGCAAATTCACCAGGCATAGCGAATAGCTAACTACTATAACGACTATTTAAAGTTTAAATGTCTGCCTCGCCTACTATTACCGTAAAATCCGGTAAAGTGTTTTCAACCGGCCGATTAATTGTTAGATTATACAACTATTATGTTATGTATGTTGAAGTATCTTCGAGCCAACTTTCTAGTCCTCTCTATAACCCTACCGTTTTTACCTATAGCGAGACCCTTATCTTTAGGCTCGACTGTTATGACTGCTAGTTTCTCACCGTTAGGCTTCTCCGTTATCCTAACTTCCCTAACCCTGGCTGGTGTAAGCGATTTAGCTATGAAAACTTCAGGAGTTGGAGAGTACTCTAAGAAGTCTACCTCACGTTTAAGAAGCCTCCGTATAAGCCTCACATTGGAGCCTCTTCTACCTAGAACAAGTTTCAGGTCACCTTCTTCCATTACAAACGTTACTCTGCCACTACTGGAGTCTATCAAACAGTCTCTACACTTAGCTCCGGTTAGACTTTCAACTATATTTATCAACCCCATTTCCTCAGCAGTAAGCCTTATACTATCACTCTTCATGCTTCTCCACCAGTTCCATTATGTTTGAATCGCCCGGCTCTCTAATGGCTATCACCATTATGGGAAATGACTTTCCGCAGACACGTCCCAGATCCATACTCGTACCCTTGTACGTGTAAACCGGTATCAACGTTAATTTACTATAGTAATCGATAACCTCTCTTAAGTCTTTTGGAACATTAGATGCAACTATCACCAATTTAGCTTTCCCCAACTTGAGAAAATTGAGGGATCTCCTAGAACCAAATACAACTTTTCCAGTTTTTATTACACTATATATAGCTTTATTCACATCAACCATTTCACTCACCTCTTGAGGGCGGATTTGGTGTCATATATATGTCAACTATACCGGTTCCAACCTTCATGTCTTGACCAGCTATGATGTTCTCCGTAACGCCTTTAAGAGTATCTTCAACCCCTCTCAGTGCAGCATCTACAATACTTGAAACAGTTATTTCAAACGCCGCTTTAGCTAATGCACTCGATTTTTCTCCAGTCACACCATGTCTACCTACTTGACGTATCCTACCCGTGGCTGTCATAACGTCTGCCACAAGCATGAGGTGTCTAATATCAAGATCTAAGCCACCACCTATACCTTCAAAAACATCTTTAGCCTCCCTTATGATGGCGTTTCTGGCCGCTTCAACACCGAGCGTTTCATAGATCTCATATATGTTGTTAGTTAATGTCCTAGTTGGATCTACACCTGGAACCTGAACGACTTTATTTAGATTCGACCCGTCGGCTTGGATAACCCATTCATCTCCTTCCATAACAACTTGAACCCTGTTGATCCCAGGCATTCCTTTTACAGGAAGCTTCATCACTCTACTAATAAGCCTTTTTAACACTAAAATATCCATAGCGGACTTGGGCTTAATTATAAGCTCGTCACCTGAAAACTCCAACGAGGCACCGCTAATCGTTAAATTCTTTAAATCTTCAGTAGTCACCCCTCTACTCTCCATAAGAGAGCTGTCGATTTTAACCCTAACAACCCCTTCCTCCAAATATATTCGGTATTCGCCCTTAGCCGTCAAGTCGCTTACTGTAGTATAGGTGAGGGATTGAGCTACCTTTAAAGCTTTATCTTTATCGACGCGATGTTCTTTATCGAGCCTTATCGTCATTATCGGTGTTGATGGATTCTTCCTAGCGTCAACGATTTCCAAAAGCCTTGGTAATCCTAAGGTTACATCCCTCTCTCTAACACCGGCAAAGTGGAATACCCTGAGGGTCATTTGCGTACCAGGTTCACCTATAGATTGAGCCGCTACAACTCCAACGGCTTCTCCGGGGTCTACTTGAGATTTTTCAAGTTCCGCTACAGTAGCCTCTACAAGTCTAATTGCATCTTCTCTAGTTAAGCGCTTATCATGTATCAGCTTTCTAAGGCTGGAAGTGTAGAAGTGTGTAAGTCTAGTACGATACTTCTCCAAGATCCAATTAATTTCACTGAGTTTTAGAGGGGAGGCAGCTTCTTTGATGCCCATCCTCTCCAACAGACGTTGGAGATTTACAGCTTTACCATGATCGCTCTTGGACGGGTCTACTCCATCTTCACCGTACTTAAACTGTACTATTTCACCGTCGGTTGTCCTAACAGTTCCATCGTATTCAACCCTCAGGAATTCAAGCGCATGAATAAGCCTCCTCTGCATATAACCGCTCTGCTGAGTTCTAACGGCTGTATCGATTAAACCTTCTCTACCCGCCATTGAGTGGAAGAAGAACTCTATAGGAGATAGACCCATATAGAAAGACGACTCTATGAATCCTCTGGCCTTCGGACTTTGATCGCCCCATTTAAAATGAGGTAAGGCTCTTTCAAGATAACCATATGAAATTCTCCTACCTCTTACAGACTGCTGACCTAGACAAGCAGTCATATGGCCAATATTAAGCTCAGACCCTCTAGCCCCACATCTAACCATTACTATACCTTGGTTGTCTAAATGCAATGAAGAGGAGGCGATTTCATCACAACGGTCTCTCGCTTTAGAAAGCTCGTTCATTATAAGCATCTCAAGCGACTCTTCCATAGTCTTTCCAGGAATCCTTCTCAATGTGCCTTTTTTATACTCGTCAATTAACTGGTGAACTGTCTTTTCAGACTCTTCTATAACCTGGCGTATAGATTCTCTGACATTTTCAGGTAAGTTTAGCTCGTCAAGAGAAAAGCTAAAGCCTCTAATCGTTATAAATGTGTTTAGTAGCCTACATAGTTTATTGAGGAAGTCTGCTGCAAAAGCCGTGCCGTAGTCTCTAACGATTCTATGATACAATGTTTCCGCTTTCTCAGCCCCTATAGAATTCTTATCTATAACTCCTTTAATCAACTGCCCATTTCTAACAACAACCACACCTTCTAAGGGGCAGTCTTCATCCGGAGATGTATGTTTATGTTTACATACGGCTGCTCTTCCAAAGTAGTTAAAGTCTTTCGGTAGAAGTAGACTGAAAACCTGTTTACCGCTCCATAGTGGCTCCGGCTCTGTTTTAGCAGGCGGAGGGATGTCGCCATTGTAACTTATAGCTGCTAGAAGAGTATGTAGTTGCTCCCTATTGACATATGTATCTTTCCGCGTGAGGAGGTACGCTGCCGTCAGGAAGTCCCTCGTTGAACCTATTATAGGTGCCCCATATCTGGGAGATATTATCTGATCTTGAACCTGCATGAGTAGACGGGCTTCTGATCTAGCTTCCTCACTCTGAGGGATGTGAAGGTTCATCTCATCCCCGTCAAAGTCAGCATTATACGGTATGCACACAGCTAAGTGAAGCCTAAAAGTCTTATAAGGTAGAATTTTAACTCTATGCGCCATTATCGATATTCTATGAAGCGATGGTTGCCGGTTAAACAACGCGATATCTCCATCTCTAATATGTCGCTCAACCGTGTAGCCAGGTTGCAGTTCATCTGCCAGTTTACTCCTGTCAGCTACGAAGTCGAGCCTGATTTTCCTACCGTCGGGTCTAGTTACGTAGAGCGCTCCGGGATAATTGTCAGGGCCGTTTATAACAAGCTTTTTCATCTCTTCTACATTCCAAGGGGTGACCCGTTCAGAAACCGTAAGCTTCTTAGCTACGTCTATTGGGACACCCACTTCATCTATACTTAGATACGGGTCAGGAGATATGACTGTTCTAGCTGAGAAGTCGACCCTTTTACCAGTGAGGTTTAACCTAAACCTTCCCTCCTTCCCTTTAAGCCTCTGACTTAAAGTTTTAAGCGCTCTGCCAGACCTATGTCTGGATGGTGGGATTCCCGAAGTCTCGTTATCTATATAGGTGGTTACATGGTACTGGAGAAGGTCTGAAAGCTCCTCCCTTATAACCGTCGGGGCTCCGCTTGAAACAGCTTCTTTAAGCCTCTCATTAATACGTATTATATCTACAAGTTTATGGGTTAAATCATCCTCAGACCTTATACCAGTTTCAAGCGTTATAGATGGTCTGACGTATACTGGCGGAACTGGAAGGGCTTGAAGGATCACCCATTCAGGCCTCGCCAAAGATGGGTCGTATCCCAGAAGCTTAAGGTCTTCGTCAGGTATCCTTTCAAGTCTACTTCTTATAATGCTTGAATCTAGCCTAGTAACGCCTCCGTCTTTCTGATGCTCATAGAATGACGTGGGTTTTATGAGCTCTATATGATATTGAGTGCTTCCACAGTGGGGACACTCTGACCTTTTTCTAGCCTCCTTCTTAATGCTATCGAAGAAATCCTTTGGAACTTCTCCGAATACCTTCTTAAGTTGCTCCATCCTACTCTGAAGCTCTTCAATTTTATCTGTTGGAATGAGAATTCTACCACATTCTCTGCATGTTATTGTTAGAAGCTCTTGAACATACTTAACGAAGCCAACGTGTATTATGGGGACCGCAAGCTCTATGTGTCCAAAATGTCCAGGGCATGACGCTGCGGTATTTCCGCATGTCGCACACCTCTGTCTAGGCTCCAACGTGCCAAGCCTATTATCCATAAGACCGGTCGGTATTGGTAAGCCATCTTCATCATATGTATCAGCTGCTCGAATTTCTACAACAGACATTTTTCTAATTTCATGCGGTGAAAGTAAGCCGAACTTTATTCCAGTTAAACTTCTATGTGTTTCTAATACCATGCTTAAATTCCCTCCTCAACTACGATTCTAGGGGCAATGCACATGCTCATAAGCTCCTGAAGCAGCAACTTAAATGCGTAAGGCATGACTACTGGATAAATTTTAGTGCCGTCTCCACAAATTCTACAGACATGTTTATTAGTTTTAGAGTCATAGTAAGCTAAGAGCCCACATTTAGCACAAACGTATGCCGTAAACTTATCCGACTCTTCCAGCATCCTATCTTTAATGAGCATAGCTGCACCGTAACCTATCAAGCAATCTCTCTCCATTTCACCAAATCTTAACCCTCCTCCCCTCGCTCTACCTTCCGTCGGCTGTCTTGTAAGCATTTGAACCTGCCCTCTAGCTCTAGCGTGTATTTTATCGGCGACCATATGGTGAAGCCTCTGATAGTAGACAAGACCTATGTAAACCTTAGCCTCGAGCTTCTCACCTGTTAAACCGCTATACATGACTTCTCTACCAGTGGGTTCAAAACCATAACGTTTTAACACAGCTTCTATATCCTCGATTTTTTCCTCCTGAAATGCAGTACCGTCTACAGGTCTACCCATAAGAGCGGCGGCTTTACCGAATAACGACTCTAGAAGTTGACCTACAGTCATCCTAGATGGAAAAGCGTGCGGATTTATTATAACGTCCGGGACAACTCCATCTTCCGTAAACGGCATATCTTCAGAGGGATAGATCATCCCTATGACACCCTTTTGACCGTGTCTGGATGCAAACTTATCCCCTATTTCAGGTATCCTATTGCTTCTGACCCTCACTTTAACTATTTTATTGCCTTGAGACGTTTCAGTTAGTATAACTGTATCTACAATCCCCCTTGTAGACGGTCTTAAGACTACTGAAGTATCTCTTCTAGATGGACCTTTAGCTTCTAATTCCCGATACTCCTCTATGAACCTGGGTGGGCTTGTCCTACCGATTAAAACGTCACCACCTTGAACCTCACTTTCAACACTGGCTATTCCATCCTCCTCTAAAACCTTATAGTATTCATCACCCATATAACCTCTCATCCCACTTGACGGTATTTCGATGGCGTCCTTCTCCCCTCCCATATATTGGTAACATTCGGCCTCATACAGTTGGAAGAATGAGGACCTTGCCAAACCCCTCTCTATAGAGTGTTTATTGAATATTATAGCATCCTCCATGTTATACCCGCCCATTGTTAAAATAGCGACTACCATATTCTGGCCAGTCGGTCTTTTGTGGAAACCCATAACTTCCATAGATTTGGTTTCTACAATAGGTTTCTGAGGATAATGTAGGAAGTGTGCTCTAGAATCCATCCTTAGAAAGTAGTTTGTTGCATATACGCCTATAGCTTGTTTAGCCATAGCTGCTTCATAGCTGTTTCTAGGTGAATGGTTGTGTTCAGCAAAAGGTATGATCGAGCCGCATATTCCAAGAATAGTAGAGGGACATATCTCTAAATGAGTTGTCTCAGGTTTAATGTCTTCAGGTCTTAAAGCTATGTAAGCATTCTCCTCTTCTTCGGCGTCTAGATACTCTATGACGCCCATCTTTACTAGGTCGTCCCACTTTAATAGCCCCCTCTTTAAAGCATTCAAATGCTCTTGTTTAAGCATTGGAGAGCCATTTTCAACGACTATTAGAGGTCTTCTACATCTACCTGCGTCACAGTTAACTTGAACCTCATTCTTAGCCTTAAGATATGCTATATTTACTTCAATGCTTACGCGTCCTCTACGTCGATATCGTATAAAATCTCTTACAAGCTTCTCCGGCTTCAAAGTGTAGAAGCTTAGTGTTCCATTAATGTAAACCTTTACGCCTCTAATACGGGCCTCCTTATCTGCGTCTTCAACAGGGATGCATCCTAGATCCTTTAAAACTTTACAAACATGATCTGTATCCGCTGATACTGATATCGTAGCCATGAGGGCTAGGTTCTTAACAAGACCGCAGTTTGACCCTTCTGGTGTTTCGACTGGGCATAGTCTACCGAAATGTGTTGAATGGAGTTCTCTGGCTTCAAAGTTTGGTTGGCTTCTGCTTAAAGGAGATTGTAGTCTACGCAAGTGGCTAAGTGTTGACAGTATATTCGTCCTATCTACGAGCTGGCTGACACCAACTCTATTCCTACCCCAATTGCCTGTAGCAATAGCATGTTGCAACCTCTCTGTGAGGATGCCTGGCCTGATGGCTAATTTAATAGATTCGTTTACAAGCTTCTTAGCAGATAGACGTTCCAGTTGATAACTCATATCTTTAATCATATCTCGAAAAATTGTTCTGAATAGGTCTCCAAGCAATGGACCTGAAAGTCTGATACGTTTGTTAGCATAATGGTCTTTATCATCCTCAGCTCTAAGGCCGAGTTTAAGCTCTATAAGCCGACAAGCTATTTCCGCTAGGTATCTGGCTTTGGTAGGTCTAGCTTCAGTGCTCGTACCTAGGTGTAGAAATAGATTATTATCTAGTATTGAATTGGCTCTCTGTATTCTACGCGCCTCCTCTTGACCGTATGCGATCTTATTACCTATAAAAACTATAGCCTTCTCAGCGTTGTCGATTCTAGGGGATTTATCGAATGACGGTTCAAGCTGCTCTCTGATCACAGGGTCTAGTGAAACCATATCTGCAATTTCACTGTCTTTTTCAACTCCAAGGGCTTTCATAAGTACTACAAATGGAAGCTCTACAGGTACACCCGGTATTGAAACGTATATAGCTCCATCAGGTTTAAGCTTAACTTCAACCCTCGTCCTAAAGCCTACCGTTGTAGAGAAAACTTTAGCCCTGTAGACAAACCTAGAAGTGCTTCTGTCGACATCCACTATGACCTTGTTGGGGGCAAGGTCTTCGAGACCTATAATAAGTCTCTCTGAGCCGTTTATTATGAAGTAGCCACCAGGGTCGTCGGGGTCTTCACCTATCTCTAAAAGCTCCCTCCTAGTCATTTTACTTAGAGGACAGATTTCAGACTTAAGCATAATCGGTAAATCGCCGATGTAAATGGTATCAGTGGTTATAGTCTTACCGTTAAATATTGGCGTCATCTCTAAAAAGAGGGGTGCTGCATAAGTGAGATTTCTAAGTCTGCATTCAAGTGGGGTGACACTATGAGATGAGCCGTCGACCTCTGTAACCCTTGGATCACCTACGCTAATTTCACCAAACTTTATATATAGGCTACCGCTACTGGTAGGTATTTCTACACCACCTATGGAGTCTATAATCTGCTGTAACTCTTTCTCGACAAATTCATTGTAAGAGTCTAAATGCTGTCTAACTAAGCCTTTCTCTTGAAAGAAGGCTTTCATCAAAAACCACATATCTTCTCGCGTATACATTTCAACCACCTACAACAAACCTGTAAAACACGGCTAATCCGGCTGTAGGGCTTCTTCTAACAATCCTTACAATATCTCCAGGCTTAGCACCTATTAGTAGAGCAGCTGGGTCTCGGGCTCTAATCTTCGGAAGTTGATATTTCTCAATATGATATCTTCTTAAAAGATCATCCATCTCATCTTTCGTTAAAATGCTATGTTTAGGTACGAGCTCATGTTGAAATATATCAAACTTTATTTTCTGTTGAGTACTCATGCGTAAAACCCGCTTAGAAGGTGCTAAGCAAGATAATACTAAGTCTCTAATAAATATTTCTATTAACAGATGAATGTACAGATGTTTAAAAAAATATGAGGTTAAGTTTCAACCTTCAATTTTTTAATCAATCCGGCAAACTTTCTAGCTTTAAGCTTAACAACATCGAAGTCTTCATCTTTAGGCATTCCTCTGACTACTATTCCATAATGTAAATCTTCCGGGTCTCCTTGAATGATCATTCCGTGTATCAACATTGTGTAAATGATCGATAATACGGTGGTTTCACCTCCAGTTCCATGTCCGCCAGCCGTTGTAAAAGCCAGCCCAACCTTACCGTCAAGTTTACCGTGAAGCCTAACGGTTTCATCTAAAAACGCTTTAACCTCTCCCGCCATTTGACCGTAGTATGTTGGAGAGCCTATGGCTATTCCATCATAATCTAAAAGTTCTTCTACTCTAGTATCAGACACTGTTTTCATAGAGACTTCTAGGTTTTCCTCTCTAAGCGCCGTCGTAAGCATTTCCGCAAGCTTCCGCGTATTCCCCCCACGCGAATAGTAAACCACCAAAACTTTAACCATTCAAACCACCTCTAAGCATAATTGGATTTAGACTAATTAAGCCTTTTCACAGCCTCCACTATCGTTTTAAGCTTCATAATGCTAACTTCATATGCCTTATCCTCAGGTAGAATACCGCTCAAGCCTCTAAATCCGCAGTCCGGCTTAGCCATGTAGACTCTATCGCCATAAATGTTTAACGCTTTAGATAGAATGCTTTGAACTTCTTCAACACTCTCAACCTTAGCATTTCTAGAGGATGCGCAACCTACAGATAAAAGTTTACCTGATTCCTTAAGTTCGTCTGGTTTTAAGCTTCTAAAATTCTCCGGGGAATCTTTAAATTCATGGTCTAACAGCGTGAAGTTGGATTTTAAAAGCAACCTGGATAAAGCTGGTGAAATTCTACCGCACACGTGTATACCAAATGTGGACTTGCATGGTTCAAGCCTTCCAAATATTCTCAAAACATCTTCAGTCCTATGTTTGATCAACGACACCCCACTTCCATAAACGACTGAAAGAATAGGCTCGTCAATTACTATCAGACTGTATCCTAGATCTTCAAGTCTACGTATCAAACTCGATATTGCAGAAGCTAAACTTTCTAAAAATGTCAAATCGTTCATCAGAGATTCTCTTATTGAATGCGGTCTTCCAGCCGGATAGATTCTTGAAGCTAGTGTGAAAACCCCGGTCACGGGAGCTCTTAAGCCCGTGAAATTTAAACCACATCTTCTAACATGGTCTACAAACCATAATGCTTCAAATGGTACAGGTATCTCTGTATTCTCTAATTCTTCAACGCTATCAGCCGAAAATACGTAGTCTAGACCTTCTTTATACATGAGCCCTTTAGAAGATAGAGGGTCGAGAAAAATACTTATGAAGTCTCTGAGTTGGGGATAGCTGGGATACGTTAAACCAATGCTATACATGTCTTCCGCAATCTTTTCTACAGATTCTCTACAGAATTCTACTGGAAAGCTTCCTACGCAACTAGTGTACATTTAGAGCACCTAAGCCATGAACTATTTTAATGCCACCATAACCGTTATATCCATCAGATTGACACCAGTTGGTCCTGTAAATATAAGGTCGCCTAACTTCTTAAAAAACCTATGGGAGTCGTTATTGTCGAGGCACTCCTTCGGGTCTAGGTTCTCTTCAGATGCTCTTTGAATAGTTTTACCGTCAGCTACAGCTCCAGCCGCATCGGTTAAACCATCAACCCCATCTGTTCCGATAGATGCTACTGCGACGTTTTTTAGGTTCTGTATTTTCACGGATGCTGAAAGAACAAGCTCCTGGTTTCTACCTCCAACCCCAGACCCTCTAACCGTTACCGTAGTCTCACCACCAGCTACTATAGCTGCAGGTTTCTTAATGGGGCTGTCTTCTAAAGCCTCTTCAACGAGTATACTGCCGTATACCGTTCCCACGTATCTAGCCTCCCCTTCAACTACGGAGGATAATATGATGGAATTTAAACCCAATCTTCTAGCCGTTTTAACGGCTAGCCTACATGCCAACCTGTTGCTTCCGATTATTAAATTGTGGACTTTTTCAAACACTCTATCTCCAGGTTTTGGAGTCTCCGCTACTTCTCCCCTCAGTCCGGCTTCTATCCGCCTTCTAACGGATTCCGGTACGTGATGCCATAAACCGTACCTATCAAGCACATGATAAGCGTCTTGAAAAGTTGAAGTATCCGGTGATGTAGGTCCAGATGAGATGACGTCTAAGCTATCGCCCACTACATCGGATATTATTAAACTTAAAACTCTAGCTGGATACGCGTATTTGGCCAGCAATCCGCCTTTGAAAGCCGATATATGTTTTCTAACGGCGTTAAATTCGTTTATATTGGCTCCGCTTTTAAGAAGAAGCTGCGTGACCTGCTGTTTTTCCTCGAGTGATATACCATCTGCGGGCAGTGGTGTCATAGCAGACCCACCACCTGAAATAAGACATATCACCAGGTCGTATTCGGAAGCCTCTGAAACTATTCTTACGATTTCCTCCGCACCCCTCTGCCCATTAATATCGGGTATTGGATGCCCGGCCTCTATAAATTCAACCTTACCGGTCAGGGATTTAAATCTCACACCTTTGAGCACATTTATGAAGCCTCTAGTAATTTTATCGCCTATTAGCTGTTCAACCGCTAAAGCCATAAGGTGGCTGGCTTTACCGAAGCCAACTAAATAAATGCGTTTAAAATCATCAAGGTTCAGCTTTAAATCGCCTACGCTGAGCATTGAGCCGTTCCTCTTAACGCTTGACTTTACCATATCTACCGGATTCAACTTCTCCATAACTTCATCGAGGATGTTTAAGCAGACGGCTCTAGCCCTTCTATCTCCATCTGTCAAACCGTTGGAGATCAAGCTTTCAAGGTTTTGTATGATTTTCATCAGACGATTAACACCCCATCAAAATCTAGTCGACTGTAGAGTTTAAGTATTGTCTTAGAAACTAAACACTTAAATCGACGATTTTCTTCTAAATCTTGGAAATGAAGCCTAGAACCGGATTAGCTATACTCTCAGGTATTGCTACATGTGCAATTCTAGATCTAACGATTCTACTGACGGCTGGTTATTCAGACATAGTCCTAGTCTCTCCGTTTTTAGGAGGCTTAGTCGCTGGAAGCTTCTTCTTAGAGCCTATGAAAGATGGGGGTAAAATGGGGGCTTTAACGGCGGTCATAGACACTCTACTGATAAGGCAACTTATACAAACGGTTTTAATAGGGATGGGGTTGCTAACGATACCTCCGGAGATCTCAGAGATAGAGTCATTGGGTTTACCGATGCTTCTATTATTATCGATCATAAGTTTTCTAATACAACTAGGCATAGGATTTGGAGGGGGAGTGGTCGGCTCCTACATCAAAAGACGTATGACACCTCCACCGCAACCACCGCCTCTAAACGTCTGCCCATATTGTAAAGCTAAGATTCCTCCAGGAGCCATCTACTGCCCATACTGCGGAGCAAACCTAAAAGAGGCCAAACTTCCCAGATTTTAACGCTTCGAGGGTAAGGGTTGAAGAGCGCAGTTCTCCTTTCAGGTGGTAAGGACAGTCTGTATGCTTTATGGATTTCCGCAAACCAGGGTTTTGAAATAGCTTGCCTTGTAACGCTCATTCCTGAGAGCTTCGAATCTTGGGTTTTTCACTACCCAGCTGTCGAGCTAGTGAGGCTTCAAGCTGAAGCTATGGGTAAGCCATTTCTTGTGAAGAGGACCGGAGACTCCGTAAATAGAAGTTTGAGAGACCTCTACTACGTGCTTAAGGAAGCTGTTGAAAAGTTGCAGGTGGATTCCGTTATTTCAGGAGTTCATGCAAGCGTCTACCAGAAGAACCTGATAGATTCCATATGCGAAGAGCTTAGCCTTAAAAGCTTTACACCGCTGTGGGGTAAGAGGGCTGACTGGATTTTGAAAGAGATGCTAGAGCTTGGATTTTTAATAATGATCGTAGCCGTAGCTGCCGAGGGATTAACGGAGAAATGGTTGGGCAGAATCCTAGACGTTGATTCCATAGTAGAGTTTACTCAGCTCGCCTCTAAGTACCATTTTAGCCTTCTAGGAGAGGGGGGTGAATATGAAACGCTTGTTTTAGATGCGGCATTCTTCAGTAAACGTTTACGGATCAAAAAGGCTAAACCTGTATGGATGGGAGACTCCGGCTATCTGAAAGTAGATGAGGCTTATTTAGAAGATAAGGACAGTTTTTACAGACTCTAATAGCTCGTTGATTACGCAATTTTCATTTTTCATGTTGAATACTATTGGAAGACTTGATGTCAAGCTCTCTCAAAGCGTCTTCAACCAAATTGTAGATCTTCTCTTCATCCAGAGTTTGAAAGACCCCATTAAGCATTAGAAGCTTACCTTGGACGAGTAAGGAATCTACGTTTAAACCTTTAGCAGCATATATGAGGTTTGATATTAAATTCTCCGGGCTGTAAATCGGCTGAAGACTAGGGCTTCTAATATCTACTAATATTAAATCCGCTTCAAAACCCTTTTCAATACGGCCGATGACATTTCCAAGGCCTAGGCTTTCACTAGCATTAACCGTAGCCATGTCTAGAACCTGCTGAACGCTTACAACGCTCGGATCCCAACGGGTATGCTTTTGAAGTAAAGCTGTAAACTTCATTGTTTCAAACATGTCCAGTGCATTATTGCTTGCAGGTCCATCTGTGCCTAGGCTTACAAACACACCAGCTTCTATGAGCTCTGGGATTGGAGATACTCCTCCCACTCCAAGCTTCATGTTTGAAATCGGGCAATGGGAAACCTTAACCCTTCTAAGCGCTAAAACTTCAATATCCCTCCTCGTCAGCCAAACGCAGTGTGCAGCTAAAACATTTCCATCTAGGAAGCCAACCTTATCTAGATACTCGACAACGCTACATCCATACTTTCTCTGAAACATCATTTGCTCTCTTCTAGTTTCAGCTAGATGTATGTGAATGAGCATGTTGAATTTCTTAGCTATCGTTTGACTTTCCATGAGAAGTTCATCGGAGCATGTATAAGGAGCATGCGGAGCTACTATAGGTTTGATCTTAGGGTCGTTCAACTCTCGTATGGTTTCAACTGTCTTATACGTTTCCGTTAGAAAGTTTCTCTTCAAGTCTTCATCTGAAGCTCTATCATCTGACACTGTATCTATCAAGCCTTGACCTATAAAACCTCTTAAACCAGCCTCTTTAACAGCTTTAGCGACCATTCCAGCATGATAATACATGTCGACTAGACAAGCCGTACCAGTCCTTATCATTTCAAGACATCCAAGTAGAGCCCCCACGTAGCAAAGCTGCCCGGTAAGTTTACGCTCTAAAGGCCACACCTTCTCTTTAAGCCATCTATCCAACGGTAAATCCTCGGCATAACCTCTAAGTAAGCTCATTGAAAGATGCGTATGCGTATTTATGAGGGCTGGCATCAAAGCCTTACCTTCACCATTTACAACCACATCTCCCCCAGTCAGATCACGGCTTACATCAACGATCAACCCGTCTTTTACTAGGACTGACGTCTTCCTCAACACTCTCCTATGTTTATCTTGGGTAATTATCCAATCGCAATCTTTAATTAGAATCTCCAATCGGATCCAGAGTTCTATAGACGTAGAAAATTTATTTAAATTAAGCTGAAGTTTTTCCTAGAAAACTGAAAGCTATGTTTATTAGAATTCTACGGCTACATATATCCGATGACTTTAAACCCGCAAACTCTTGAAGAATATGTAAGAGAAGCCGCTGAGATAGCCAATTCTAAAGGGTTTCACGTGACATGGGATAACGTGCCAACATATCTAATGCTTATAGTAACCGAGCTTTCTGAAGCTATGGAGGCTTGGAGAGACGACGATTCTGAAGCCTTTAAAGAGGAATTGGCGGATACGCTTATCAGAATCTTCCACATGTGTGGAGACCTTAAAATAGACATATCAAACGCGGTCAAAGTGAAAATGTCAGTAAATAAAACCAGGCCATATAAACATGGTAGAAAGAGGCTGTAGTTTAGCCGTGAGTGGTTGGCGAGACCGTATCGAGCACGTTATCCAGGATTTTTAAAGCCTCTAGTATTTGCCCTTCATCTATGACTAGAGGTGGTAGAAACCTCAGGATATTTCTGCCAGAGTATAAAGTTATAAGACCGCTCTCAAGACTTTTAACGATGACGTCTTTTACATCGAATTTTAGCTCCGCCGCCCTCATCAAGCCTAAGCCTCTAACCTCTCTTACAGATGAGTGGCTTTGCTTAAGTTTCTCCAACTCACGTTTAAATGTCTCCCCCAGCCTCCCCGCCTTCTCAGGCAGTTTTTCACCGACTATTACGTCTATTACGGCTGAGGCTGCCGCACACGCGAGGGGGTTTCCACCGAACGTACTCGTATGCTCTCCAAGTTTAAGACTCCCGCCTACATCTTCTCTCGCTAAGACTGCTCCCATGGGGACTCCCCCTGCTAAACCTTTAGCGACGCACATTATATCTGGCTTTACATTCCAATGTTGACAAGCCCACATAGCTCCAGTCCGTCCGAGACCAGTCTGAATCTCATCGATTATAAGTAGACTCCCTCTTCTATCGCATACATCCCTCAAGCCTTTTAGATAGCCATCTGGCGGAACCCTCACACCGCTTTCACCTTGAATCGGCTCCACTATGAATGCGGCGGTGTTTTCATCAACCACCTCTTCAGCTTTCTCAAGGTTTCCATATGGCACGAATTCTACATCCTTGATCAGAAAATCTTTGAAAGGTTCTCTATACTTGGGATTCCACGTCAATGATAAAGCCCCTAAAGTTTTACCGTGGAAGCCTCCCATTGTTGAAACCAGTTTAGATCTACCAGTATACTTTTTAGCCATTTTAATAGCTGCTTCAATAGCTTCAGCTCCGCTATTGCATAGGTAAACCTTGTTTAAGCCCCTTGGAGCTATGGCAACAAGCTTCTCTAAGAGGGATGCTCTAACGTCGTTGTATAAACTTGGGTGACATATCGTAAGTCTATTAAGCTGTGCTTTAAGCGCCTCAACAACTTTAGGGTGGGAATAGCCCACTATGGCAACGCCGTATCCACCCATCAAGTCTATGTAGCGCTTCCCCTCAGCATCCCACAGTATTGCACCACTACCACCTACAATAGCTACCGGGTATCTGAAGTAAACGTTAACCATGTATTTTTCTTCAAGCTGGATGATCGTTTGTGTATCCAATATTGCTCCTCCTAAACTGGATGGACCCCCGGATACATCAATCCCGTTTTTTCATCCAATCCATAGATGATGTTTAGGCTCTGAACAGCATTGCCGACGGCACCCTTAACGAGGTTATCTATGGCGGATAAAGCAACTACCCTATTCGTATACGGGTCTAATTCAAATCCAACATCGCAGAAGTTTGAGCCCACTATGGGTTTTGGATCCGGATACCTGAATATCCCTTTTACATCCCTAACCAGTCTTACGAAAGGCTCATTACCATAGAACTGTCTATAAATCTTCCAAAGATCTCGGATAGTTATAGTTTTCTCAGTAAAGCAGTGGCATACCACCAGTATCCCCCGCACTATATTGACGGAGCTTGCTGAGAATGCAACTTTAACACTTCCACCAGCTAACATGCTGAGCTCCTGCTCTATTTCACTCGTATGTCTATGCCCAACTGGTTTATAGGGTCTTATAACGCCATAGCGTTCAGCGTGTATACTTGCAAGAGAAGGCGTAGCACCCGCGCCTGAAGAGCCTATCATGGCATCTACCACTACGACGTTTTGCTTAACAAAGCTTGCTTTAGCCAAAGGCGCCATAGCTAGTATGGCAGCAGTTGACATGCAACCTGGACATGCGACTAAATCGGCTTTCCGGATCTCTTCTCTATGAAGCTCCGGTAAACCGTAGACGGCTTTCTCCAGAAGATCTGGCCTTGGATGCCTCCAGCCATACCACCGCTCATAATCTTTAGGATTCTTAAGCCTAAAATCTGGACTTAAGTCGATTACTTTAACTCCAGCTTCCAGGAATTCTGGCGTTGTTTTTGCTGAGACACCTGCTGGCGTACATAAGAATACAACGTCGCTTTCTTCAGCTACCTTTGACGTACTGGGGTCTGTAAATTGAATATCGAGTATTCCTCTGAGGTTTGGATGAACTCTGTGAACGTACTCTCCTACATACCTCCTAGAGGTAACGATTTTGATTTCTACGTTCGGATGAGTTGCAAGTATTCTTAAGAGTTCTCCCCCAGTAAACCCCGATCCTCCTACGATGCTTACCTTCAAAGGCAACCCCTCCAGAATGGGGTAATATTTAACATTTAACCTTTACTCCGTCGCCGATGGACTTTCCTTCTCTCAAATTAGAGAAAGCTTCTTTAGTCTAAATAGTCATGTTTAAACACTTGTATCTACTACTGTTTTAGGAGGGATTGTCTTGAGTGAAGATAGCGAGTTAAACCTACTGATGAAGAAAAAGTATTTAGAAATTCAGCGAAAGCTTATGGCTAAAGCTTTAAAAGACTCCTCGGAGGAGGATAGAGCCCCAGACTATGAAAGCATCGTTAGAAACGCCTTAGACATTTCAGGTTTAAGGGTTCTATCAGCTCTTAAAAGCCAGTATCCATATGAAGCCCACGCGATAATTAATGCCCTTGGTAAGGCGATAGCAGACCGTAAAATACCCGCTGAAATAAGTGGTGGCGAGTTTTATCAGCTTCTACTAAGCCTCGGCATCAGAGTTAGACTTGACACGAAGATCTATGTTGAGAGAAAGGGTAGAGTTAAAGAATTTTCAGAATATCTAAGGGATAAAATTAAAGATTCTCAGTAAAATTTATATTTTAGTTGAGTTTCCTTAAGTTAATGCTTGGATTTGATTGAAGAGTTTGAATGAGGGGGGAGGCTTGAATAAGGTCGTACTCGCGTACTCTGGAGGCTTAGATACATCTGTGTCGATAATATGGCTTCAGGAAAAGTATGACGTAGAGGTCTATACCGTCACCGTTGACGTGGGTCAAGGTGGCGACTTTAAATTCATAGAGGATATGGCTTACAAGCTCGGCGTTGTAAAGCACTTCTTCATAGATGCCAAGAGGGATTTTGTGGAGAACTACGTTTTTCCAAGCATTAAAGCTAATGGACTATATGAAGGTAAATATCCCCTCAGTAGCGCCCTCTCCAGACCCTTGATAGCTAAGAATGTTGTCGAAGTGGCTGAAGCCGTTAAAGCCGATGCTGTAGCACATGGATGTACCGGTAAAGGCAATGATCAGGTTAGAATAGAGGCGACCGTTAAAGCGTTAAATCCCAATCTGAAAGTTTTAGCTCCAGTTAGAGAGTGGGGTTTAGACAGGGAGTTTGAGCTCGAATATGCTAAGAAACATGGAATTCCATTTAGTAGAGAGAAGATATACAGCGTTGACCAAAACCTATGGGGTAGAAGCATAGAATGCGGACCTTTAGAAGATGTAGAGCTTGAGCCTCCGAGTGAAGTCTTCAAGTGGACTATAGATCCAGAGGAGGCCCCTGATAGAGCTGAGTATTTGACTATAGGCTTTGAAAATGGTGTGCCCACTTCGCTTAACGGAGAGGTTTTAGACGGGGTCACACTCCTGACTAGGTTGAATGAGGTTGCTGGGAGAAATGCGGTGGGTAGGATAGATCACATCGAGGATAGAGTTGTAGGGATTAAAACTAGAGAAGTCTACGAGTGCCCGGCGGCAGTCTGCATAATAGAAGCACATAAAGACCTTGAGAAACTAGTTTTAACTCCAAGCCAGTTGAGTTTTAAAGAGCTTGTAGATAGACAATGGAGCCTTCTAGTTTATGCCGGAATGTGGTATGAGCCTCTCAAACACGACTTGGAGGAGTTCATCAATAGTTCTCAGAGGTTTGTTGAAGGATGGGTTAAGCTGAAGCTTTATAAGGGAGGATTAAGAGTTGTTTCAAGAATGTCTAAGTATTCGCTGTATAGTAAGGATCTTGCCACTTACAGCGTTAAAAGCGTTTTCGACCAATCTGCAGCCCCCGGGTTTATAGAGATATGGAGCCTACCCCTGAGGACAGCTCATACTGTTCGGAAGAGCCGTGGGAGGTGATATGTACGGTTATAGTTTTAGAGTGTTCTGAGTGTGGTGGTAAGATTAAGATTCCCGATGACGCTCTAGAAGGTGAAATATTCTCATGCCCAGATTGCGGTATGGAGTATGAAGTTTATATAAATAATGGTAAAGTTGAGCTAAAACCTGCGGAAATAGAGGGGGAAGACTGGGGAGAATAGGCTGAAGAATATTACGTTGAGGGTTGACGCTTGAAACTTGTGGTTAAAATCGGCGGAAGTATTCTTAAAGACGGAGCCCCAGATGTAAACCTGATAGATGATATTAGAGGGGTTTTCTCAAACCATAAGCTCGTCTTAGTCCACGGGGGAGGAGATGAAGTTACAAGCATAGCTTCTAAAATGGGTAAGGAGCAGGTTTTCATAACATCTCCAGACGGCTTTAGAAGTAGGTATACTGATAAGGAGACGCTCGACATCTACGTTATGGTTATGGCTGGCAAGATAAGTAAAGAAATAGTTTCAACCCTACTTGAATTCGGCCTTCCAGCAGTGGGGGTTTCAGGTGTAGATGGAGGGCTTCTAAGGGCGGAGAGAAAGAAGAAGCTCGTCATAATCGATGAGAAGGGTAGGAAGAGGGTTATACCCGGAGGATATACTGGGAAGATAATAGCCGTTAACGCTGGTCTATTGGAAAACCTTTTAAACTCAGGCTACCTACCTGTTATCTCACCGTTAGCCATAGGCTCAGAGTATGAGATTTTAAACGTTGATGGAGATAGGGCGGCTTCTTACGTAGCGGGAGCTCTAAAGGCAGACGACCTCATACTTTTAACGGACGTAGAAGGTTTAATACTCAATGGAGAGCTTTGCAGGGAAATATCCTCTAGCCAATTGAAAGAGAAGCTTAAGAGAATAGGCCCAGGTATGATTACTAAAGTCTACGCTGCCATGGAGGCTTTGGAGATGGGTGTCGATAGGGTTGTGATATCTTCCGGTCTGAAGCCTAAACCCATAACATCCGTCATCGAAGGTAAGGCTGGAACAGTGGTCTATAGAGGTTGATAAATGTCTATAGGCTTTGAGTTGAAGGCTAAAGCGGTAGATATACTTAAGAACGCTTTAAAGATCTACAGCCCATCCTTACATGAGGGTGAGCTGGCGCTCTTCCTCATGGACACTATGGAAAAACTAGGATACGATGACGTATACGTCGATGACGTGGGAAACGTTTTAGGATCTGTAGGCGTCGGTGAACCTAAGGTCATGTATGTAGGCCACATGGATACTGTTCCGGGGGTCATACCGTATAGGGAGGAGGGAAGGTACATATATGCTAGGGGAGCTGTGGATGCTAAATCTGCATTAATAGCTATGGTTGTTGCAGGAGCCTCCATTAAGAGTGAGGCTCTAAATGGTAGACTTATTGTTGCATGCACTGTTGATGAAGAAGGCTCTAGTTTAGGCTTTAAACACGTACTATGTAAAGGTATTGAGGCTAATTACGTAGTCTTAGGCGAGCCGGGTGGGGTTGAAGCCATAACCATAGCCTATAGGGGTAGAATCCAACTCTCCATAAGATGTAGAACAAGACCCGGACATGCTGGGTCGCCATGGGCTTTTGAGAACGCTGTTGAAGACCTCTACGAGTTTTACACGTCTTTAAAGAAAGAGATCTATGAACGTTATTCCACTCAAACGTTTTCAAGCAAATACTACGCTGTTTCTACGTCGATTACCTGGATCAGAGGTGGAGATACGCCAAACGTTGTACCAGGTTTCTGCGAGGCTAAAGTCGATGTTAGGATTCCGCCAGGCGTTAAAGCCTCAGAAGTCGTAGAGTATTCTCAAAGGCTTATGAAAAACTTCATGCATAAACGCCCAGAGGCCCAGTTAGAGGTTGAGTCTGAAGGATACTGTGACGCTTATGAAGTTGATAGGGATTCCATGCTTTTAAAGGTTTTAAGAGAGTCTGTTAAGGAGGTTAGGGGAAGGTATCCTAAGCTTATCCGTAAAACCGGCACTGGAGATATGAACCTTTTAACGGGTTTACCTATTGACGCTGTGACCTATGGCCCAGGCGATTCGGCTCTGAGCCACACGGACACGGAGAGGATAGACGTGGAAGAATACTTAGATAGCATAGAGGTATATAGACTTGCAGCCTTAAAACTTTTAAAGCAACTATGAAGGATTACCGAGACTATTATAGTGTCTGCTTCATTATATAGATCTATATATTGTAGATTACTACTTTCCGCCTTCCTTACGAAAATAAAAAATGGGATGTTTAGAATGGGAAGAAGAACCTGTATCTGCTTACTATGATTCCGGGTATTAGCGCTAACATGTGTCCAGCTATGTATCCGCCTGCTACTGGAGCCCCAACTTCTTCGTATAGCTTACTCCCTCCCACTCTGAGTGTTATCTGTTTAAGAGCCCAGGCTATGAGGGCGTAAGTCCAGAATCCCCATTCGAAGCCAGCACCTATTCCCAGTATGAAGCCTACAGGCTCAAACGGGAACCATATGTATCTTGCATGTAGCCAGCTTAAAAGCCCTACGAATATGAAGCCTGCTGCGAAGTGAGGTACCCAGGGTTCTGTACCCGGAGCGCTGTTCCAGCTATCTGGGTCTGCAGACCTCTGCATTACCGCGTTACAACCATGCATGCCCCAAGTGCCTTGAATTCTGGTTATACCGAACGTGTACGCGATTGATAGCCATGTTGGTATTGTCACCAGTGAATATATTATTATGGAGGCTACGAGAACTTTAAAGACGCTCTTAGTGCTTACTCCTGTTAAGCTAGCCATTCTGTAGGCTTCGAAAGCCGTTAAGAAGTTTCCACCGACTTGGTTGCCCATGTCGGGGGCGTCTGTAAACCACGTGTTAAAGTGTGCAGACATGGCGAAGTCTCTATCTACGACTTCGGGAGCTTGATGCCATAGTAGAAGTCTGTGTAAGGCATAGCCCTTATCAGTTTTACGATAGTAGATTCCTCCTAAACCTAAAAGCCTCATAGAGCCAAACCACAACGCGATCATATTTATCGGCGTTAGTAGCGCAGATATCGGGTTCATATCGCATGCAATATGTATGAATATGGCTATGATAAACGTCGCTATTAACAGGAGGTATGCACTTCTATAGCTTATGGGTTCACCTTTTTCAAATTCAACCTTAGCCGGGGAATCCATTCTTCCAAAAGCGGCCTTAAGTGTGTCTATTATGTGCCGTCTACTTAAAATCAACAGGAATATCGTTAAACCCCATATACCTCCAACCAATACAGCCGTCCACTTAAAAGGCTCACCGTAAGATATAGATATTTCCCCACACCAAACCCTACCGCAACCAGGTGTAGTCGGAAGCCCCGTATAGTATCCAAGGAAGTATGCTACTTGAGATAGTATTACTAGAATAAGCCACCAGAACCACATATTGAACAGAGTCGTTAATGGTGCAAAGTATGCTATAGCTACACCCAGCGGCTCCTTCCCAATTCTAGCCATACCTACGAGGGCTGCCAATGGTTCGCCTGTGCTTACGAAGTGAGAGCCGTATCCGCATACGTTTGCCTCCCACCTCCACCCATAGATGTCTGGAAACCATGGGAAGAGACCCGTTAAGAATGTTGGGATCCAAACGATAATACCCAGTACGAATCCGATTAAGAAAGGACCTGAAAACCTCGCCCTTCTTTCAGGTAGTGTTCTCACTAGAAGCTCATATGCAGCCCCGACGTGGGGGAATGGGACCTTCTCAACGTCTATCCAGTACTTTCTAAATATTGTGGCAATCGATACCATCAGAAGACCGTACACTATTGTAAATGTGCTCCAGAAAATCATCATAGGCATTAGGTCGGCCCAAGGCACCGGAACACCACCGTAGAGCGATTGCCTAGCGATTTCTGGTGACGGAGCCATAAACCATGGAACGAGCCTTGTTGTCTCTTCAACTGGAGACATAATTCTATTACCTAGGAAGACGCCGTAGCTGGCGCAAGCTGTATCGGATGTAGGTCTACCGAGGTAGAATGAGAGGCATAACGTCGTAGTGTACAGCCAAGTCATAGTCGTCATGTTGACTCTCTTCTTGAAGAAGCTGAGCTTCCCCAAAGCACCTGCGAAGTAGAAGCATATGAATGGTAGGGCTGTTAAAGCCGAGTAGCATATGACGACGACCCCCATAGCCGCAGAATATCCGGGTGGATTCCTCCAAGTACCAGTTGGATTTAGAGGGTTTATAGCCATTGTAAATATTCCTAAGACAACCATGAACGGTATCAGAAAGTGCCATGGAATCTTCTCCTCGACAACCTCCTTTGACAATCTTTCACCGACTCTTAATATCCCTAGATAATTTATAAAACTTTTGCTGTCAGCAATGCAAGAGGGCGTATTTTTATATAGGCTTGGTCTATGCTATTTGAACCAGTGATCCAACGCAGTGTAAATGTTTTCAACATAGGCATATTTCTTTAAAATCTAAAATTCCTCAAACGACTTTCATATGTCTAAATGATTGACGTAGTAATAAATCTTTTAAAATTTCTATCAACGTCAACTTGACAAGTTAAGTATCTTATTCACTAAGAGTCTATCCACTTTCAGCCCATGTAAATATTTGCCTCTCAAACGTTTGTCGAGTTGAAGTTCTTTTATGGGGACTGGGTTTTGAAATTTCACGGTTTTCCCGAATATTAGGACGGTTTTCCAAGGATGCTCTGTGAAGTTCTCCCCTCCATTTTTAAGCCACTCCTCCCTAGTCTTATAATCTTCTATTATACCGTAGCCCACCACTGAGTCCCCGAAATCTGTCTTCATTATGAAGAGGCATTCTAAACCCTTCTCCCATTTTCTCCTAAGCGAAGTATAGTATGTTCCATTTTCGAAAACTCTACGAGCCCAATCTTCCCGAAGTATTCTAAGGAATATAGCCATAACGTTAAATTGAGCATGTAGACTTTTAAGCTTTATCCGTAGGGTTTTATAAAAGGATTGCCCACCCAATGGAGGGGGTGCATAAAACATTGCTTAAGTGAAGCGTAGGGAGTTTAAATACCTGAGTAAAGTCCAATCTGAAGTAAAACCTAAACCTACGCATTAGCATAGTCTATGCATTAACTGGGCTTGTGAACCTCTCAAACTAGGAGTTGAGCAGTGCGGGGTCTACTCTAAACGCTGGAAGTCCATTGGTAAAGCCGTAGATGGCTTACTCTGTTCTAAGGATTTTCAGAATTTCTTCAGCTCCCACTTCGGCGTGCTCATATGGGTGTTTCTCGGGGAAGCGTAGGTTGACTATGCGTAAAACGGCTCTAGCCGCGTTTGCAGCAGCCGCTGCGAATAGCCTGTTTACTTGCTGTTGCTGTTCGATCTCTTCAGGAGCCTCCATGTCTCTACCTGTTCTAACGCCTCCTATGTCTTTTATACGTCTAGACAGTACGACGTCGGGGTTGAATTCGAATAGTATTAGGTAGTGCGGCTTCATCAGTTTGACTACGTCATCTGGCAATCCGGGATAATAGCCTCCCCCCATCTTTATAGATGCATGGGTATCTATCAAAACGTCTCCGGGTATGTTGGATATTTCCCTAGCAGCAATCTCCTGAAGCTTAACGTAATCTTCAGGCGGTAGCTTCTTACGCATTTCATCCCTATCTTTAACACCGTAGAGCTCTTGGGCAACTTTAAACATGTAGTCTCCAAAATTGACAATAGTTACGTCAGGCTTCTTCATCTGAACGTAACGCATTATAGTGGTTTTACCTCCTCCCGGAACAGCTAAAACGACTATCCTCATAGAGGGCACCACCTTTTAGTGATTTGAATATAAGCTTAACTTCCCCTCTCCCTCTTCCCGTGATATTCCGTCCACTTGAGCTTTCTAGGGTCTCTGTGAAACTCCAACATACTAACCCTACATTTTCTCGAACAGAACCAGAGTATGGTACCGTCTCGTTTAACGTACATAAGCCCCGATCCGACGGGTATTTCCGAGCCGCAGAAGGAGCATTTTCTAGCTCTAGACAGCATAACTTATTTCCCTCTGCAACTACCTTATACGTTTAGCCTCTCTCTCAGTCTCTTTAAGAAGAACCACATCGCCCACTTTAACAGGTCCTTTAACGTTTCTAGATATCACCCTACCCTTCTCACGTCCAGCTAGAATCCTGACTCTAACAAGCTCTATTTCACCTGTAACACCGGTCCGCTCTATTATTTGAATAACCTCGGCTGGGCTAGGCTCCTCTTCTCTAGGTCTCTTAGAGCTCATCGACTTCCACCTTTTCTAAGAGCTTCAATCTTAGAGATAAGCTCCTCAAACACTCCCTTCGCTTCTCCCGGGTCTACTACAGCTATCGAAGACGCAGCCACCTCAATGCCGCTAGCTATGCCGAGCTGCCTTTTAGACGGCACGTAAATGTATGGGACTTTCCTCTCCTCACATAAGAGGGGGAGGTGCGCTACGATTTCAGGCGGATCCACATCCTCAGCTATGACCACCAGCTTAGCAACACCTCTATCTACAGACTTTGTGACTTCATTTACCCCCCGTCTAATTTTACCAGTATCTTTAACCATGGATATCGTCTCATAGGCTGCATCCGCCAGCTCCTTAGGCACATTAAATCTTACGTAAAACGGTTTTTTAGCCGACACTTAGCCTCACCTTTAGCACATACACACATTACTCTCTCCTTAAAAAGCGTTACGCCTTTAAATCCTTGAGGCTGTTCCTCCAACCCGGCTTAAAGGCGCCCTTTAAACCCATAAAACATACATGAGAGGGGCTAAAACATTATTAAAAATAAAATTTGGGAGCTGTTACTCAAACTTTCCCATGCACTTTAAGGATCTCCCCATAGTATAGGATGTGCCAGTCTCTCCTTGGATATATGTTCTCAACTAGGTCTTCAGGTAGCGTTTGAAGTTTAACGGAATCCTTGTAGAGGACTCTACACTCATAAACTACAGGGCATCCTTCTACAACTGGTGCTTTGACGAATTCACCGCGCTTCCACTTTAAACCAGTCTCCTTAAACTTGTCAACCTCCCTACCAGATGTTGTTCCACAAATCCTACACGCCTCATCCATATCTTCAGTGGGAACGTTCACTGTGAATTCGCCGCTCTCCTCTAAAAGCCTATGCGTATACCTAGTTATCCTGACGGCCGCTAGGAAGACCGGTTTAGCCCATATTATCCCAATCAACCCCCATCCTATCGTCATAAGGTTTGGCTTTCCATTAGATCCAGCTGAACCCAACAGTAAACCGGTCTTCTTCATGGCGTTGTAAGTGGTGGGCATATACTTGTCGAGGCTTTCCAATATTACATTCATCTCCATCACTTATTTAACCCTATACGGGCTTCCATACTTATCGAGGTGGAATACCTCTTCAACCGCTTTCCTAGGTCTAGCCGGTGGTTCTTCGTCTGGAACGCCTATTGGAATTACGCATATGACTTTAAGCTCGGAAGGTATGTTTAAAACCCTCTTAACAGCATCTTCATTGAATGCGCCTATCCAACATGTTCCATAACCGAGCTCTGTAGCCTCTAAAACCATGTGTTCAACGGCTATCATGGGATCTTGAGCAAACCACCGTGAGGCCGATGGATCTCCAATCGCTGTGATAGCCACCTGCGCATCTGCTATAAAGGTTTGATTGTTACACGCCTCCGCAAGTTTACGTTTAACCTCAGGGTCTTTGACAACTACAAACCTCCAAGGTTGACGGTTGCCAGCGGAGGGCGCCAATCTAGCTGCTTCAAGAATCTTTAGGAGATGCTCTTCCGGAATCTTAGCATCCCTCTTATAACGTCTAATACTCCTCCTCTTTTTAATCGCTTCAAAAACATCCAAAAGGAAACACCTCCAGTATCAACTGAACAATTATACTAGATAAGTCTTCACACAATTTAAGCGTATGGAGATGTTTAAATAGACCCTGAACTTTTAAATGTGTGGCGAGGTGTTTGAAGGTCGGTTTCCTATACGGTGAAGAACACGTTGAACTTGAACTACCGGATAGAAGCCTCATAAGTGTTTTAAAGACGTCTAGGCCCTCATCCTCCGCGGATGGAGAATATGAAGTTTTAAGAAGCCTAGAAAACCCGGTGACACCATTTATAAAGAAAGGCTCTAAGGCTCTGCTCATAGTTACAGATTATACTAGGGCCACCCCGCTAAGTAGGGTTCTACCCCCACTCATTCGAAAGCTCAAAGGAGAAGGGTTTAGAGAATTTACAGTTCTCGTGGCAAATGGATTACATGCGCCAGCGTCTCAAAAACAGCTTGAAGAGCTTCTAAGTGGGAGAGTCTTTGAAGAGGCTGAAGTCGTAAATCACGACGCTTCAAAGGTAGATGAGCTGACATATCTAGGTGAGACGTCTTGGGGCACCCCCCTATGGGTTAACAGTAGGCTTTTCGAGGCCGATTTACGGGTTGGCTGTGGTACAGTGGAACCCCACTTCTTCGCAGGATACAGTGGAGGTGGGAAGATCATTCTTCCAGGGGTTTCAGGCGTTGAAACAATCTACAGAAACCACTCCTACGCCATGATAAACCACCCCGGTTCTAGGCTTGGAGTTTTAGATAGAAATATAATCTACAGGGATATTTGCGAAGCCTCTTCCATGTCTGAGCTCGACGCCGTTGTAAACGTTGTCTTAGGCTTCGAAGGGGGGATTTCAAAGTGCTTCTCAGGCGATCCTATAAAAACTCACAGGTCTGCCGTAGAGTTTCTAGAACGCTTCGTAAAGGTCAAGGTTGAGAGAAAAGCAGACATAGTTGTGGTTAGCGGTGGAGGCTACCCAGCTGATAGAAACCTATACCAGGCCGTTAAAGGCATGGCTGTTGGTGAGCTTCTAGTAAAGAATAACGGTGTGATCGTGCTTTTAGCCGAATGCAGAGATGGAGTGGCACATGAGCACTTCTACCAGCTCGTTTCAAAGTTTAAAGACCCAACAGCTTTACTTAGACATATAAAGGAGCATGAACCTATCAGAGACCAGTGGGAGGCGCAGGTAATGGCTAGAATACTCGCGAAAAGTCGTATAGTCGTCTATGCAAAAGGTGTAACGGCTCAAGAACTTGAAAACATGATGTTAATACCAGCTTCAAGCCCTGAAGAAGCCTTAGAAATAGCGTTCTCCTTGACAAGTAGAGGTGCCGAGGTGCTCGCAGTTCCAGAAGGCACGCATGTTATACCTGAGGCCTTGGAGTCAGATAATACTTAACTAATCCCCTTCTAAATACTATTTTGTAGGACCCGTCGTCTAGCCCGGATCAGGACATGGGCCTTCGGAGCCCAAGATCGCGGGTTCGAATCCCGCCGGGTCCACTCCCTTTTGAATGTAAACCTCTTTTAAATTGCAATTTTAATACTATGAATGTCTTTCTGATAGCAATTTTTTAAATTTTAAATGGAGAACTTGCATAGATCCTTCTTGCCGTCCAAGTGGCGAATGCTGTGTGAATGAATATTGCAGAGGCTGTACAGGCGGGTCTGGGGGATGTATGGAAAAAATCTATGGCTAAAACTCTGTAAATCATTCAAGTCAAAAATAAAAAAGAGCTTTATTGTTGCACGTTAAAATAACGGTTCAACCTGTACGCCTTCGCTCGTCAAGTTGAGTTTATGCCACTCTAAATTATGCTTTGTTAAAGCTTTAACTATTCTTATTTTCCTCAATGTTTGATCCTCTTTAGTTTCTAAGACGTAGTCGCAGATGGATTTCACGTTTTCTTCAACATTTCTACTTTGAACACCACTGTCGAGGATGAAAACCGCTACACCGCGATTTCGCTTAGCCTTAGCCTTTAATCTATAAACTAGGTCTATGACTAGACGCTCATCCCCTATTATGGTGAAGAACTGAGATAAGGTACATATGAGTATTCTAGTAACATCGTCTTCTATCTTCTGAATAGTATCTCTAATAGTTCCGGCGTCTGAAGGCCTTGTAGGCAGTTCTCCCAATGGAGGAGGATGATACTCTATGAGGAAGGGGGAATAATATACAAACCTCAACAACCCTATATTTACGTATTGTTTCATATTATAGTTGAAGTTCACCCTCATCTGGAAGTCTAAAGTATCTAAATCTTGGTTTGTATTTATACATACGCATTTCTCATTCCTCCTCAAACCTTCGCAGAGGAATTGATAGCCGATATAAGACTTCAACGTTCCAACAGGACCCACGAGGGCAACAGTCGACCCCTCTACGACTCCACCTTGTAAAAGTTCGTCTAAGCCTTTAATCCCAGTTTTAATCCAGTCTTTTTGCATCAGCCTAAGACTTATCATTTATGAATTAAAATGTTGTTAACTATTTTTATGAAATAATTAGTTGGATGATTATAATGATAGTTTTAAGTCATAAAAGACACTGGGAGAGGTGTATGGCTTCTTAAGCCGTGGCAGAATTTTACTCAAAATTGAGTAAAATTTAAATTTTGAGTAAAAAATATAAGTCAGTCCTTCTAAAAAGAAGACCTTGTGAGCCGTTTAAAGAGCGCCAGCGGTGTTGTAGCGCTTTCAACAGTATTCGGAGCTCTAGCATATTTTATTGAACTTACAGGCGTAAGCCACTTCCTACCGTTTCCACCTTTAAACTACCTACTCTACGACCCCGCTGAAATAGTCATATACCTCCTATACTTAGCGGTTGGACTCAAACCCGCACTGCTCTCAACGGTCTTAGTAGTATTAGGACTATCGATAAACATAGATAGCTTTAGCGTGCTTATAATGAGTTGTACAGGCATACCCTTCTTCGGACCCATTATGAAGGGATTGGGCATAGCGTCGACATTAGCCGGACTGGCTTTAATCGAAGAGAAGCGGTGGAAGCTCGCCGTATGTTCTGCTGTAGTTTTAAGAGTTGTTCTAATGACTTTCCCAAACCTAGCCTTCATTCTTCTAATAGTACCTAAACTTCCATTCCCCCAGCCTACGATAGATTGGTTTACTTCAAACGCGGCCTACATACTGGCTCTCACGGGAGTGTACAATGCGTCTCAAGTCTTAATCGCCTTCCTCCCAGCTCAACTGATATATGGGAGGCTTCTACCCATCCTCAGCCGAAGGTTTACCTCTGCTAGAAAGGCTTGAAACTAGAACGTTAACGTCTAACAGGGAGCCGACAACACGATGCTCTAAACGTCTCCTTTAAATAAGTCCAAGATTTTCTACCTCTCCCATATCTTAAAAAGAGGAGGACGTCTTTCTCATTATCTACGTCCAGCACCATCCTCCTAGAGTGGAAGACAGCTATATTAGACCTTGTTTTCTCTGCCTCGTATAGATGTAGCCTATAGCTATCAGGTCCAAACCTGAAGTTTATCGGAGTAGGGAGACTTAGCATTAAAGCGTTTGTCCCTCCATCCTTAGACGGAGATACAACTACGTAGGGTTTTTCCAAATTAAAACCCATCAAAAGTAGCCCTTCGACGTCTTCAGGGTTTATCATAGGTATATCCGCCGGCAGTATCAGTACGGCTTCTGCTCCGAGTTTCCCAGCATACTCCACTCCCAATTCCACAGCCTTGTTGAGTCCAACGCCTCCAGCCTCTTCTCTAACGGTTTCACAGCCTAAGCTTCTCCCCAAATCTAAAACCTCTGGACTAGAGCTTACGACGACTATTCCAGTTAACGTTTTAGAGAGTTTCAAAGTTGAGATCACATCTTCAAGCATAAGCAACGTCAGCCTCTTCCTAGACTCAGGGTTCAAAATACTAGACAGTCTCGTCTTGCTTTCACATGGGTCTTTCACCGGTATTACAGCATAGACTATCCGCTTCAACAGTCTACATATGAGACCTCAAAGCCGCTTTAAGAGTTTCCCTAGCGAGGGCTGTTTGCTTAGTCAAGTCGCTCATGATCGTATCCGTTAAAACGACTTCAA